>CAZBTM010000449.1:0-1518 GCA_964494425.1 uncultured Rhodothermales bacterium | reverse complement strand
ATGTGGACCTGGCGATCGACATGATCGACGACATCGAGGCGATCTTGCAGCAGGGGCTGGCCGAGCGGACCGAGTTCCACTCGTGGAGCGAGCGGATCATCGCGATCGCGGTGCGAACCGCTCGATCCGGGTCGTCGCTGTCCGGCGTCGGCAGGCCGAAGGCCGCCATGATCGCATCGCCGATGAACTTGTCGACTACCCCTTCGGTGGCGGCGCGGGCATGGTGCTCAAGCCTGAGCCGCTCGTGCGCGCCATCGAAGCGTGCCAGCCCGACGGCAACGCCGACGCGGTCGTCTACCTGACGCCCGACGGCACTCCGCTGAAGCAGACGCACGCCAACCAGCTGTCGATGCATGAGCATCTCATTCTGGTGGCTGGGCATTACAAAGGGATCGACCAGCGTGTGCGCGACCACTTTATCACCCACGAGCTCTCGATTGGCGACTACGTGCTGAGCGGCGGCGAACTGCCTGCGCTCGTTCTGGTGGATGCGGTGGTGCGGCTCGTGCCCGGCGTACTGGGCGATGCATCCTCGGCACTTACCGACTCGTTCCAGGATGGTCTGTTGGATGCCCCGGCCTACACGCGTCCGGCGGTCTTTCGCGGCCACGAAGTGCCCAGCGTGCTCCGCTCGGGCAACCACGCCCGCATTGAAGCCTGGCACGATGAGCAGCGTCTCGAAAAGACGCGCACCCGCCGCCCCGATTTGCTGAACAACGACACCGAAGCGCTGCCCTCAACCGCTGAGGCCTCCGCGCCTTCTACCGACTAACGTGTTGTATCTGCAGAGTGATGCCCAATGCGCATGCTGCGCCCGGCGCATCCCACTGCATTCGTATTGTTTAACCTTGAAACTTCCTAAGACCATGGCCACCAATCTGCTTGACATTGTTGAAGCAACGCAACTCAAAGATGACCTGCCCGAGTTTGGGCCCGGCGACACGGTCGTCGTGCACCTGCGCGTGGTGGAAGGCGACAAAGAGCGCATCCAGAAGTACGAAGGTGTGGTGATGCAGAAGCGCGGAAGCGGCTCGAACGCCACCTTTACCGTCCGCAAGATTTCCAGCGGCATTGGCGTAGAGCGTATCTTTCCCGTGCACTCGCCGCGCATTGCCCAGATCGATGTGAAGCGTCAGGGTCATGTGCGCCGCGCTCGCCTCAACTACCTGCGCGAACGTACCGGCAAGTCCGCTCGCATCCGCGCCCGCAAAACGAACTAACGGCACGCCGCCCTCTGTGCGGCCCGCGATAGCTTCTGCACGCAATAGCTCTGGTGTATGCCCACCCGCATTGCCCTTTGGGACGACGCGCCCGCTCACGCCCTCATTGGCGGACTGCTGGCGCAAGACGACGTCGATTTTGCGATTGAGCGCCATCGGCCCGAGGTGTGCACCGCCCGCGTGATGCAGGACGAGGTGGACATCGCGCTTGTACCTACGTATCTGGCGCTGCAGGGCCACGATGGCTTCGACGCGGTGCCTGGTATGGGGCTGTCGTCGTGGCAGTATCCGTTTGCAC
>CAZBTM010000448.1:0-1539 GCA_964494425.1 uncultured Rhodothermales bacterium | reverse complement strand
GCCAAGGTGTCGCCCGCCCGCTCCTTCGAGACGCATCCGATCGGGTGGACCGCAACTGGCCCCTCTTCTGCACGATGCTTTACGAATCCCACCGATGCCCGCGTGTCGAGTGGCGGATTTGTATTGGGCATACAAGCGATGTCGGTGAATCCGCCAAACGCCGCGGCGCGCATGCCCGAGGCAATCGTCTCCTTGTGCTCAAAGCCCGGCTCGCGCAGATGCACGTGCATATCCACCCAGCCTGGCGAAATGTGCTGTCCCGAGCAGTCCACGCGTGGCACCGTGTCGTCCACCTCCGCATCGAGGTCGGGAGCTACCGTATCGATGTGCCCGTTGCGGATGAGCACATCGGCGCGCGTGGTAGTTTCGGCGTATGGATCGATGACCGTGCCGCCGTGGAGCAGCACGTTGGGGCGCGGTTCAGCGTAGTCGGCAGGCATGGCAGAGCAAGAGGGATGAGACAAGCAAGCATCATCTCCAACATAGGACGCACACGCGTAGAATGCGACGTGCAGCGCATATGTCGGGAATGATCCATCCGTGAAGATTTCCTACCACCAACCGGCGTGCCAACGGTGCCGATGGCATTTGGCACAAGTTACCCCGTTCGCTCTCGCTGGAGACGTCCGCGCCAGGCGGCGCTTCCAGTCTCCAGCTACGGGCATAGGCCTTCCATCACTTAGCACCAAACCACTGCCCGATCCCAAAGAGTATTTGGTGCACGTCTCCCAGCTATGGAGGCCCCCTCAAGAAGTCCTCTGGGGGCACACTTCGAGCAACCCACCGCTTTTCGTGTTCTCACACGTAGATAACGACCTCGTTGCAGGTTGGAGTGTAACACAACAAGGGGGCAACGTACGAAGGGGATGCGCATGCGAGCAACCTCGCGGCGTGTCGAATACACTTTATAACCAGCGCCCTGTACTGATATGGCAACCTCCACTGTAGACCGTGCCGATGCCGTTCGCGACGCGGCTAAAGACGCGTTTGGCTTCGTTCCGAATCTCATCGACGAACTGGCGTCGGAGAACCCCGCCGTCGCTGAAACCTACCTGAAAGCCAACGGCCACCTGAGCAACGGCGTGCTCAGCCCTGCCGAGCAGCAGCTTGTCATCCTCACGATTTCGGGGTACAACGACTGCCACTACTGCACCAAAGCCCACGGCGCCGCCGGTGCCCAGGCCGGACTCGACGCCGACGTCATCGAAGAACTGGTGGATGGCGGCCTGCCCAAAGAAGAACGGCAGCGCCTGCTGGCCCGTGCCACGAAGCGCCTGCTGGGCAAACGCGGCTGGCTCAGCGACGAAGACCGCGCCGAGTTTGAAGAGGCCGGTCTTACCACCGCCGAACTGTACGAAATTGTGGGCCTGATCGGCGTAAAAACGATCAGCAACTACGTGAACCACCTGGCCCGAACGCCGGTGGATCCGCAGTTTCAGTAGAGTGGAGTTGATGTGATGCGATGTGCTAAACACTCGTCGTCTCTATCTGCCCACCACAATGGATACGACGACTGCGCCTCATGCAGCGCGCCCGTAC
>CAZBTM010000447.1:995-1563 GCA_964494425.1 uncultured Rhodothermales bacterium | reverse complement strand
AAGATACCCTGCGCGTGGCCCTGCCGGCCGGCAGCGGCGCCAACGCGGCCGATGTACAAGCGGCTCCTGCACCTGCGGCAGCTACCTGCGGGATGTGAGCATGCTACCCGTACGGACCCTGGAGCGTCTGCAGCGTGGGGTTCTGGCGGCGGATAAGCCCCAGCTTCTTCGCGCGGGTCCACCGCTTCAACTGCTTCTCGCGACGCAGGGCTTCATCGACATCCGCATACGGCTCAGCGTAGATCAGATCGGTCACGTTGTAGCGCCTTGTGAATGCGCTGCCCGTGCCGTCTTGGTGGGCGTGCACGCGGTGGTCCAGATTGCCGGTTATGCCAATGTAGAGGACCGTCCGGTGCCGGTTGCTCATGATGTAGACGTGGTACGTGCGGGCCATCGCGTAGGGCAGCCGTTGCTGACGGAAAGCGCGGGACGGCATGACCCGATGTGCCTGCCATCGTAACGTGTCAGGGTTACAGCCCCACACTGTGGTGTCATGGTGAGCGGACGGCAAATCCGGGAGTCGAACCATCTCCGGCTCATATGGCGGGCGCCTGGCGGGTGCGGGGCT
>CAZBTM010000447.1:0-985 GCA_964494425.1 uncultured Rhodothermales bacterium | reverse complement strand
GCGTGCAGGAGATCTTTCGACTCGGCTGCGCCTCGCTCAAGATGACAAGCTACGGATAGGTGTCATGGTGAGCGTCCTGACCGGAGGGAAGAAGTGCTTTTAGAGTGCAAGCGAAGCGCACCGAACCATCTCCCCCTCAGTTGGCAAATGCCTGCGGGATGCGAGGCGCTGCTGGACGTGCGGGAGATCCTTCGACTTCTGTCGAGGTGGCCGTCGGCATCCGCTCAGGATGACACCATACGAGCAGTTGTCATTCATGGTGAGCATCCCGACAGGAGTCGGGGGCACGACCTGCTCACGCCTCCAGGTGCCGGTTCACGATCTCGATGAGGTCGTCGGCCTCGAAAGGTTTGGCGAGGTAGTCATCAAAACCCTTATTAAGGAGTTTGTCGCGGTCGCCCGGCATGGCCACGGCGGTGACGGCCACGGCGGGCGTGTTGGCGTGGCGCTCCATTTCGCGCAGCCGTTGCAAAACCTCCACCCCGCTACCTCCGGCGCCCAGGTTAATGTCAATCAGAAAGAGGTCGAAGTCTTCGTCTTGGGCACGCTGCACCGCATCCGCCGCATTCAGAGACACCGAGAGATCAACCTGATCGCCGAGCAAATTTTGCATCAGGAAGACCGTATTGTCGTTGTCCTCGACCAAGTGCACGTGGGCGTCACGGTCGTCCACAGGACGCGTGCCTGGCGCTTCCTGGGTGGGCCGCTCGTGTTCGTCAGCGCGGGGGAAGGCGATGGTAAAGGTGCTGCCGACATCAATGATGGAATCGACCGTAATGATGCCGTTCATCGCCTCCACGAGCTGCTTTGTGATCGCCAGTCCCAGCCCCGAGCCGTCAAACTCGCGCGTCAGGCCGTCCGATTCCTGGCTGAAGCTTTCGAACAAGAACGGCTTGAACTCCTCGCTGATGCCTACACCGGTGTCTTCTACGTCGACGGCCACGTAGGGAGCGCCTTCGTGAGTGGTGGTGTACACGCGCACTTC
>CAZBTM010000446.1:0-1563 GCA_964494425.1 uncultured Rhodothermales bacterium | reverse complement strand
TGGCAGGTGCCTGTACATCCTCCTCGTTCCTACGACTTACGCCTCACGCCTCCTTCGGTGACTCGGTTCGATTGGCATATTGTGGCGCGCGTACTCAAGGGCTTTGCGCTCTTTGTATCTGCGCTGATCGTGTTCTTCATTGTGCTACACTGGGTCGAGTACAACGACGACTTTGTGGACCGCGGCGCCGACATGAGCGAGATCTTCCGGGTCTACTATCCGGCCTACATTCCGGAAATCGTGCGCCTCATCTCTCCGCTGGCCATCTTCCTATCGTGCATCTACGTGACGGGGAAGCTTGCCCAAGAGGTGCAACTCATTGCACTCCAAACCTCGGGCGTGTCGCTCTACCGCCTGATGCGTCCATATCTGCTGGTAGGCGTCACGCTCACGCTGGTTATGTTCGGGTTCAACGGATGGGTCGTGCCTCGTGCCAATGAGGTCGTGGTGCAATACGACAATGAATACCTACATCCAGAGCGCCAGACGATTGAGGTGAGCGAGATTCATCGCCAGAACGACCCGCGCAGCATCGTGTCGGTGGGCTACTACGACACGGGCGAGCAGCGCGCGCACCACGTCTCCCTGCAACGCTTCGACGAGCAGCAGCACCTGCGCGAACGCTTCGACGCCGACCGCATGGACTGGGTCGACTCGCTGCAGGTGTGGCGCATGGTGGGCGTCACCGAGCGCACCTTTCCCGACGACCAGCCCATGCAGCAGGCCTACCACTCGCGCATGGATACTACCCTGCAGATTACGCCGCGCGACCTGGCCCGCACGGCTCGCGATGTGGAAGCAATGACCGTCACCGAAGCGCGCTACTACCTCGAATCTCTGCAGCGCTCCGGGGCCGGGCAGCTGGGACGCCCGCTCGTGGCTTACTACAACAAGTTTGCGTACCCGGTCGCCAACCTCATTCTTGTGCTCATTGCCGTCCCCCTGGCCGCGGTGCGGCGCCGCGGCGGACAGGCCGTACGCTTTGGGATTGGGCTGTTCGTGGCGCTGCTCTACCTGGCCGCGCAGAAACTGAGCGAGCCTTTTGGCTACGCCGAAACCCTCGACCCGTGGCTTACCACCTGGATTCCCCACGCTCTTTTTGCTACCGTTGCGCTACTGCTCCTCCTGCAGGCGCGTAAATAGCTCCAGATTCAACCTGCAGAATCCAGGGAATGCTCGCTTTTTGCATTCCGTTTTGTATGTTGAGGCCGCGCCGTTCCTTGTTCGTTACTTATTCTGCATCCGCTGCCTATGGATACGATTATTGAGCCCTTCCGCATCAAGTCGGTCGAGCCCATTCGCCTTACGACGCGCCCCGAGCGCGAGACACTGATTGAGGAGGCCCACTACAATCTCTTCAACCTTGACGGCGACGACGTCATGATCATGCGCGAGAGCGAACTGCTCTCGGCGCTAATCGAGAATGTGCTCGACTTCGCCCGCGCGCGGGTGCTGGCGCGGGCGGGGGCCCGGTTCCAGAGCCTGCTCGACCACCGCGTCTTCGAGGCCGTGCTGCGCCGCTCGGTGATGCCGGAGGAGCGCGGCGCCCCCAGCAGCGGGCTG
>CAZBTM010000445.1:0-1588 GCA_964494425.1 uncultured Rhodothermales bacterium | reverse complement strand
GGGCTGTGGCCTTGGACTGCTTCCGCTCCAGTTTCAGGGCGTCGAGGCGCTCGGCGTGTGCGGTGGCACGCTCCTTGGCATGCCAGCCCCAGACCCCTGCCGCGACAAGGAGCGCTCCGGTGACAGACAACGCCAGCGTAGATCCGGTAAGGATGTACGTGAGCAGCAGGAGCCCTCCGCTTCCCCCTAACGCCCATACGGGCTGCATGGAGGCGGTGCGGTTGGGCTGCAGCGTTTCGGCTTCGGCCTGGGCCTCGCGCAGAGTGGCGGCGGCCTCGGTGTACGCCTGGATGCGCGTACGCAGCTCGGACAGGCGCAGCGTTTTGATGGGCTCGGCGAAGTCATTCTGCCACGGCTCGCTGAGGCACTCGGCGGCCTGTTCACGCTCGGCACGGGCGCGGCGCACGGCCTCGCGGTCGTCGGCCAGCGTAGCGCGTTCGGTTTCGATGCGCTCCATGCGCTGCGGCCACGCGGCAATGTCGGCAGCATGGCGAACGAGGGCGTCATCCGCTTCGGTACGTGCATTGAGCGCATTCTGATGCGTGGTGCGCTGCTCGCGGAGCTGCTCCAGCTCGTCGGCACGGGCGTCCAGGTCGGCCTCTAAGGCGGCCCGTTCCTGCTCCGGATCGCCGATGTGGTCGTAGGGCGAAAGGTCGCCGGCCCGGGATTCGTTCTGCTCGATCTGATTCAGAACCATGTAGACCGGGCGCAGGCGTTCATCGCGGTGCTGAGCAATGCGAAGCTGGGTCTGTTCGGTCTCCAGCGCATCAATCTGTTCGGCGCGTTCGACGCGTGCATGGTGCACGGTGCGCATCTTCTCGTCGCGGGCGCGGGCTTTCTGAAGATCGCGGTAGAGGCGCTCACGGTCGGCCTGTAGCGCCTGGGCCTCGGGGGTGCCGCGTTGGTCGGCTCGCCACAGCGCATTGGCCTCGTCGTCGAGTTCGCCAATAACGGCCCGCGCCGGGCGCACTGTGTCAACGCTGACGGCCCCGAGCAGGCGGTCCTGAATCTCAGCCCAGGCGTTCTGCTCGTGCAGCGTCACCAGGTCGCCAAGCGTGAGGGCGTACACTGTCTCGTAGACCGAGCGCGACACGTGCGTAACGGGCGGCAGCGTTTCGTTATTTAGGATGCGCGTGTGGCCCTCGGCATCGGTAAGCTGGCCCTGCGGACTGCTCTGCAGGCGGCGTTGCACCGTAAGGCGATCGTCGTTTTGCAAGTGCAGCCCGGCCTCGCCGCTGATGACGGCGCCACTGTGGGGCGCATACGGATGGCGATCGGGCGCAGGCGGGTACAGTCCGTACAGCATGGACTGCACAAACGAGAAGAGCGCGGTTTTGCCAGCTTCGTTGGGCCCGTAGACGATGACGACCGGCGCGTCGAGCCGGGCCAGAAGATCCTGGTCTGCGACATCGGCGGCGGCACGACGGACTTTTCGCTGATCGCCGTGACTGAACGCGACGGTTCCCTGGAACTGGTGCGGGTGGCGGTGGGCGAGCATATTTTGCTGGGCGGCGACAATATGGATCTGGCTCTGGCCCACGCCGTTCGCGCCAAGCTGGCCGAACAGGGAACGCAACTTGATCCCTGG
>CAZBTM010000444.1:0-1596 GCA_964494425.1 uncultured Rhodothermales bacterium | reverse complement strand
CTCGCTCGGCATCGTCCTCTCCGATGACGCTGTCAACGCGCTGAATGCGAAAGAAGGGGATACGGTGTTTGCTGTGCCAACTGCCGATGGCCTGCATCTGACATTGCGCGATCCAGAAGAAGCAAACACTGTCGAGGACGCGCGGGCGTTCATGGATACGCACGACGATGCGTTTCATGAGCTTGCCTGATGGCTCAAATTGTACGCGACAACCAACGTGGTTCATCAGAAGAAGAATCAGGCATGGTTACGCTAAATCACGAA
This sequence comes from uncultured Rhodothermales bacterium, assembly GCA_964494425.1. Classification (GTDB taxonomy): domain Bacteria; phylum Bacteroidota; class Rhodothermia; order Rhodothermales; family Salinibacteraceae; genus Longimonas. The sequence goes on along the minus strand of CAZBTM010000444.1, from coordinate 1,332 downwards.
GGGCATCGTTGTACGACTCAGCTCCTTCTTTGTAGAGCTCCAGTGCTTCCTCCAGTGTGGGATCGTACGGCGTAATGAGAAGTCCCTGATCCGTCTCAATGATTTGGACACGATCTCCCTTTGTGATGCGATTTCGCGTCATCATCTCTTCAGGAAGCGTTAGCTTTGCCTCCTCGTCAATCCGGCATGTCGTTGCTTTTGCGGCCATAACGGTGTGCTACCAATGCGAAATTGCATTCTTTCGATCTTCAACGCTGGCCCGGTAGGCGTTAGTTTCCTAATCCCCCCGTCCATCCATCCTTCACCCACCCCACTTCCACAGCGTGCCTTCAATTGTGAGACCCGGACCGAAGGCCATGGCTACGCCATGCGTACCGGTTTGCGGGCCCTGTTCCAGCATGCGCTTCAGAACGAACAGAATGGTGGGCGAACTCATGTTGCCATAGTTGCGCAAGACCTCCAGCGAGTCGTGAACGTCTGCATCCGACAGTCCCAAGACGTCCTGCGCCTTATCGACGATGGCGCGTCCGCCGGGATGAATGGCCCAGAAGTCGACGGCGGCTTCGTTGGGTACAAGCGCATCCACGTAGCCGGGCAGGTGGTCGGCAATGACGCGGGGCACGTGGGAAGAGAGCCCCATCTGGAAGCCCGTGTCGCCGATGTCCCACGTCATGTAGTCCATCGAGTCGTCGTCCATCGTGGTGCGCGACGTGACGTACTCAAGCCCACCTGCAGGCACTGTGTCGCGCTGCGAGACGATGGCCGCGGCGCATCCGTCGGCGAAGAGCGCGTTGACGACAGCAGTTTCGAGCGCATCGTTCACCTGAAAGTGGAGCGTGCACAGCTCGGCGCACACAATGAGCACGCGCGCATCGGGCTGCGACTGGCAGAAGCTGTGGGCTACGCGGAGCGCATTGAAGGCGGCGTAGCAGCCCATGAATCCGATAAACGTGCGCTGGGTGGTAGGCGGAAGTCCCAGTTCCTTAACGAGATGGATGTCGAATCCCGGCGCAAAAAACCCGGTGCAGCTTACGCCGATGACGTGAGTGATGTCGGCGGCCTCTGTATCCGACTGCGCAAGCGCCTGGCGGGCGGCGCGCTGCGTGAGCGGTAGGATCGCCTCGCGGTATTTGGCGTTGCGATCGGACGTAGAGGGGGCCGGTTCAAGCGACCATGTGGGCGGGAAGAACGTGAACTCTGACGGATCGTCTTTGGCGAAGTCGGCAACAGCCGAGTGCCGCTGGTCGATGGCCGTGCCGCGGTAGATGGCGGGGATGCGGGAGCGTAGCCGCTCGGGCAGCGAGGTGATGCGCTGCATGAAGGCCGCTGCGT
>CAZBTM010000443.1:0-1602 GCA_964494425.1 uncultured Rhodothermales bacterium | reverse complement strand
AGGTGCCGATCACGGTGGCGACATCGGCGCTGAGCAGGAAGTGCTCCTGTTGTCCCATACCGGTGATCATCGCCGCTTTCCGGGCATGGAGCTGGTCGATCTCCCGGCTGCCGAAGCCCGACCACACGGCGACCAGACACTCCTGACCGGCGCCGCTGAAGGACAACACCGCTTCTCCCACGGCATCGATAATGGCACCCGTGGGTGTCTCCTCGAGCGGTCCCAGGTAGTCACCCGGCTGAGCCGATTCCATCTGCGTATGGGGAGTCAGATCGTGGAAACTTGTGTAGGGACCGATGGAATGGCCACGGGCGGCGGCCACGGTCGCCCAGGGAACGGGCGTCAGGTTGCAGGGATAGCGCGGGTCCCGATCCGATGGCGAGAATTCGTAGTCGCGCCGGTTCATCGGCATACGCCAGGCAGGCGGACAGATCTGGATGTACTGCTCGAATCCCGCGGGCACCCATCGATTCACCGTAAACAGCGGACCACCACAACGCTCGACCACCCACGCGGCGCGATCGCCAGTACGCTCGGGCGTACAGACCGAGATGATGCTGGGTTCCACCGGTTGCTCCCGTTATTCGACAACGCCGCCGCTACGGCACGAATGATCCTGTCTTCCCAGCCCGAGTAAACCCCGCCGTCGGGGCCTTCGCAAGATTCGGCGACAGCAAGAAACACGCGGGACAAACAATGCGCCACGCTTTGTTCTTTACTGCAGGTGCGAATGCCAGTGGCGGCGTCACGCAATGACATCCAGCAAGCTCGCGAAGCACTGACCTTCATCAAAGCTACAGCCGGGTTGCCGGTTCATACTGTCGGCATCTGCGCCGTGGCGGAGGAGCACGAATGAATCGAAAGAGCTGGGCTACCGTGGCCATGGTGCTTTGCGCAACAGCACAGACCGAAGAAAAAACCCGCTGGACCTACCAGGGCGAAGCCGGCCCCGAGCACTGGACAGAGCTCGAAGAAGGCGCGGCCTGCAACGGAATGCGGCAGTCACCGGTGAACATCATCCGCACCGATACGCAGCCGGAGACGCAGGCCTCCTTTCCACTCACGCTCGAGTACTCATCGGCGACGCTGGTGCACTCCGTTACCAACAACGGCCACTCAATCCAGTACAACTTTACCGCGGGGGACGAGATCGAGTTCATGGGCGAGCGCTTCGCCCTTAAGCAGATCCATTTCCACGAGCCTTCCGAGCACACGCTCAACGGCGTGCGTTTCCCCCTGGAACTGCATATGGTGCACTACAGCGAAGAGCGCGATGAGTACGCGGTGCTCGCCGTGATGGGCTACGAAGGCAATCCGAGCCCCGCCTATGAGGTACTCGAGAGCCACCTGCCCCTGGCAGCGGGAGAAACCAGACTCATCGACGAGGCCTACGATCTCAGCGACGCGCTCCCCAATTCAATGACGCCGCGCTTTCACTACGAGGGATCACTCACCACGCCGCCCTGTTCGGAGAACGTGCACTGGGTAGTGTTCGAGGAGCCTTTCATGCTCGGCCATGAGCAGGTAAAGCTGCTGCAGGAACTGATGCCGACCAACAATTACCGCGGTGTGCAGCCGCTCAACGATCGCAGGGTGTCGCTG
>CAZBTM010000442.1:0-1604 GCA_964494425.1 uncultured Rhodothermales bacterium | reverse complement strand
TGCGTAACGCGGGCGAGCAGCGCGCCGGCCTCAGCCACCAGAAAGCGGCCCGGCTCCATCCACAGGGCGTATTGGGGATGCGACTGCTTGAACGCGGAGAGCCGCTCGTTCAGCGCATCCAGCGGCAGCCGGTCGCCATTGGGCCGCTCGGGCACGCCGAGTCCGCCCCCCACGTTTAGAATCTCCACGTCCGGGAAGTCTTCGGCCAGCGAGCCCAGAAACGCGGCGATGTCGGCCCATGGCTCGGCCTGGGTGATGCCGCTGCCCACATGCACGTGCAGTCCTTCGATACGAATGTCGTGCTCGGTGGCCAGCGTACGAGCCTGGGGCAGTTCGTCGGGGACAATGCCGAACTTCGACTGCGCGCCCGCAGTGCGCACGTGGCGGTGATGGCCGTGCCCGCGTCCGGGATCGATGCGGAGGAAGATGGTCTGCCCTGCAAACACCTCGGGGTGCGTGTCGAGCGGCTGCACGTTGTCGAGCGTCACGCGCACGCCCTGCTCGAAGGCCGCCCGGTATTCGTCGATGGCTGCAAAGTTCGGCTGGAAGAGCACGCGCTGCGGATCCACCTGGGGGATGGCCTCAAAAACGCGCTCCACCTCACCCAGCGATACGCACTCAAAGCCCAGGCCCTCATCGTACAGGCAGCGGAGCACGTCGGGGTGCGGGTTCGCCTTCACGGCGTAGTAGGGCTGATCCACCGCCTCCAGCGCCGTAAGCTGCCGGGCGTGGGTGCGCAGCGTGGGGGCGTGATAGACGTAGCCAGGCGTGTTGGTGGTGTCGGCCAGGGTAAGCAGCGCCTCGCGCTCGGTCTGCCACCAGGGCGGCGTCGCCTCCGCGTCGGACTCGTCGGTGTCGAACAGCTCCGACCACGACGGCCCGAAGAGTTCATCAGCGGGGCGGGCGCTGAACCGCTCGGCATGCAACTCGCGCACCAGCCGGGGCGCCTGCTCCGCATCCACCACAAAACTGAAGTTGAGATCGCTGGCCGCCTGCGAGACCAGGTAGATGTTCTGCTCGTCGAACACCTCCAGCGCGGGTCCCAGATCGCTGAGCAGCGCACGGATGTGGCGTCCCACCAGACTGACCACCGCACACGGCCCAATGACGCGGGCGTTGCAGAACGCGTTCAGGTCGCGCACCACCGCGTTGATGGTGTCGGGATCGAGCGCGTTGGCCACCGGGTCGAGCGTCACGGTGACGTTCGCCTCTGACGTGGCCACCAGGTCGATGGAGAGGCCGTGATGCTTGAAGACGCTGAAGACATCCGCCAGGAAGCCCACCTGCTGCCACATCCCCAGGGTGTCCATAGAGATGGCGGTGACGTTGTCCTTCGCAGAGATCGCCTTCACCTGCGGACCATAATCGGGCACGTCGTCGCGGATGGCGGTGCCCTCAAGGTCGGGCGCGTCGGTGCAGCGCACGTGCAGGGGGATGCCGTGCGTGCGCACCGGGTCGATGCAACGTGGATGCAGCACAGCCGCGCCCATCGTGGCCAGCTCCTGCGCCTCGTTGTAGGTGAGCCGCTTCAAAAGCCGCGCCGAGGGAATGTCGCGCGGGTTGGCGGTGAAGAGGCCCGGCACGTCAGTCCAGATTTCGAGGCG
>CAZBTM010000441.1:0-1611 GCA_964494425.1 uncultured Rhodothermales bacterium | reverse complement strand
CCCGTGAGTTCCAGGTCCGCCGCTACCACATCAGCCTCCGTATGCGCCCGCGCCGCCTGCGCCAACAGCGCCCCGTACCGGTGCACACCGTGCTCCGATGCACCGACATGCAGATAGCCAAGAGTCATATAATCAGCAGCTTAAGAAAAATACGGAGTGGCATCTTCAAGATGTCATTCCGAGCGCAGTCGAGGGATCTCCTTCACAACGGGGCGAACCTTCACCGTGCCGAACCAACCATGCCCTGCGTCTCCTAATGGCGCTGTGATGGTTTAACACCCCATTAGATTTAGAGGAAAGCAAAGGAGCGGCAGCACGCGTGCCCCATACGGATACAGTCTTTTAGGGCTCCGCTTACGATCCAACAGTCCATTCCTGGAGGAGCAGGTCCGCCTTCCATCGGATGTGCTGTCGCGGCCTCCGCCAGGCCGCCGCCCGCCGCGCCGCTGCCGATGCCTCGGGCATGTAGCCCCACCGCTGCATCTCGCGCGCGGCCATGTGCTCCACCATCGCCTGATCTGCCTCAGGAAGCGTGCTCCGCCAGCGCGTGGCTACCGCCGGATCGATCGGCGCGAGTGCATTCTGCTTCCATGGCTCGGCCTCAGCGTCCATCGCTACCTGCTTGGCATCGACGTCATCGCGCGTCCACGTATGACCGGGCGAAAGCCCCAAGAACGCCGCCACACGCTGCATTGTGGGAGTCGGCGCCTGCACGAGCTGCTCAAAGCGCACCGTGTGCACGGGCGCCGACGCCGGAGCCTGCCGCACCGCCTGCACGCGCTCGCGCCACAGATCGGCATCGCGCCACACGTAGCCCGAGGACCACGGCACCGAGCGCCACGAGTTTACCACCGCTCGCGGATCGCGAACCACGTGCACAAAGCGGGCCTCAGGCAGGGCACGATGCAGTGCAGACACCTGCAGCGCATGATCGGGCGTCTTCTCGCCTACGACGGGTACGCGGTGTGCCTGAGCCGTTGCGTGCATCCACGCCCGCAAGACGCCCGCCCCGGTCTGCGGCTGGCGCTGGACTTCGCGATGCAAGATTTCTTCAGGGAGATTCTGCACATTCCACGCTTCGCTCTGTAGCACCGCCCGCACCAGCACGTTATGCTCGCTTTGCAATAACGGTTTATCGAGGGCCGTGTCAGGCGGCATTAGGCGGCGCACAAAAAAGGTCTCGGGCAGCACGGTGCTTTCCGGATGCGCAGACAGCAGCCGCTGCACCAGCGTCGTGCCCGAGCGCGGACAGCCCACGATGAAAAAAAGTGCAGCCACAGGGAGATGTAGGTTCGTTGATCAGTAAGCCCGTACGAGCGTCGTATGCAAGCATCCCCTGAAAGATGCAAGCGGTACCGCCTGGAAAATCGACGCAGCATAACGGTTGCTTAGCCGGAAGCGTGGGTACGCCCGTTCGGTCTGTCCATGCATACGTACACAGATCTTTGCAATCTCCGCACCCAATGTGGCATTAGGGACATCGAATAACAGCATCTATTTTCTTAACGTTGTGTCCAACGCAATGCCCATTGCTGAAGCATACGACCTGAGCGAAGAAGACGTGACGCGCCTCATTGGGATGGCGTGGGAAGACGACATCCCCTTCGAGGC
>CAZBTM010000440.1:0-1613 GCA_964494425.1 uncultured Rhodothermales bacterium | reverse complement strand
GTGGCCGATATCGCCGCGCTTGGCATCGGCGATGCAGCAGTGGGTGTCGGGGATGGCGTCGATGACGGATTCGAGCGCGGCGTATCCGGCAGCGCCCTGTGCCTCGAAGAAGGCCAGGTTCGGCTTGTAGGCGCAGCAGTGCGGCGCGGTGGCCTCGATGATGGCGATGCAGAAGTCCGCCAGCGCCTGCGGATCGGTGCGATGGTCGGCAAAGGGGGCGGGGAGGCGCTCGGGGACGGGGTCGAGTCCGACGCACACGCGCGATGCGAACGCGTGTTGGGCCGTGCGGAGACGCTGAACGAACGACATGGAAGCTAAAAGCAGGGAATGGAGATCGGGGCGCGGAATGTTTGTTCAACGTAGCTCTTCTGCTACGCATCTACAACCGAAAACGTATGGACTTTTCGTACAGGGGCGGGTATAAAAGGAACTGTGATCCGATCGTTAACTACAACTCAACGCTCCCGGTGGAAGCACTTCCACGCAGCGTCTCGTCTGCACTTCGCGCGGTTAGGTCCGCGTGCCTGCCGGTGGCCCCCACATGGTTCACTGATCTGCCACAACAACCGCTATCATCATGGCCAACAAAGGCTTAAGCAATATAAAGGGCGTCTCCAAGCAAGACAAGGAGATGATTGAGAACATTGAGACCATGATGGGCCCCGAGCCTGAAGACATGGGCCTCATGAAGAACGTGTTCTGGGGACGCTTCCGCGAGGATCTGGTCTTTCCGTATCCGCGCGAGTCGAAGGAGGAGCGCGACACCTGCGATGCGCTGCTGGAGGAGCTGGAAGACTACCTCGAAAACGAGCACCCCACCGTCGAAATCGACCAGGAAGAGCACATTCCGGAGTGGTGCATTGAGCGCCTCTTCGACATGGGCGTGATGGGCATGATCATCCCCGAAGAGTATGGCGGACTCGGGCTGGGCGTGACCAGCTACAACCGCGTGCTGGAGCTGATCGGCAAGCACTGCGCTTCGACTGCAGTGATGGTGTCGGCGCATCAGTCTATTGGATGCAAAGCGCTCGTCATGTTCGGCAATGAGGAGCAGAAAGATGAGTACCTGCCCATGGTGGCGCGCGAGAAGCTCTCGGCGTTCTGCCTGTCGGAGCCGAACGTGGGCTCGGACGCGGCGGGGCAGGAGTCGTTCTCGGTGAAGACCGAAGACGGCGACTACATCCTGAACGGCGAGAAGAAGTGGTCCACCTCGGGCGCACTCAGCGGGCTCTTTACCGTGATGTGCAAGAACATGGTTAAGAACCCCGACACGGGCGAGCTGGAGCAGAAGGGCGTGAACGCGCTCATCTGTACGCCGGATATGGAGGGCGTGGAGATCTTTGAGAAGAACCGCTCGAAGACCGGGATTCGCGGCACGTGGCAGGCGCGCATCCGCTTTAACGATGTGCGGGTACCCCAGGAAAACATGCTGCACAAAGAGGGCCGCGGACTCAACGTGGCGCTGTCGTGCCTGAACTACGGACGCTGCACGCTCTCGGCGGGCGTTACGGGCGCGGCCAAGTCGGCCATGGACCAGGGCATTAAGTGGGCCCAGACGCGCTACCAGTTCAAGCGTCCGATTTCGGACTTTGAGCTCGTGCGTCAGAAGGTAG
>CAZBTM010000439.1:0-1616 GCA_964494425.1 uncultured Rhodothermales bacterium | reverse complement strand
CTTTGCCGGGTTCCCGGCTACGATGGTGCGTGGGGGCACATCGCGTGAGACGACGCTGCCCGCGCCAACCACGCATCCTTCGCCCAGTGTCACTCCCTTCAAGATAAGCGCGTTCATGCCGATGAAGACATCGTCCTCGATGAGAATGGGACGCGTGGACCCGGCGTTGAAGTCAGCAGCGCGTCCCTCGGGCGTCAGCGGATGAAAGTCGGTGTCTACGATCTGTGCGTTGCCGCCAACCTGCACACGGTCGCCAATCGACACATGCTCTCCCGCGACCACCACGGCCCCCGTGAACCCACAATCGGACCCGATCCGTAGTTCAGCATCGGCATTACGGGTAGAGAGCACCACCGGGTGCGTGGGCGCCAGCGGATTCGACCGCGGCCAGGAGCGCAGCACCAGTCCCGGACCCGCTTCAATTCGACTGCCCTGATGCTTCTGAATGATCGGCCGCCCAAAGATGCGCCAGCCGGGCTTCCACGTGATGCCCTGCCACGCGAACTGTATCCGCACCAGCGGATAGGTCAGCCGCCGTCGCATCTCCAGCCCCAAAAGCCAGGGCATATCGCGGACTTTTTTTAGTGGGAAATGCACCATATGAACAGACAAGTAGAAGATCAATAGAGCAGATCAGCCTTAAATCCTTCGTCGCTGACTCGTGACAGAGGACGTGCTGTTTCGTAACTGCTTGTCGCCTGTGGAGATTCGCAACAGGACGATTTGTCCCTGTGTCCCCATTCCGATGAGCAGGCAGCGTTCATGCCTGCCCGTATCGTCGTCGATGCGCAGCAATCCTGCATCGAACACGCATCTTCTCAACTTCGTAGCACGGATCCGTATGTCTGTGCACTTACCCCTCATCTATGCGCGTCCTTGCTCTCTACACCGATGCGTTTGGTGGATATGGCGGCATTGCTACCGCAAACCGGCACTTCTTGCATGCCCTGTCTACGTGCCCTTCGGTGGACGAAATTGTGGCGCTCCCACTGCTCCAGCCAGAGGCCATCACCCAACCCCTTCCCCGTGCACTGACCCGCTACACCGACGGCCTGGGTGGAACCGGGGCCTACCTCCAAGCCCTAACGCGCTTGCTGATGCACGACCGTGCCTTCGATGCGATCTGGTGCGGACACATCAATCTCGTGCCCCCCGCTCTCGCCGCAAAAGCGGTAACCGGGGCACCGGTCGTGCTCCACATTCACGGCGTAGACGCCTGGACGCCCAGCCACCGACGTCTTGTGAACTGGATGGTGCCGCTCGTCGATCATTTCATCAGCGTGGCGAAGGTTACCAAAGAGCGGTTCACCGCGTGGAGTGGCGTAGCTCCTGAGCGCGGGCATGTGGTGCCAAATACAATTGACTTCTCGGGACTCTCACCGGGTCCCAAATGCCCAACCCTTCTCGCCCGATATGGTCTCGACGGCCCCGTACTCATGACGATGGGCCGCCTGGTCGGGCGCAAGCGGGCCAAAGGCTTCGACCAGGTGCTTTCGGTCCTGCCGGACCTGCTGGATACGCACCCTTCACTCACGTATCTAATTGCCGGGAAGGGCCCAGACCGCGACCGCCTCGAATCCAAAGCTGAGCGGCTTGGCATCCGTGACCATGTCGTG
>CAZBTM010000438.1:0-1626 GCA_964494425.1 uncultured Rhodothermales bacterium | reverse complement strand
CACCCACGGGATGAAGCGGTTGACGGCGGCGGCGAACTCGACGGTGTCCTGGATGAGCGCATGCGTGCCCACAGCCACGGGCGTTTCGCCCTGCGCCACGGAGGCAAGCGCCGCCTCGCGCTCGGTCTTGGACTGGCTGCCGGTGAGGAGCGTGGGCTGCAGGTCGAGCGGCGCCAGGTACTCGGCCAGGCTGTTGGCGTGCTGCTCGGCCAGAATCTCAGTGGGTGCCATGAACGCGCTCTGGTAGCCGCTGTCGTACGCCTGCAAGATGGCCAGCACCGCGACGACGGTTTTGCCGCTGCCCACATCGCCCTGCACCAGGCGGTTCATCTGGATGCCGGTCTGCGTGTCGGCCACAATCTCGCGCACGGCGCGCTTCTGGGCATCCGTGAGCTCAAACGGCAGCACATCTGTTGCAAATTGCGTGGTGAGCAGACCGGGGGGACCGAACGTGGGGCCGGCAATCTCCTGGCGCTCGTGGCGCGTGATGGCCAGGAGCAGCTGGATGTAGAACAGCTCCTCGAACTTGAGGCGCTGCACCGCCTGCGCGCGCTCGTCCTGACTTTTGGGGAAGTGAATGGCGCGCAGGGCCACGCGGCCCTCCATCAGGCCGTACTGCTCGGTCATCCAGTCGGGGAGCGGCTCGCCCAGCTTCAGTCCGTGCTCTTGAAAGAAGCGGTAGATGATGCGCCGAATGGAGCGGCTCGTCAGTCCTACCGCCTCCATCGCCTGTCCGCCCGGATACAGCCCCACAATGCGCCCGGTGTCGAGGGCGGCGGCCTCGTCGCTCAGGTGGTCGAAGTCGGGATGCGTCATCGAGAACCAGCGTCCGTATTTCTGCACCGTGCCGTGCAGGGCCACGCGCTCGCCGACCTCGAACGTGTTGCGAATCCACCAGAGCCCCTGAAACCAGACGCCCTTCATGCGCTGCCCTTCTGCATCCTCAAGAATAAGCTCGAAGCGCTTGTTGCTTTTGCCCGGCACCACACTGCCCGACTGCACGGTGCCCATCACAGTGGCGGCGTCGCCCTCGCGCAGATCGCGCACGCCGGTGGTGGTGGAGCGGTCAAGGTAGCGGCGCGGGTAGAAATGCAGCATGTCGTGCACGGTGCGCACGCCATGGGCCTCCGCCCAGGCATCGGCGCGCTTTGGCCCCACGCCCTTCAGATACTGCACCTCGCGCTCCAGAATGTCGGTGTTCATAGCCCGGTGGGTTCAGGGGGATGCGACAGGCAAACGGTCACCCGCGCAAACCGGATGCATCCCCTACAGGTTCGTGGATGCGGACTTTCATGGTGCAAGCGCATAGCTGAACTGCCAGAGCAGCGTGACGAAAAGAAGAGTCTCTGCCGTCCGAAAGATTAAAGTATCTCTATCGTCGGCGAGGGTGGCTTTTGGACCTTCACGAAGCGTCTTCTTGGCAACCATGTAGCTAAATATGGCACCGATTGTTGTAGCCATGACAAGCAGGGCACCGAGAATGCTGTAGGCTACCTTATTAGGAAAAGCATTAATAAACCGATACAGAAAGTATCCTTGTGTCAACGGGACAAGCCCCCAAGCCAGTACGATGATCACACGTTGCTGTAGACCGAAGTAGCGTGGCGGGTCCTCTTTGATAAAAGG
>CAZBTM010000437.1:1202-1646 GCA_964494425.1 uncultured Rhodothermales bacterium | reverse complement strand
GCGCACGAATTGCGCGGGGGTAGAGTCCGTCGGGGTCGGTGGCGGCGCTGGCGGTGGCGTCTTTCTGCGCCTCAGGAATCGCGGGGAAGAGCGCCACGCCGGGGATGCCCAGCGCGTGGAGCGTCTCGGCCTCGCGCACGAGCCGATCGACCGTGTAGCGGTACTGGTTGGGCATGGAGGATACCTCCTCCTGCGCATCTGCGCCCGCCATCACAAAGAGCGGAGCGATCAGGTGATCCGTCGAGAGGCGCGTTTCACGGTTGATGCGCCGCAGGTTCGCCGTGCGACGCAACCGACGCGGTCGTTCAAATAGATCCATAATGAGGATGATAATTTGACATATGACAGGGACGCATCGCCATGCGTCTGTAGAGGCAAAATATGGCGGCAGTAGGGGCGCATCGCAATGCGCCCGCCACCGCTGGCGCGAGCGTCCACGCTCGT
>CAZBTM010000437.1:0-1192 GCA_964494425.1 uncultured Rhodothermales bacterium | reverse complement strand
GCATCGCCATGCGTCCATAGGGGAAAAATATGACGGTAGGGGCGCATCACAATGCGCCCGTGTAAAATGCATCTGGCACGTACATGCCCACAACGCAATGGGCCCCGACAAATTACAGCACGGCCTTGCGTTCCCAGGTGGTGCCGTCGGGCCCATCCATCACCTCGATGCCCATGGCGTCGAGTTCATCGCGGATGGCGTCGGCCCGGTCGTAGTCGCCAGATTCGCGCGCTGCAGCCCGTTCGTCGAGCAGGGCGTCGACCCTCGTAGCGAGGTCCTCATTCGCATCCGTGGCGGCGGCCTCCGCATCCCCCTGATGCCAGATGATGCCGAGCAGACCATTCGTATCCACCAGCCACTGCTGCGCGGTGCGGGCGGTGGCGCCGTTCAGGTCGCGCCCCAGGCCCTGGATGAACTTCACGCCTTCGAGCGCCGTGGCAAGGGCCTTCGGCGTGTTCAGGTCGTCGCACATGGCGGCGAGGGTGGCGTCGTAGCAGTCGGGGAGCGTGTCGGCGGCGTGGTCGGGGCCCTCGGCATCGGCCTGCAGCGCTTCCTCGACCTGGGCGGCGGCGTCCTGGTAGCGGCGGATGATGCGCGCGCTGTCGGAGAGCGTCTTCTTCGTGAAGTTGAACGGCTTGCGGTACTGCCCCGCCATCAGCGTGTAGCGCAGCGCCAGTGGATCCACCCCGCGCCCGCCATCTTCGGGCGGATCGATCAGGTCGCGCACGGTGAAGAAGTTGCCGCTGGACTTCGACATCTTCTCGCCCTCCACCTGCAGAAAGCGCGTGTGCACCCAGTAGCGCACCGACGGACCACCCGTCAGGCACTCGTTCTGCGCGACCTCGCACTCGTGATGCGGAAACGCCAGGTCTTCGCCGCCGGTGTGCAGGTCGAACGCCTCGCCCAGGTAGGCCATCGACATCGCCGAGCACTCGATGTGCCACCCCGGAAAGCCCCAGCCCCACGGACTGTGCCACTGCATCAGGTGGTCGGGATCCTTCTTCCAGAGCGCAAAATCGCGCGGATCCTTCTTGTCCGGGTCCTGCACCGTCTCGCGGTCGGTGGCCTGCAGCTGCTCCGCGGCCTTGTTGCCCGAGAGCTTGCCGTACTCGGGGAACGTCTCCACCGAAAAGTAGACACCCTGATCGGTCTCATAGGCATGGCCGCGCTCCATCAGGCGCTCTACCGCCTT
>CAZBTM010000436.1:0-1653 GCA_964494425.1 uncultured Rhodothermales bacterium | reverse complement strand
GATCCCGGGCTAAGGAAACCCATAGCCGGGGATCGCTCGCATCCCCGGCGATCTTTGGGCTAAATGCTATGGGCACCGCTTGCGTCACGCGTGATGGTTCGCTAAACAGATACGGAGTCGGCATGTAGTCGAGGGATCTCCTGCATAGCAAGCACGCCTCCTGAAATAGAAGACGCCATTTCGCATTCACGATTTACTGCTCCTTCCCACACGACCCATGCCCCCACCCGCGCATAACGTCATGCCTACCACCGACGCATTCGACCCGTATCACGACCTGAGTAGCAATCAACGTGCGCAGCTTGAGACGTACGAAGATCTGCTGCGCCGCTACAACGAGACGCTAAACCTCATCTCGCCCGACACGATCGATGCCATCACCGAGCGGCACATCGTGCACACGCTGGCGCTGCGGGTGCGCGACTTTCCAGCCGGGGTGCGCATTGTGGACTGGGGCAGCGGCGGTGGCCTCCCGGCTATTCCGCTGGCCATTGCCTACCCTGATACCGAGGTGATCGCGGTCGATTCAGTCGGCAAGAAGATGCGGGCTGTGCGCAGCATGGCGCGGCGTCTTGGACTCGACACCCTGTTTGCATGGGATGGGCGCGCTGAGGACTGGCCCGATACCGCCCACTACTCCGTCTCGCGCGCCACCGCGCCGCTGGCCAAGCTGTGGCAGTGGCACACCCGCGCCGCCGCCGAACTACCCGCCGACCCTGGCCCCACCGACTGGGCACCCGGGCTCATCACACTCAAGGGCGGCGATCTCTCTGAAGAGATTGCTGCGCTTCGGGCACAGGACGACGGCGTACGCATCCGCCAGATTCCGCTGCACGCGTTGCTCCAGGATGCGGCGCAGCACCCGGGCTACTTTGCGGAGAAGTGCATGCTGGTCGTGCAGCGCTCGTAACTGTCGGCAGATACGAACGAGCAGCTGCCCAAATAGGTCATCTATCGCAGACTCGTCACAGATAAAATTGAACGTGACAACACGCAATAGGGTAGAAACCTTGTCTGCTTTCTTGATCCAAACTGACACGTAACAATGGCTGCTGAAAAGAAATCGCTCCTGGCTCGTCTGCACGCGAAGCCCGGCAAAGAAGACGAACTCAAAGCCTTTTTAGAAGGCGCGCTTCCCGCAGCAGAGGCTGAAGAGAAAACCATCGCCTGGTACGCGCTCCAGATCGACGAGTCCACATTCGGCATCTTTGATACGTTTGCTGGCGAAGACGGCCGTCAGGCGCACCTCGATGGCGAGATTGCCGAGGCGCTCTTTGCGCGCGCCGACGAGCTCCTCACCGAGCCGCCGCAGGTCGAAAAAGTGGAGATTCTGGCCGCGAAGTAGCCGCTGCGCTGTGAGATTAATCACAGGACCTGGTACCGACGGCGCCGATAGCGTTCGGCACAAGTTACCCCGTCGGTGCGACAGGGCAGAGGACGGCTCATCTCACAATCCTACGATGTAGCGCTGCATTGCTGGATTACATCAAGCACCGCCTGTGCCATATGCCGTGGCGCAGGCGGTTTTTGGGTTGGGAGCCGGTGGTGTATCATAGAAGTGTGTCACCGATAATCGAATCGTACAATTGATGTGTCAGAGATGACATACGTGCCGTGATCGCTGACCTGAAAGTCGCTTGCTTTCCATCGGAA
>CAZBTM010000435.1:0-1653 GCA_964494425.1 uncultured Rhodothermales bacterium | reverse complement strand
TGACCAGCGCGAACAGCAGATCACCAAACTCCTGCGCGCGCGCCTCGGCATCATCGGACGCGTCGGCTGCTTTAAACTCGGCGAGTTCTTCCTCGACCTTCGCCCAGGTGGCCTGCGGGGTAGGGAAGTCGAAGCCCACCCCGGCGGCTTTCTCCTGCATCCGAAAGGCGCGCAAGAGCGAGGGAAGCTGCGCAGGCACGCCGTCAAGAGCAGACTTCAGGGCATCATCAGCGTCCTCATTGTCAGATTCCTGCTGCTTGATGCGCTCCCAATTCGCGAGCACCGCGTCGGGGTCGTCGGTCTCCAGGTCGCCAAACACGTGCGGATGGCGCCGTACCAGTTTATCGATCTCGGCGTCGATGACGTCTTGCACAGTAAAGCGCCCGGCCTCCTCGGCAATCGTGCTGTGGAAGAGCACGTGCAGCAGCACATCCCCTAATTCCTGCTGTAGCGCTGTCGGATCGCCCGACTCGATGGCCTCGACGACCTCGTAGGCTTCTTCGATAAGCAGATGTTTAACGGATACGTGGGTCTGCTCGCGGTCCCACGGGCAGTCCTGGCGCAGCTGTCGCACAATGGATGCGAGGTCGGCGTAGCGCTCGGTGTGCGCCTCCGGCTCGCGGTATTGCGCATCGTAGATCGAATCGTTGCGCGGCGAACCGTTGCGAGACGAATCGTCGGGGTGGGTTGGCATGAGAGGCCGGAGCAGGTCGAAACAGAGTAGCGTGCGTGTGGAAGGGTGCGTAACGAATCGCATCGGAGACGGTTGCTCGATCGGAGCTTCACAGATGCCCCTGTTCAGTAACGGGCGGTGCATCTGCGTAGGCGCTGGAACAAAGGGTGTAGAAGTGATTAGATAATTTATCCCAACAACAGAGAGTACATCACTCTGCTGGTGGGTTGCTCTTTTACATATGGGGATGACACGGCTTCGACGGGTGGTAAACGCGCGGCGGGCTGTCCTTCCGAGCTGCCTAATATGCTCGTTAATCTCGTTAGGAACTTGTAAATGCGGACGATTACACGTACGCGATGGCGGCGTAACAGCCCCCATCTGTCTCCTGTCAGGCTTGTCTGTCGGTTTGCCTGAGACATCATATTAGACAGAATAGCCACACATATTCCGGCTGGATGTACTGTGGTGAATCTTGATCAGCCTTGGCACTCCTCTGGCCTCGTGGTTTGGCTGGAGAGGAGCCGCGACATTGAAATAGAACCACTATGAAGGTAGATGCTCGACACGAGCGGCCATTCGGACCCGGGTTCGACTCCCGGCATCTCCACATACATATGCACTTGCTGTGCTGCATTCGCAGCATGGCACAACCCCCTGTTGATCGGCTGACCAGCAGGGGGTTTTCTACGTTTGGGGGTAGCCGTTCAATGCTAAGTGATGGACCAAATATATCAGTAGCCGGAGAACTTGCACCGAATGCTATCGGTGCTGGGAGCGCCACCTGGCGCGGACGTCTCCGGCGGGGCTGACGGGAGCGAACGGGGGACCGTTCGCCCCAGGACAGATTATTATTGGGAGAGCGATCACTTAACGTCTATCCACTACCGAAAAAACTATTGGGGCGGCGTAGGGCGCACAGGGGCCGTCAGGGTACGTTCAAAGGTATTAAAGTACAGCGTAACGCGCACCGAATCGCC
>CAZBTM010000434.1:926-1670 GCA_964494425.1 uncultured Rhodothermales bacterium | reverse complement strand
GGGCGATGGACAACTGATGCGTGCGCGACGTTGGTGTACAGTCGAACGCAGGTAGCTTTGAAGCTGGAAAGTAACCCAGAGGTGGAACGGCTATGCTGTGTGCAGCAAAACCTTGTGTATTTTGCTTGCATGCGGGCCTGTGGGGTTTACGCGGCTCCGCGTAGTGCATACATTAGACGCTGCGAACAACACACGCCCTCTGCATCCACCAGTCCCCCCTCTGCATGAACCGCTCTGTGCGCCTTCCGGGTCTGCACCCGGCCCCCGACTTCACCTTCCGCGACGGCCAGCGCACGTTTCTCCGCAAGCTTGCTGCCGCCTACGAGCGCGGTGAGCGTCACCATCTGGGCGTGTTCGTCCCCGGATACGGCAAGACCCTCATTGCGCTGGCGTCCTTCTGCGTGGCGCGTGCGATGGGCGTCTGCGATCAGCTCGTGGTCTTTGTGCCGCGGGGCAACCTGCGCGATCAGTACGCCGATCCGCAGGAGCTGGCACAGATGCTGCAATGGATTGGCGGGCCGCGCCTCCCCTTTTCGATTGCAGATTCGGATGCGGTCTTCCTCAAAAACCGCGACATCCCCATCGTCATTGCCACGTACCAGTACGCGTGCGGATCAAGCGGCAACAAGGCGCTGCAACAGTATTGCAATCAGGGGGATACGCTGTTTGTGCTCGACGAAATTCACCACCTGCCCCAAGAAAGTGCGTGGTCGGATGCGGTAGATAATCTCTCGCACGAGGCGC
>CAZBTM010000434.1:0-916 GCA_964494425.1 uncultured Rhodothermales bacterium | reverse complement strand
TCATCGGACTTTCGGGGACGCCCATCCGCAGCGATGGGGAGCCGCTCTTTGGCGTGCCGCACGACACCATCTCGCACGACGACGGGACCGAATCCACCTTCTACCGCGCCCTGCACGAGGTCTCGCTCCGCGATGCGCATGCCGAAGGCGAAATCCTGAAGCGCGTAGAGGCGCACGTGGTCGATTACACGATCACGATGCAAGAGGAGAACTCAGGTGAAACAGTCGAATGCACGCTGGCCGAGCTTAAGAACGACATTTCGGCGGATACCGCGACGCTCGATCGCTACTTTGCGCGTCGCAACCTGCGCTTTCACGACGTCTACCTCGACACGCTGATTGGGCCGGCGGTGGGCCGTCTGCAGTCGAAGCGAGCGCAACATCGGGGCAAACATGGCACGGCCGTCCGCAACCACCAGATGCTCGTCATCTGCATGAGCAACCGCCACGCCGCCGATGTGCTCGACTTCATGCAGCGCCGCTACGGCTGGCTCTCGGTGACGCGCATCGGACAGGATGTGCCGCCGCAGGAACGCGAGGAGCGCCTCGATGCCTACCGCAACGGCGAGGTGGATGTGATGGTGCAGGTCGACATGATTGGCGAGGGCACCGACATCAAATCCATTAGCGTGATTGCGAAGCTGGACCTGGTGAGCGCGCGCTCGAAGTGTCTGCAGCAGATCTTTCGGGGGATGCGCTACTTTGCGCCCTGGTCGGAGGACGCCAACGTATGCGATGTGTTCGCATCGGGCGATCTGGGGCTTTCCGACACGCTCAACTGGATGACGCGGGAAGTGCAGGAGGGCATCCGCACGCGCAAGGAAAAGGCAAACCGGACGCCTCCCGAGAAAGCCACCGAAGATAGCGACCGCAGCGGCTGGTCGATGCAGCAGGTGAGCGAAGGCTCGTTCGAAAC
>CAZBTM010000433.1:0-1676 GCA_964494425.1 uncultured Rhodothermales bacterium | reverse complement strand
GATACACCAGACGCCGCGACCTGCGCGCCTGCACCCCCTGAGACCTTCATTCTGTGACACTCCCCTGTTTCTCGCGTGTGGCAACGTCACGAGTGACACGGGACACGAAACCCCTTTATTGTTTGCCACGAGTGGGTACTAGTAAATCACGGCGGTGGCGGCGAATTCAATGTCATGAGGCAGGGTGAACGCAAATTCTTCAGGCTACTGCTTGTGTGTACCAGCCTGCTCGGCGCACTGGCCGCGTGTCAGAGCGTTGATATGCAGAAAATTGCAAGTCGGGAAAACCTGTATCACGAACGCATAGCGAGCCCTCTTCCCATGCACGTGCTGGAACGGCCACAGCCGGCCGACACCGGGACACTGCGTGTTTACCTTGACGGTGACGGCGTGCCCTATCGCGACGGCCGACCCAGCGGGAATCCCAGCGCACGATCCACGCCCCTTGGCCTCGAGCTCTTTCTGCGTGACCCGCAGGCGCACGCCTACCTGGGTCGGCCGTGTCTGTTTGTCCAGGGCCCGCTTCCCCCCGATTGCGATAGCCACCTCTGGACGACCCACCGCTACTCCGAGGAGGTCGTCGCGGCCCTCCAGCAATCGCTGTCGCACCTGACGAGCAAGCACGACGCCACGGGCATCGAACTGGTGGGCTACAGTGGTGGCGGTACGCTGGCCCTGCTTCTCGCGGGACGCCGGACGGACATCATTCAGGTCACCACCATCGCGGCGCCGCTGGATCATGCCGCGTGGACGCGCTTCCATGGGCACGTGCCCCTGTCGGGTTCACTGAACCCGCTATCGGAACCGCGCGCGGGACGGGTTCGTGAACGGCACCTGCTCGGTGAGCGAGACGGGGTCGTGCCTATCGGGCTGGCGGCGCCGTACAAGGCGCGCTACCCGCAGGCTGACTTTCACGTGGTGGAGGGTTTCGACCACCGCTGCTGCTGGGCAGCGCACTGGCCAGAACTGCTCGAGCAGCTACGCTGAGCAAGTATCCGGCCTGCACGCATCGCTCACTCGAGTGCCGCGACGAGACTCTCGTGCAGCTGCCGGAAGCGCGCGTTGTCAGCAAAAAACGCGTGCCGTGAGTAGGCATCGAACAGCTTGAGGAGAAATTCACGCTGGCGCTGCGAGGTCGCGTTACGCACGCGATCGTCGAGCACTGTGAGCACTTCCTCGAGACCCTCTATCGCATCGGGATTGCGCGGGTTCAGTTCGTAGGCCTGCATGTAGTAACGCGACGCGCCGTCCCAGTCCTCGATCTCCACGGAACGCGCGCCCCGATCAAGCGCGTCGCTGACCGCCGAGCGCGTCTCGACCGGAAGCTCGGCGAAGGGCACGCTGGGGCCCTCCGCCTGCGTGGACAGGTAGGCGAAGTAGCCGGCGCACAGCGCGAGAAGAAGCACGCCAGCAACCATGATCCGGCGTCGCATGCGAGCGCCGCTGAATTGCTGAATGAAAGCCTCTGCCGACTGCGTGCGCCGCACCCGCTCCAGCTGCAGCGCGTCGCGGATGGCACGCCAGCGGTAGCCGGGGATACCGGGAATGCGTTCCGGCTCCTGCTGCTGCCTCCAGGCCTCCTCCGCCGACGCACCGTCAAAGGGGTGCCTGCCTGTGTAGAGCTGGTAGGCGATGACGCCGAGTGCATAGATATCATCGCTCGGATGCGGCTCTGC
>CAZBTM010000432.1:0-1690 GCA_964494425.1 uncultured Rhodothermales bacterium | reverse complement strand
GTCGATGTGGTCGATGCCCTCAACGCGATCATACGACAGCGGCACCGTCTTCGCGTTGTGATGGTGCCGCGACAGAATCGGATACAGCGTCTGGTTGATGAGCGTGGATTTGCCTGAGCCCGACACGCCGGTAATGCACGTAAATGTATTCAGGGGGATGCGCAGCGGATCGCCTTTCAGGTTGTGACCCGTCGCGCCTCGCAGGGTGAGCACATCGCCCGAGCCCGAGCGGCGCTCGCCGGGCACGCCAATCACCCGCTCACCGCGCAGATACGCCGCCGTCACGCTGCCGGTGTACTCGCCGTTCACAACCACATCGTTGGATCCAGATGTGCCATTGGTGGCCGTGCCGTTTCCGCCCGTATGCGTGAGCGTCTCGGGCGGCCCCTCCGCCACCAGGTGTCCGCCTTTCTCGCCCGCGCCGGGTCCCAGATCGACCACGTAATCGGCAGCTTCGATCATCTCGCGGTCGTGCTCCACCACCAGCACCGAGTTACCCAGGTCGCGCAGCGCCTGCAGCGACCGGATGAGCCGCTCGTTATCGCGCGGATGCAGCCCAATCGAGGGCTCGTCGAGCACGTAGAGCACGCCTGTAAGCTGCGTGCCCACCTGCGTGGCCAGACGGATGCGCTGGCTCTCGCCGCCACTGAGCGAGCGGGCAGTACGGTCGAGCGTCAGGTAGCCTACGCCCACGTTCACCAAGAAGTCGAGTCGCTCTTCCACCTCCTTGATGATGGGGCGCGCAATCGTGCGCTGCTGCTCGCTGTCGAACGAAAGCGTGTTCACGACCTGACGCAGACGCTCCAGATCCATGTTCGCGAGGTCGCCAATCGTGTACTCGCCAATGCAGTACGAACGCGCAATCTTGTTGAGGCGCGCCCCGCCGCAGGTCGGACACGTCGTCTCGCGCATAAACGACTCGGCCCAGCGCCGCTTCTTCGACGAATCGGTGTTGTCGTAGGCGTGCTGCACATGCTGCATGAGTCCGCCGTAGCGGTGCGTGTAGTTCACGGCGCGCCCCTTGTAGCGGTACTTGATGTCGAACTGCTTCTCGCCTGCGCCATGCAGAATCACATCGCGCTGTTCGTCGGAGAGGTCCGCAATCGGCGTGTCGAAGTCAAAGTCGTACGCCTCGGCCACCGCCTCCAGCTGACTGAAGATCCAGATGTCGCGGGGTTTGCCCAGCGGCACGAGTCCGCCCTCGGCAATGGTTTTTGAGGGGTCGGGGATCATCAGTTCGGCGTCGAGGGTGTTCGTCACGCCGAGTCCATCGCAGTTTTGGCAGGCGCCGTAGGGCGTGTTGAACGAGAAGAGGTTCGGCGACGGTTCGTCGTACGAAAGGCCCGTTTCGGGATCCACCAGGTGGCGGCTAAAGAGATGATCGCCCGCATCCACATCGGCCTCTGCATCCCCCTGAACATCGACCACATGCCCAATGAGTGTGCCCCGCCCATATCGAGTGCCGTCTGCACGCTCTGCCCCACGCGCGGACGAATGCCGTCTTTGACGACGAGGCGGTCGACCACAACCTCGATGTCGTGCGTTTCGTAGCGCTCCAGCTTCATGCCCTCCTCGTAGGTGCGCATGGTGCCGTCTACGCGGAAGCGCTCGAAGCCCTGACTGGCGGTCTGCTCAAACAGCTCGCGGTAATGGCCCTTGCGTCCTTTTACGACAGGCGCCAGGATCATAA
>CAZBTM010000431.1:0-1693 GCA_964494425.1 uncultured Rhodothermales bacterium | reverse complement strand
CGCTGAAATGCGAACGGCAGCTTCCCCAACGCCGCGCCGTCACGAGATTATGGCGTCGTGGGGTGGCGCGAACATCGCCGATGCGATGCACTGCCGGTTCATGCACACACGCCGTGCAGCCACAACACGGCCCTGAACCGAAGCTCCAGTGCATCGTAATGAGACGCCCAACCGGTACTGCCCCAAAGCTGCGTATCCCCATGAAACAGAACCATGTGTCCCCCCTGCTTCGCACCGTCGGATGTGGCGTGCTGCTGCTCCTGTGGATGATGGGGCCGCTCTTCGCTACGGCCCAGTCGGGCGACGATCCCAGTCCGCACAGCGAGGCCACGCTCGTGAGCGAGGTGGAGACGATTGCGCCCGGCGAGCCGTTTACCGTGGCCATGCATCTGCAGATGGATGATGGCTGGCACAGCTACTGGAAGAACTCCGGCGATTCGGGACTGGCCACCAGCATCGACTGGACCTTGCCCGAGGGCTTCTCGGCGGGCGAGATCCAGTGGCCGCATCCTACAGTGAAAGAAGAAGGCCCGCTCGTCACCTACGGCTACTCGGGCGAGATCATGCTGCTGGTGGAGATCACCCCGCCCGATGATCTGCAGCCGGGTACCGCGATCACGCTCGAAGCGCGCGGCGACTGGCTCATCTGCGAGGACATCTGTCTGCCCGCGCACGCCGAGCTTGCCACTACGATTTCGGTGGATGGGGAAGCGACACCTCGTGCCGAGTGGGACGATGCATTCGCACAAGCACGCGCTCAGCATCCGCGTCCGGCAGCGGGCGTGTCTGTGCAGGCATACCGCAGCGATGGCAGCTTCGTGCTGGAACTTGAAGGTGATGCGCTCCCTGACGAGGGCGTGCGCTTCATTCCGGGCGAGAAGCGCACCATCTCGAACACCGCGCCGCAGCCCGTCATGCGCGATGGCGACACGCGCTACCTGGCGCTGCAGGCCTCCGAGTACGCCGACGGCTCCACCGAGTCCTTGCGCGGCGTGCTGCTGGGACCCGACGGCTTCTCGTGGAGCGCGTCGGATCGTCCGCATCCCGCCCTCGCCGTAGATGCTCCGCTTGAAGGCGAGTTCACCGGCGACCTATCGGCACTGGCCGAAGCCGGAACGGGCGCGTCGAGCACAAGCCTGTCGCTCTGGGGCGCGCTGGGCTTTGCCTTCATCGGCGGGTTGCTCCTGAACCTGATGCCGTGCGTCTTTCCCGTGAGCAGCCCCGCATCATGCGCCGCCACGGCGGACTCTTTGCCGCGGGCGTGGTTGTTTCGTTCTGGGTGCTGGCGGGGCTCTTGCTGGTGCTGCGCGCGGCGGGTGAGCAGATTGGCTGGGGCTTTCAGCTGCAATCGCCCGGCTTCATCGCGCTGATGGCACTGCTCTTTGTGGGCATTGGCTTGAACCTGTCAGGACTGTTTGAGCTGGGCACGCGCTTGACCTCCGTCGGCGGTACGGCACAGCAGAACGCATCGGGCTACAGCGAGTCGTTCCTTACGGGTGTGCTGGCGACCATTGTGGCGACGCCGTGCACCGCTCCGCTCATGGGCGCAGCGCTGGGCGTGGCGCTCACGATGTCTGCCGTGGAGGCGATGAGCATCTTTACGGCGCTCGGCGTAGGCATGGCCGCGCCCTACGTGGTGCTGTCGTCGGTTCCGGCGCTGCTGAACCGTCTGCCCAAGCCGGGTTCGTGGATG
>CAZBTM010000430.1:0-1698 GCA_964494425.1 uncultured Rhodothermales bacterium | reverse complement strand
CGGGCCCGTGCTCCACGCGGATGAACTACCGCCCGGCGCGGAGCATATACGCGGCAGCCGATGCTCGCTGACAGCATAACGGCGCTAATTAGTAAACCCTTACCACTTCACGAAGTTTGCCCGCTATGATTACACTCCGTCGCTGGACCCAAACAGCTGTGCTCCTTGCTTTTGTAGGCCTGCTCTGCGCCCCCTCAGATCTTCATGCACAGGAGCGCCCGCGCATCGGGCTTGGGTTCAACTCACTGATTAGCACCGACGACGGATTCGGGCCGGGCCTCCGGGTGCGCGTCTCCTCGCCCATCAACAGCGATGTATCGGTGGCTATTGGGTCTGGGTTTACCGGATACGTCTTGGGCGGACGCGATGAGGCGTCGTATGCGGTTGACCCACAGGTGTCGCTCATTGTAACGCGCACCGACACGCCCACGCAGGGCACGTATTTCATGGGCGGTGCGGGGGCGTACCTTCCCATCAATACGGAAGACAGCAAGGCGGCTCCTACTATCCACCTGGGCGTGGGGCGCGTGTGGCTTTTGCAGGAGACCTCGCTGTTCGCAGAGTTCGACCCGGCCCTGGCCATTGGGGAGACCGCCGCGGCCGGACTCTTCTCATTCCGCTTCGGTGTGATCTTTTAAGTTGAGGTCCTCGACCCGTTGCTGCGTCTGGGGAGGAAGCTCTACACCGTTGCCATGATAGACTCGGCCCGCTTAGAGCGCTTTTCGGTGCGTGCGGGGGCGCGCTCCGGATCGGCATGCTTGGTGATGTAGTGATCAATGTACGCGGCGGCCACCTCGGCCTCCTCATCGGCGCTGCACAGGTAGTACTCTTGCTTGTACGGCTTCTGCCACTGGCTGGGAAAAAACAGCGTACGGTACTGCGGAGTCGAGAGCCCAAGCACGTCGCCGGCTTCATTCCACAGGCCGCCGCCGGTATGAAAGCCGCCGTGTTGCAGCAGCTCGCGCTCGGTGTAGGTGTCCGATTCGAGCAGCACATGGCCGGCAATGCAGCACTTGAAGCCGCGGGGAGGAGCACCGCCCGTCAGCACGGCCTGCTCGTTATGAGCAAATGCCCACTGGGCCAGGCAGAAGCGTTCAGGGCGATATACGATGGTACGGCGTACAGTCTCCAGCAGTTGAACGTTCATAGACGTTGGGGAAACAGGTGAACGGAGTTGAGGCCGCCCGCCAGCACAAGCAGCGGGACGGGGTCGATTAGGGTCGCTAACGCTCGTACGGCGCGGTCGTTCGCGTGCGGTTGGCAGACGGCACCCGGTGGCTTACTTGACCCCCTGGCTCATCGTCATCATGCGTTCAATGGGCACCAGCGCTTGTTCGCGCACCGAGGCGTCCATCGTGACTTCGGGGGCTTCGTGCTCCAGGCACAGATACAGCTTCTCGATGGTGTTGAGCCGCATGTGGGGGCACTGGCTGCAGTTGCATCCGCTTTCGGGCGGAGCCGGGATCAGCGTGTTGCCGGGGTTATCCTTACGCATCTGATGCAGAATGCCCTCTTCAGTGGCCACGATGAACGTAGCCGGACCGTTGTCGCGGGCGTAGCGGCGGATCTGACTGGTGGAGCCTACGAAGTCGGCGTGTTGCAAGACTGCGTCGCGGCACTCAGGGTGGGCCAGGATCTTGGCTTCCGGATACTCAGCAGCGCGGCGCAGAAGCTTGCGTTCGCTGAAGGTTTCGTGCA
>CAZBTM010000429.1:0-1717 GCA_964494425.1 uncultured Rhodothermales bacterium | reverse complement strand
AGAAGACGACTGTCGGCCAGATCTACATGATGAAGCTGAGCCACCTGATCGATGACAAGATGCACGCGCGCTCCATCGGACCCTACAGCCTGATTACGCAGCAGCCGCTGGGTGGTAAGGCGCAGTTTGGAGGCCAACGTCTGGGCGAAATGGAGGTGTGGGCGCTCTATGCCTACGGAGCCTCCCATACGCTGCAAGAAATGCTGACCTACAAGTCGGACGATGTGCAAGGCCGTTCGCGTGCCTACGAGTCGATCGTGAAAGGCAAGAACATGCCGTCGCCCAGCGTGCCAGAAAGCTTCAACGTGCTGGTGCGCGAGCTGCAAGGTCTGGGGCTGGAGGTCAACCTCGACTAACGCGTTCATCTGCACACGTACCTGAGCGCCCGCGGGGCTGCACCGTGGGCGCCGGTACACAGGCATTCCGTGCCGAGCGGTTGCACGGGCCGCTCTCTGCCACTCTCAAATAGCACACTGCTACATGCCTTACGGAAACTCGAAAGACATCGAAAAGGACTTCAACAAGATCTCGATCAACTTGTCGTCTCCAGAAGACATTCTGGAGCGCTCGTATGGCGAGGTGCTGAAGCCAGAAACGATTAACTATCGGTCGTTCAAGCCGGAAATGGGCGGGCTCTTCTGCGAGAAGATCTTCGGCCCTGTCAAAGACTACGAATGCCACTGCGGCAAGTACAAGCGCATCCGCTACAAGGGGATTATCTGCGACCGCTGTGGCGTAGAGGTTACGCGCAAAGCGGTGCGCCGCGAACGCATGGGCCATATCAAGCTCAGCGTGCCGGTGGTACACATCTGGTACTTCAAGACGCTGCCGAACAAAATTGGCCACCTGCTGGGCCTCAAGTCGAAGGACCTGGAAAAAGTCATCTACTACGAGCAGTACATCGTTATCCAGCCCGGTACGGCCAAGCGCCTGGGCGTGGAGCAGAACCAGCTGCTCACGGAAGAGGAATACTTCAACATCCTCTACCAGATTCGGGAAGACAACAACCGCCTGCCCGACGACGACCCCGAGAAGTTCCTGGCCATGATCGGTGGGGAAGCGGTCGAAACGATGCTCAAGCGCCTGGAGCTGGAGAAGCTCGCGCAGGAGTTGCGCTACCAGGTGAAAACCGAAACCAGTCAGCAGCGCAAAGCCAAAGCGCTGAAGCGCTTGAACGTGGTACAAGGCTTTATCGATGCCAACACACGTACCGAAAACCGCCCCGAGTGGATGGAGATGCGCGTGATCCCGGTCATTCCGCCGGAGCTGCGCCCGCTCGTGCCGCTCGATGGCGGACGCTTTGCCACGTCGGATCTGAACGACCTGTACCGGCGCGTAATCATCCGTAATAACCGCCTGAAGCGCCTAATTGACATCAAGGCGCCCGAAGTGATCCTGCGGAACGAGAAGCGTATGCTGCAGGAGGCGGTCGACTCGCTCTTCGACAACAGCCGCAAATCGAACTCGGTGCGTGGCTCCTCAAACCGTCCGCTGAAGAGCCTTTCGGACATGCTGAAAGGCAAGCAGGGACGCTTCCGCCAGAACCTGCTCGGTAAGCGCGTCGACTATTCCGGTCGTTCGGTTATCGTCGTTGGCCCCGAGTTGAAGCTGCACCAGTGCGGCCTGCCGAAAAAGATGGCGCTGGAGCTGTTCAAGCCGTTCATCTTCTCCAAGCTGCAGTTCCGCGGCCTGGCGACCACCATCAAGGCGGCCAAGA
>CAZBTM010000428.1:0-1730 GCA_964494425.1 uncultured Rhodothermales bacterium | reverse complement strand
GCACAGCGTGCTTCCTGTGCATGACGGCGGACTGCTTGATGGGTGCCGTGCACCATGCTGCTGTTACAGCACGGACCTACAGCCTTCGGTGCGAGCCTGGGGGCGCTCGTTGTGATGTGCGGCTACGCCGTATGAGCGGCCCGTCTTGAGGAGACCGATGTACGCGAGGAGGGCTCGGACGGAGCCACCCGCAGAGAGGAGCGGCGTGGCGTAGAATCGGCGGTTGTCGACGATGTGGTGAGTGCACTGGCACATTTTGACGCACGTGCAGCCAGCCGCACTTTGCGCAACGTGCTGATACCGCAATACATAATGCATCCTCCTACGGCCAGATAGGTCCACATCGGCAGGTTTTCGCCGACCCAAAAGGGGTAGATGTAAGCCGCCACCATGAAAAAGCATGTAGACGAGGCGGGCAACGTAATTGATTGGCCGCAGCGGGCGTTGCGCACGATCCATGCGACTGATCCCCAGAAGAAGGGAATCGTAGCTACATAAATGCTGCCGAAGATTATAGGATCAACGCCGTACGTGCGGCCCAGACCCATGAACCAGTCGGATACCAGCATCCAAAAGTCAACCATGCAGGAGGGGGCTGCTTGGGTGCCCAGTCCGCAGCCTGGTGGCTGCGGTGTGGGGAGGGGCAGGGGCAAGCGTAACCCAGTTGGGAGCAGAACATGTTCGTGAAGATAACATCAGAAGGGCTACACTGTGTTCCAGCACGCAAAGATATGTGCAGATGAATCGCCTGTCTTTTACAACCAAATCTATCTTATCGTCGTAGATTTGTGCACTCTTCACGCAAGCCGCTCCGAAATGAGCACGTGCAGGGCCTCCAAAACTGTGTGTATGATAGCTGCGTTGCACACGATAATAGACGTGCGCATTCCCAATATTGCGATCAATACGATACGTCTCCCCCGCTTTTTTCACCAATGCCGTTTTCAATATGACCGTGCAGCTTGAACGCATCAACAACGCCATTCAGTTTGAAGGGACCAACGACTCCGGCGACCGCCTGACCATTGCCTCGAAGTCTGACCAAGAGGGCGTTAGCCCGATGGAGATGACCGCTATGGCTGTGGGCGGATGCAGCAGCATCGACATCCTCATGATTTTGGAGAAGCAGCGCCAGCCGGTCGACTCGTTTGCGGTACAGGTGGATGCCGAACGCGCTGAGGATCACCCGCGCGTATTTACCGATGTCCATGTGCACTATACCCTCACGGGCGACGCCGATCCTGCCAAGGTGCGCCGCGCTATTGACCTGAGTCTGGACACCTACTGCTCGGTCTCGGCCATGCTGCGGGGCGGCACCGAGATCACGCACGAGATCCGCATCAACCCCTAGCGAGGTCGGCCCCCGCGGCGGTATCATACTCGCGCGGGCGAACGAGGAACTGGAGAAGAAATTCAACTCCGCCGTCTTCCCGGGCGGCCAGGGTGGCCCGCTCATGCACGTCATCGCCGCCAAGGCCGTGGCCTTTCTCGAGGCGCAGGCGCCGGAGTTCGTCACCTACCAGGAACGGGTGGTGGCCAATGCCCGGGCCATGGCGTCGACCTTCATCGAGCGCGGCATCAATATCGTCTCCGGCGGCACCGACAATCACCTCATGCTGGTGGACCTCATCGGCAGGCCTTACACCGGCAAGGATGCCGACGAGGCCCTCGGTGCTGCGAACATCACCGTGAACAAGAATGCGGTGCCGAATGACCCGCGCTCGCCCTTC
>CAZBTM010000427.1:0-1739 GCA_964494425.1 uncultured Rhodothermales bacterium | reverse complement strand
ACCTCGGCCTTGCAGTATTCAACATGCTTCCAGCGTTTCCTATGGACGGGGGGCGCGTGCTGCGTGCACTTCTGGCACTGCGCTACGACTATGCTCAGGCGACTCGCACGGCAGCGCGAGTCGGGCAGGCTATGGCAGTGGTATTCGGGTTTGTGGGCGTCGTCAGTTTTAACTTTGTGTTGCTCTTCATTGCGCTCTTCGTGTACATTGGGGCGCAGCAAGAGTCGCAACACGCCGAGTTTCGAGCTGTGGCGCGCGACACCTTAGTGCGCGCTGCTATGATGACGCGCTTCGGCACACTTTCTGCCAACGCCACCCTCGGTGATGCGGTGGATGAACTGCTCGCCGGGACCGACCACGACTTCCCCATCGTTAATGAGGGGCGCGTAGAAGGTATGCTCAGCCGACAGCAACTTGTGGATGCGCTGCGCATGCACGGACGTGGCCACCGGGCTGCCGATGTGGCTACCGGTCCATGCGTAACCGTGGCACCCAGCACGACGCTGGACGAAGCCTTCCGGATTATGCAAGCATCAGACTGTGCCACGGTGCCCGTAGTTGAGGGTGAGCGTCTTGTGGGGCTCCTCTCACTCGAAAACGTAGGCGAACTGCTCATGGTGCGATCGGCACTCGGGGCCAATCCCCCGACTTCGGCGCAGCTTCCCAGAGGAACGTAGCGGCGTACCCAGCAACAGATCGGATCCACACCGGGGAATGCGGCCCGGTAGCGCTTTCATTCGCAAACACATAATGCAACGCCCTGTCGGTTTGTCAATTGAATCGATACCTTTTGTTTGCACTGGCTTCTTCCAATCAATCGCCTCGCCTTCATGGACCGTCGTACGAAAATTGTTGTCACATTGGGTCCGGCCAGCAATGACCGGGAAACGATCGAACGGCTCATTGCTGCAGGTATGGACGTGGCGCGTATGAACTTTTCCCACGGTAGCCATGAGGAGCATGCCGAGCGCATTCGGATGGTGCGCGAGGCCGCCAACGCCCAGGGGCGCGTGGTCCCCATTCTGCAAGATCTACAAGGCCCCAAAATTCGTGTAGGCACTGTAAAAGATGGCTGCGTCTTTATTGACAAAGGCGATACCCTCACCCTCACCAACAAACCGCTCGATATTGGCACCGCCGAGCGCGTGCGTATTGACTATGACACGCTTGCTGAAGATGCGGATGTGGGTGGACGCATCTTGCTCGATGACGGACTGCTCGAACTCGAAATTACCGACATTACCAGCAGTGGCGATGTCGTGACGCGCGTGGTCGAGGGCGGGCCGTTACGGTCTCGAAAAGGGGTCAACCTGCCTAACATTCGAACCTCGACTCCGTCGCTCACCGAGAAGGACATCAAGGATCTTGAGTTCGGGCTCAAGATGGATGTGGATCTGATTGCCCTCTCGTTTGTGCGTACGCGCAGCGATGTGGAGGCACTTACCCGGCGCATCCACGAGGCTGACAAAAACGTAGCGGTCATTTCGAAGATTGAGAAGCCCGAGGCGGTGCGTGAAATCGGCGACATCCTAAAAGAAACGGATGGCATCATGGTGGCGCGGGGCGATCTGGGCATCGAAATGCCCATGGAGAGGGTGCCCGGCACGCAGAAAAGCCTAATTCGTGAGAGCCTGTCGACGGCCAAGCCGGTCATCACGGCAACGCAGATGCTGGAAAGCATGATTGAGAACCCGCGCCCTACACGAGCCGAGGCCAGCGATGTGGCCAACGCCGTACTC
>CAZBTM010000426.1:1050-1752 GCA_964494425.1 uncultured Rhodothermales bacterium | reverse complement strand
CTGACGCTGACGTGAGTGCTGCGCTTGACATAGCTTCTACCTGTGCCGACCACGCATTGCGCTTCGCACGCGCCAAACTGAATGCCGCTGAACCTGCATCTCCGAAGGACAACCGCATTGCGCTGATGCTCAAAAATGTAGGCGATATCTTTTCGTCAAGCGAAGCCTACGCTGCTGCAAAAGGTGAAGGCGTGACAGTCACAAACCGGACTTTGCGAAATGATCTGAAAACTGCTGCCCGCCGTGGACTAATCAACTCCCTGGGAGAACGTAGCGGATGGAAGAAAGCAAGGTAGGTTGAAACGTGTGCCCGTTTCCGGTCTTCCGTGACTTCCGTTAGCGCAAAGATACAGTGAAGTTAACCAATCCTTAACCCTAACGGAAACTGTGGAAGTACCGGAAACGCCACGCAAATAAGAGTGCACCACCTACACAACGAGCAAACCAGCCATGCCAATCAACCAGCGAGTTAACTAATCAAATAGCCAAAACAATTTAACAGACCCCTATGCCATGCCGATTCCCAACGAGACATTAGACGAGATCCGCGCCGCTGTCGATGCCGTGCCCATCATGGGCCGATACACCGACCTGAAGCAGAGCGGCACGCGCTGGAAAGGCTTGTGCCCCTTCCATGACGAGCGCACCCCGTCGTTCACCGTCGATGCAGAGGACGGGCTCTACCACTGCTTCGGATGCGGG
>CAZBTM010000426.1:0-1040 GCA_964494425.1 uncultured Rhodothermales bacterium | reverse complement strand
GAAAAAAAGCGGCAGGGATTTTCTGGGACTTTGCCCGTTTCATTCGGAAAAAACCCCCTCTTTTACAGTCAGCCCTGAAAAACAGATATACCACTGCTTCGGATGCGGAGCCGGGGGCGATGTGATCGGCTTCGTACAGCAGGCTGAAGGGCTGGACTTCCTGGAGGCCGTGCGCTTCCTTGCCGACGAGGCAGGCGTTGCCCTTCCCGATGAACATGGCGCATCTGCTGATGCTCGCAAGCGCCGCGAATCCTTGAAGGCGGCTGTGCGAGTTGCCGCTCGCTACTTCTACGATACCCGCCGGGATGCCGATGCAGGAGCCCCCGCTCGTGCCTACCTTAAGCGCCGCCATTTCGACGAGGATGCGCTGAAGCGTTTCGGCATAGGCTATGCCCCTGATGGATGGGAACGCCTGCTGACCCACGCACAGGAGCACCACGTCAAGCCTGATGTGCTGCACGAGGCAGGGCTCGTGATTGAGCGCCAAAAGGGCGCGGGCTATTACGACCGCTTCCGAGGGCGCGTGATCTTCCCGATCTTCTCGCATCGTGGCGACGTGATCGCATTCGCGGGCCGCCTCGTCGATGAAGGCACTGGCAGTACCGATGCCCCCAAGTACGTCAACAGCCCCGCTACGCCGCTCTACGATAAGCGCAGCGTACTGTACGGCTACTGGCACGGGCGCAAGGCATTGGCCGATGCGCGGGAAGCGTGGGTTGTGGAAGGCTATACCGACGTGCTTGCGCTACATGGAGCAGGCATCCGCCATGCCGTTGCCACCTGTGGTACCACACTGACAGAGGAGCACCTGGAGGCGCTGATGCAGCGCGTGGATCACGTCATGCTGCTGTTCGACGGCGACGAGGCAGGCGACAGCGCATCAGATCGGGCCATCCAGGGGTGTATCCGGCAGGGGATTGACGCCTCTGCCTGCACCTTGCCTGATGGGCACGACCCATGCAGTTTCCTCCAGGAGCACGGAGCCGACGAGCTACGCGCCTACGTTGACGAGCACCGCCTCGTGCTGCATGACGTTGCCG
>CAZBTM010000425.1:0-1756 GCA_964494425.1 uncultured Rhodothermales bacterium | reverse complement strand
TCCGACGGGCGCCTCGGCTATCTGCACGTGCAAGGCATGAACTGGTCGAGCTTTGAGCGCTTCGAGCGCGAGCTTTTTGCCAGTGGCAACGACAAGAGCGGCCTCATCATTGACGTGCGCTACAACGGCGGCGGCTGGACGACCGACTACCTGATGACGACGCTCAACGTGCAACAGCATGCCTACACCATTCCGCGCGGCGCCACCGACGACCTGGAGGCCAATCACACGGCATTCCGCGACCATTATCCGTTCGGAGAGCGCCTGCCGTATCCCGCATGGACGAAACCCGCGGGCACGCTCATCAACCAGAACAGCTACTCCAACGCCGAAATCTTCGCCCACGCCTTCAAATCGCTCGACCGCGGCCCGGTCGTGGGCACGCCCACCTTTGGCGCCGTCATCTCCACCGGCGGCGTCGGCTTTTTGAACGGCTCGTTTGTGCGCATGCCGTTCCGCGCCTGGTACGTACGCGAAACCGACCAGAACATGGAGCTGGGCCCCGCCACGCCCACCATATCGGTGAGCAATCCGCCCGATGCCCGCGCTCAGGACGAAGATCCGCAGCTACAGCGCATGGTCAATGAACTGCTGCAGCGTATCGATACCGGATCAGACAACGAAACAGATACCGAGTAGGCCACGGGCACAGCAGAGCCGCACCATCAGAGGGGCCGTCCTGATCGCAAGCGCAAGCCCCTGCCGTCCAGAGTGCGGCTGCCCTCGTAGTGCCCAGCGGCATACAGCTGGGAACTGTACACGCCTGTTGGTGTGCATATCGATTGACCCTGTAGGCCCATTGGCTTATGGGGTCGTGCTCTGCACCCGCACCCTCTTCCCTCATCAACCCGTTGTCGTATGCCTTCGTCTTCGCCCCTTCAGGTGCTGCTATTCGACATGGATGGCGTGCTGGTAGACGTATCTACCTCGTATCGCCGGGCCATTATCGAAACGGTAGAGCACTTTACCGGGCGCCAGATTAGCCCGAAAGATGTACAGCGCTACAAAAACCACGGCGGCTTCAACGACGACTGGAAGCTGACGCACTCCATCATCACCGACACGGCCATGGAGGTGCCGCTCAGCCGGGTCATCGAAGAGTTTCAGCGCCGGTATCGTGGCAACGACTGGGACGGCCTTATCAGCGACGAGTCGCCGCTCATCGACATGGCTACACTCGACACGCTGCGTGACGAGGACCTGCTTTTGGGCGTGGTCACCGGCCGGCCGCAAGAGGAAGCCGAGTGGACCATCGAGCACATGGGCTGGTCGTCGTACTTCCCCATCGTCCTTGGCAAAGAAAAGCAGGGCGACCGCACCAAACCCGACCCCTTTCCCCTCAACCACACGCTCACCATGCTCGCTGCCGTAGGGCGCGACGTGGATGCCAGCGAGGCCGCCTACGTGGGCGACTCGGTCGACGATATGAAAGCGGCCCGCGCAGCCAACATGTGGGCGATTGGCGTGGTGCCGCCCTACCTCAATGCCAATGAACATGCCAGCGTGCTCGACGATGCCGGCGCCCACACCGTGCTCGATACGCCCAACGACCTGCCTGCCGTGCTGCGCCGCTTCGACGAGCAAGTCGCCTCCACCCGCAACGCGTAGCACAGTCCCATTCGGGTCGGTACAGGGGAAAGCCACATGCCGTGCCCGCGCCACAATCACTCGCAGTGTCCCCGCCCAGTCCCCACGCTGCCGTGTAGGGACCGGGGCAGCCAGACGTGAGGCTTACCGCACCACCGTCACCCGGTGC
>CAZBTM010000424.1:0-1759 GCA_964494425.1 uncultured Rhodothermales bacterium | reverse complement strand
GGGGCGGACGTGCTGGGGCGAGGCGGCGCCGATGCCGGGGTTTACCGCCTCGCTCAAGACGGTGACCCAGGCCGCCCGCGACTGGCAGTCTGAAGTGAACACGCTCAGCGCAGATGCCGCCGGACACGTCACGCCGTACCCGTCCGATGCACCGGGGCCGCTGCGTTTTGCCATCGACCAGATCGGACAGCAGTGGGCGGCGTGCGAGGCGGGCACGGCGTGGCACGACTGGCTACCCGCCGGACGCTCGGCTCGCAGCGGCAACGCGCTGTGGCAGACGCCCGAGGACCGCGACATGCGTCAGGTGCTGATGGCGCTGCAGGCCGAGCACGTCAGCACCATCAAGGTGAAAGTAGGGCGTGCCCCGGTTGAGGACGACCTGGACCGGCTCGATGCGCTGTTTGCGTCGCTGCCTACGGGCATGACCGTGCGGCTGGATGCGAACCAGGCGTGGTCGGTTGAGGAGGCCCACACCATCTGCGAGGCGGTGCAGCATCGTCGGGCGCTCGAATACATCGAAGAGCCGCTCGTGCCCAGCGCGGATCTGCGCGCGTTTGTAGAAGACACGTCCGTCCCCATTGCACTCGACGAAACCATCCGGGCGCGTGGCATCGACGCGGTCTCCGACTGGCCCGTGGCGGCGTTTGTGGTGAAGCCCGCATGGATGGGCATCCGCCGCGTGCAGCAGCTGGCCGAGCAGGCCGGCGACGTGCCCGTTATCGTGACGAGCGCCTACGAAACGGGCGTGGGCTGGCGCGGCACTTTTGCTACGGCGCTGCAGGTGACGCCGCCCGACCGCGCCATTGGCATGAGCACGTACCAGGTGCTGGCCCACGACATCGCGTGGCCGCCCATTCCTGATGCGCACGGGAAACTGCTTACCATGGCGCCGGGCCTCTTTGATGACTGGACCGTCGATCGGGACGCGCTGGAGGCGGTGGATAGGTCGTGACGGAAGAAGTAGAGACGCGCCATGGCACGTCTCTACGGCAGGACAGACGAAATGAACCCCCAACCTATATGCCCAGCGTCCCCACGAATTGGACATCACCATGACCACGTCCCACATCATCTGCCCGGTGGCCCTTCAGGCGCGGTATCGCCCCCACGCACCGGCGATCGTAGGACCTGCGTGCACGTGGACGTTTGCCGATCTGGAAGCGCGCATTCGCACGGCTCAGCACGCATTGCAGCAGGATGTGCAGCTACAGGGCGCTTCCATCGGGTTGCTGCCGCGCCGTGATGTGCAGACGCTGGCGTGGCTGTGGGCAGGCTGGCGCGAGCGGCGGCGCGTGGTGCTTGTGAGTGGGCGGTGGACGCCCGCCGAACGCGCCGACGCGCTCCAGATGGCCGGGGCCGCAACATGTCTGGCGGACGACAACGATGCCCTACCTGCGGCGGCTCCTGTGGCGGTGCATCCGCGTAGCCGGAGAGCGGAAGACGCCTCCGTTCAGGCACGCTCCTACGCATCCACCTTACAACTACAGGGGGATGCGACGGTGATCTTTACCTCTGGAAGTACCGGGCAGCCGAAAGGGGTGGTGCACGCGTGGCGATCGCACTTTTACAGCGCGCGGGGGGCGGCTTCGGTGATGCCGCTGCGCAGTACGGACTGCTGGGCGCTGTCGCTGCCGCTCTACCACATTGGGGGGCTGGCGATTGTGATGCGGGCGGCGCTGGCGGGGGCTGCGGTGGCGCTGCTCGACGACCCAGTGCGCGACTGGACGACGCGCCGCATCACGCATGGATCGCTCGTCGC
>CAZBTM010000423.1:0-1762 GCA_964494425.1 uncultured Rhodothermales bacterium | reverse complement strand
CCATCGTGTCGAGCTTGATGCGCGCGATCTCCTGGTCCAGTGCCTCGGGCAGATCGATCACGTGCGGGCCGAAGGCCTCGCCCGATTCGTGCTTGCGTACCAACGCGAGGTGGGCCTGAAACTGGTTGGCAAAGCTCATGTCCATGACCTCGCTCGGGTGGCCTTCCGCCGCCGCCAGGTTCACGAGGCGTCCGTCGGCAAGAATGAAGATGCGCTTGCCGTTTTCGAGCGTGTACTCGCGGTTATTCTCGCGCACCTCGCGCGTGTCGACCGAGAGCTCAGCCAGCTCCTCCAGGTTCAGCTCCACATCGTAGTGGCCCGTGTTCGACACAATGGCGCCATCCTTCATGCTGAGGAAGTGGCGTCCGCGAATCACGTCCTTCATGCCGGTAGCCGTCACGAAGATGTCGCCGATCTTGGCGGCTTCGTCCATCGTCATCACGCGGTGGCCGTCGAGCGTGGCCTTCAGCGCAGCCGTCGGCTTCACTTCGGTCACAATCACGTTTGCGCCCATGCCTTTCGCGCGCATGGCCACGCCGCTGCTGCAGTGTCCGTAGCCCGCGACAACAAAGTTCTTGCCCGCCAGCATCACACTGGACGCCCGCAAGATGCCGTCAATCGTGCTCTGGCCGGTGCCGTACACGTTGTCGAAGTCCCATTTCGTCTCCGCATCGTTCACCGCAAAGACCGGGTACAGCAGCTTCCCGTCGTCGTCCATCGCACGCAGGCGGTGTACGCCGGTAGTCGTCTCTTCCGAGCCGCCCACGATGGTGTCCGCCATCTCCGGATACTCCGAGTGCACGCGGAAAATCAGGTCCGCGCCATCGTCGAGCGTCAGGTGCGGCGCCTTCGGCTGAATGGTCTGGTCAATGCTCCAGTAGAACGCCTCCGTATCCTGCCCGTGCCAGGCATAGATCTCGGCCATGCCGTTCTCGGCAAGCGCTGCGGCCACCTCGTCGTTGGTCGAAAGCGGGTTGCAGCCGCTCCATGCCACTTCCGCGCCACACGCGGCCAGCGTCTCTACGAGCACCGCCGTCTCTTTCGTGACGTGCAGGCAGCCCGCAATCTTGTAGCCCTCAAACGGCTTGCTCTCCGAAAACTCTTCGCGCAGGCGCATGAGCCCCGGCATGCGGCTCTCGGCCCATTCGATGCGCTTGCGGCCTTTCGGCGCCAAGCTCAAGTCCTTTACTTTGTATGCCCCTTCCTTGTGATCCATCAAGTTGTTGTAGCTGTGCAGAGTAGTTTCGTCAAATACAACTGTACATACCCGCGCCAATCCCTACAGGATTCGGAGCCCCGCCCGTTAGGGTAAAATTCAAGGGGGATGCGTATGCGGTCTAATCGGTGCGTAAGGGTCGCAAGCGTTCAGGCGCGTGCCCACCTCAGCACTCCGCCGCATGAGTCCAGGTCGTGCTCGCTTGGGCACCCATCGCAGCACGCGGTTCTCAGGTGTTCACTGCACCATGCCCTGCACGGCAAGACACCCCGCCCGCAGTGATGCGTACAGAAGCAGGGTACATCGATTATGGCGCCCACCAACTGCGCCGTGCTTCCTCCAATGTGAGCTGTAGTTATGATGCACATCGCGCTGCATGTTGTGGTCCCGCTGCTGGTAGCAGGGACGCTGTACCGGCGTTACTGGAAACGAGCTACCATCATCCAGTGGGCCACAATGGTGGTCGACGTAGACCATCTGCTGGCTACGCCGATCTACGACCCGGCCCGCTGCTCTATCGGATTCCACCCGCTGCATACGGGGCCG
>CAZBTM010000422.1:0-1781 GCA_964494425.1 uncultured Rhodothermales bacterium | reverse complement strand
AGGCGGAAGGACAGATCATCCTCTTCATCGACGAGATCCACACGCTGGTGGGGGCTGGTAAGACCCAGGGCGCCATGGATGCCGCCAACATCCTGAAGCCGGCGCTGGCACGGGGCGAACTGCGCGCGATTGGCGCCACCACGCTCGACGAGTTCCGCAAGCACTTTGAGAAAGACCGTGCGCTGGAGCGTCGCTTCCAGACGGTGGTTGTCGATGAGCCCAGCATCGAAGACACCGTCTCCATTCTGCGGGGGCTGAAGGAGCGCTACGAGGTGCACCACGGCGTGCGTATCCAGGATAGCGCGCTGGTGGCCGCTGCCGAGCTGAGCGAGCGCTACATCACCGACCGCTTCCTGCCCGACAAAGCGATTGACCTAATCGACGAATCGGCGGCGCAGCTCCGCATCGAAATCGACTCGATGCCTGCCGAGCTTGACCAGTTGGAGCGCGACATTCGTCAGCTCGAAATTGAGCGCGAGGCCATGAAGCGCGATGAGAACGAAGAGAAGGTGGCCTCGATCAACGAGCAGATTGCGAATCTTGAAGACGAGCGCGATGCACTGCGCTCGCGCTGGAGAGAGGAGAAAGACCTGATTCAGACGGTGCGTGCCGCGAAAGAGGAGATCGACCAGCTGCGCGTGGAGGCCGAGAATCTGGAGCGCGAAGGCAAGTACGACCAGGTCGCTGAGATTCGCTACGGGCGCATTCCGGATCTGAAAGAGGAAGCCGCAGAAGCCAACGAGAAGCTGGCGGCCATTCAGGAAGATGGCGCGCTTCTCAAGGAAGAGATCGACGACGAAGACATCGCCGACATCGTGTCGCGGTGGACGGGCATTCCCGTCAGCCGCATGCTCGAAAGCGAGCGGCAGAAGCTGCTACGTATGGAAGAGGAGCTTTCGGAGCGCGTGGTGGGGCAACCCGAAGCCATCAAGGCCGTCTCCGACGCTGTGCGCCGTGGACGCGCAGGGCTACAGGAGGCGTCGCGCCCAATTGGTTCGTTCATCTTTTTGGGCACTACCGGCGTGGGCAAGACGGAGCTCGCCAAGACGCTCGCGCACTTCCTCTTCAACAACGAAGACGCCATGGTGCGCATCGACATGAGTGAGTACCAGGAGAAGCACACCGCCAGCCGCCTTATTGGCGCCGCGCCTGGCTATGTGGGCTACGAAGAGGGCGGGCAGCTTACCGAGCAGGTACGCCGCAAGCCGTACTCGGTGGTCCTGCTTGACGAGATCGAGAAGGCCCACCCCGAAATCTTCAACGTGCTCTTGCAGATGCTCGACGACGGACGCCTGACCGACAACCAGGGCCGCACGGTCGACTTCACCAACACCATCATCATCATGACCTCGAACATGGGGTCAGAGATCATCACCGAGAAGATGGATACGGTGGATGGCGGCTACCTGTCGGATATGGAGCGGCAGGAGTTGGAAGAGACGCTGCTCCGCATGCTGCGGAAGCGGCTGCGCCCCGAGTTCTTGAATCGTATCGATGAGATTGTGACCTTCCGCTCGCTCGGGCGCTCGCACATTCGGGAGATTGTGGAGATTCAGCTCGATCGCATTCGCACGGTGGCCGCGAAGAACCACCACCTCACGCTGGAGCTAAGCGATTCCGCCAAAGACTGGCTTGCCGACCGCGGCTACGACCCCGCGTTTGGAGCGCGTCCGCTGAAGCGCGTGATGCAGCGCCAGGTGGCCAACCCGATGGCCGAGGCTCTGCTGAACGGCGACATCCGCGACGGCGATACTGTGCAGATTGCACTGGCTGAGGACAAG
>CAZBTM010000421.1:0-1786 GCA_964494425.1 uncultured Rhodothermales bacterium | reverse complement strand
ATCTTGCTCGAAGAACTTCTTTACGCCGGGGTGCATGAACCACTGTCCGTCGTCAGACTCGTAGGCTTCGGGGCGCAGTGTGTAGCTTCGGTTTTGGCGGTCGGTGACGTCGAGGATGTACTCGTCGCGTCCGTAGTCGTTGGTGGTGCGGTCGCGGTAGGTAATCTCGTATCCATTCACGTCGCGCGTCTCCCCGCGTGCCAGCACAAAGTTTTCGCGGGAGGCATCTTCGATGTCAGCGGTCGTCCGGATTTCGCCGAGCATAGGCAGGGCGCGGTCGAACGAGCTGGAGGCCACAATGCCCAGCATCATGATGGCGAATCCGATGTGCGTAACGGCGCCACCTGCCATCCGCGGGTTGCCGCGGCCAATGCGCCACAGCACCATGCCGTTGCCAAAGAGCGAGAAGAACGACCCGAAGACCAGCATCAGCAGCAAGAGCGCATAGCCGTAGGTATTCCAGAACACCCCGAGCCCCTCGGTGAAGCCCGCACTGGCAAACTCTTGCACGGGAGTATCGGTGGGCAGAATGACGGTCTGCTGTGCAAACGGCGTGAGCATAAGTACCGCAATCGTTGCCACCGCAGCAGCGCTTAGCGGCTTCAGGATAACGCGATTCAGATGCTGCACGCCCATCTTATTCCACCACATGAGCTGCCCGACGCCGGCCAAGAACACCAAGCCCAGCGCCAGGGGGAGCGTCCACCGATTGTAGAATTCGATGGGTACGGTAGAGGGCTGCGACTGGAAGATGCGCCCAATGATGGGTGTGCTGGTTCCCAGAATGACAACAGCACTGATGGCAGTGAGCACCATCGCCCCCGAGAAGATCATGAACTCGCGCGATACGATGCGCGGGGCGTTCTCCGGCTCAGGCAACTCGTTGTATCGCCAGGCAAAGAGCCCCAGTCCAAGCGCCGCCATGCCCACGATCCAGATGAGGAGCTGGTTGTAGAGCCCCAGGTCCACAAACGAGTGCACCGACACGTCGCCCAAGATGCCACTACGTGTTAGAAACGTAGAGTACACCACAAAGACGTAGGCCAGAATGCTGAGGATGAGCGCGGCTTTGTGGCTCGACCCGCTCTTTTTCTGCACAAGCATGGTATGTAGCGCCGCTACGCCGATGAGCCACGGCACCAGCGACGAGTTTTCGACTGGATCCCAGGCCCAGTATCCACCAAACGAGAGCGTCACGTACGCCCAGTAGCCGCCCATGGCAATGCCAACGCCCAGCATAAGAATAGCAAATATCGTCCACGGCATAGCCGGGCGCACCCACTGCGTGTACTTGCGCTTCCAGAGCGCCGCAATGGCGAAGGCAAACGGCACCACCATCGAAGCGAAGCCCGAGAACAGCACCGGCGGGTGGATGGTCATCCAGGGATTTTGGAGCAGATCGTTCAGCCCCTGGCCGTCAGCGGGGATGAAGCCGGGGTTGTCCTGAAATATAGGCGCGGTTGGAAACTTCTCGGCCAGCGTCATAAACGGCGAGGCGCCGATAGGCAACTCGCCCAGCTGCAGGCCGACCAGCATAGAGAGAAGCGCCGCCTGACAGAGGGCTACGACCGCCATTACAGGCGCTTCGTACCGGCGCTTCACGTAGCTAATCAGCAGCCCGCCGGTGCCACACATCATGAGCGCCCAGAGCAGAAACGAGCCTTCCTGACCCGCCCAGAACGCCGAGATCAGGTAACGAAGGGGCAGGTCGTTCGAGGTCTGCTGATACACGTAGGCGTACTGGTACTGGTGATTCAGCAGCAGATACCAGAGGATGCCGGAAGCC
>CAZBTM010000420.1:0-1800 GCA_964494425.1 uncultured Rhodothermales bacterium | reverse complement strand
CTCCCCCGATGCGCCCACGGCTACACTGCGTCTCAACGGGGTGCACGTTGAGCACCTCACTGCCGATGTAGGGCGCCGCGGACCGGCTCCGTTCCTGCAGTACATATGGGATGCGGTCCTCACAGTAAGCCAGATGCGGCGCACGCTGGCCTTGGCGCGCGGGGCGGCCGAGACGTGGCATCTGCAAGAGCAAGAAATGGCGTACAATGCGCTGATCCAGGAAACGCTGGCAGATATGCAGGCCCGCTACGAATCGGCATTCAACCTCACATATCGGTGCGTGCGTGCGCTTGGGAAGATGGAATCCGAAGACGATGCTGACACCGAGGCCCTGGTGCGCTTGCTGGCCCCACTGGCCAAACATCATACGCTACAGCAAGCCAGCGAGACAGCCACGCGCGCCCTGCACGTATGGGGCCGTCCGGCGCTGCGAGCACGCACCGGCCTGCCCGAGGTGCTGGATCGGCTTCGCGCATCGGCTGCGTCGAATGGTACGCCGCACGACCTGGCCTTGCATCTGCTGCATGTCATCGAGCACCACCAGCAGTTTGGACGGTTACGAGACGACTTCAAGGCCACGCTACACGGTATCTCGGTCGAAACGCTGTTTCCTGCCATGAAGGCTGCCGTGCTTGCCTTCCGCGATGCCAATGAATGGATCAAGTCCGCACGCGACGAAGGCGGCGAAATCCTGGAAGCGGGGGCCGGGCGGTTTGCACGTACTGTGGGCAATGCGCTTTCGGTCGCACTCATGATCGAGCATGCCGGATGGGCCCTACATGCCGAGCAAGACGGGCGCCCCGCAGCCGCCGTGGAGCGCTTTGCAACCACCGCGCTCAGCCATATCAGCAATCTCGACCCGCACGACGCATACGTGCTTACATGGGACTTTAACTGCCCTACGCTTTTCGATTGCCATTCCGGCACCGCGGGCAATGCTTCTGTCGATGCCGTCGAGTCTATGCTAAATGGATAACGAGGCTCTGCCTCCCCCCAAACACGTTGGTCTTACCAGAAGCGAAAGCCCAATAAGCCGCACAACTAAACCACGCCCCGCGCATCTGCCAGGCTCTGTTCAGGAGCCCATGCAGGTACACGGGGCGTGCGGCGTTCATCCCTTGGCTACGGGCGCGCAAGGGGGATACGGAGCATTCGCGCTACAACGGAATCCGGTAGCCAAACAGCAGGCGGTTGGTCCCGAAGAAGTTGAACGTGCTGTATTCGGCAAAGAGTGCACCACGTCCCAGCGGATACTCAGTACCGATGAATGCATTAACAACCGGGCTGAGGCGCAGCGCGCGTGCACTGGCCAGGCCCAGGCCCAGACCACCGTACGGTTCGAGCGGCTGCCCGGTTTGCTCTTGCGCGAAGTCGCTGCCAAACGAGTAGGCCGCGTTGGCTGTAAGAGCGAGCGAGGTCGTGCTGGGGCTGGACGCCAGCGCAATCTCCGGCATCAGGCGGAAGTTCGACGACGGCAGCGCACGGTAGTCAGCGCGTACGCCCACCTGATACTGCGTGGGGCCGTTGCCCGCACGGAAGCCGGTGATAGGCATAACGCTGGTGAGCGGGCGGCCCACAAACGACCGATAGAAGGCTCCGGTCTGTACTGGCTCATCGGTGCGTTCAGTCGCAGGCGATTCGGCGCGCTCGCGGGCACGCTCAAGCTCTTCGCGTTGGCGCTGCATTTCGCGGCGCATCTCTTCAAGCTGGGCGCTTAGCTGAGCAACCCGTGCATCCGTTTGGGGAGTATCCGGTTGTTGGGCAACCGGGCGCTCGCGCTCTTGGCGGGCGGCGCGGTCT
>CAZBTM010000419.1:0-1800 GCA_964494425.1 uncultured Rhodothermales bacterium | reverse complement strand
ACGGGCGCGTCTTGGCATCGGAAAGCGACTCAAGGAACGCGACGACGGGAAGCAAATCTAGCAGGAAAACGTGGTCTGTCCCGAATGGCACTGACTTAAGGCTCGTCGGGTTCCTGTCCTGTCGATAAGATGCCGAGGATACATGACTTTTCATCGCTGCTTGGGAGGGTGTCCGTGTTCTCGGATCCGCTCTCTGGCCTGTTGTCGTGGCTCGGTGAGCAGCCCGAAGCGGTTTCTTCGTCGCTTGATCAGGCGTGGTTCGATCCGCCGTGGTCGCAGCCCGATGCGCGGTTGGGCCATCAGCAGGAGCAGGCTGTGGATGCAGGCGCCGTCTTCGGGGTCGCCGCTGCGGTGGTACCAGGCCAGCCACAGCTGTACGGCGTGCTTGAAGCTCAACTGGCGGGGGATCTGATCGCTGAGCAGCGCCCCCTGCGCCATGAGCAGACGAATCAGGTTGTAGGCGAGGAAGTAGACCCACAGCTCCTTGAGGGCCATCTCAGGGGTGCGGCAGCGCAGCTCCTGCATGCCCAACGTGGTCTTGAGGTTGCGCAGATCCACCTCGACGTTCCAGCGGCGTAGATACAGCGCTTTGAGCGCCTTCTTGGGCGTCTCCTTGGGGTCGAGAAAGGTGGTCACCAGGATCTTGCGGCCGACGGCCAACTCGCGCATCGTGAGCGTGTCGGGGGCCTGCTCGTACTCCTGCGGGCTCATCCAGTCGGGGCGCTTCTTGGGCTTCGCCAGTTCCACCAGATGGTCACGCTCGCCGAGCTGCGCGCCGGTGGCGAAGTTGGTCGTGCGCCGGCGTGCCCCATACTGTTCGAACACCCCGTCAACCCCAACGCGGCGCAGCGCGCACAGTA
Source organism: uncultured Rhodothermales bacterium (assembly GCA_964494425.1). GTDB lineage: Bacteria > Bacteroidota > Rhodothermia > Rhodothermales > Salinibacteraceae > Longimonas. Next base: position 940 of record CAZBTM010000419.1, on the reverse strand, counting down.
GAAAGTAGGTGGCGTAGTAGGCGTCACCGAGCAGGATGTCACCGCCGTGCAGCGCGTCGAGACACTCGCGCAGCAGCGCCTGCTCGTCGCCGCCTTTGCCGGAGCACGCCCCGACCGCCGCATGGATCAGCGTCGCCGAGCCCAGGCAGAACAGCCCCACGACACGCATCTGCGGGAACCCCAGCCCCGCGGCCTGACTGCCCGGCTGCGGATAGGCGTCCTGATTGGCCGCGGTATCGGGCAGGCTCACCGTTGCGCCGTCGACCACACGGACTTGCCGCCCGCGCCACCGCCACCACCCCGGCAGCTCGAGCGCCAGCGCGTTGCCCACCCTGCGCGCAAGGTCCGACACCAGTGCCAACGGCAAGCGTGCCCGCGCCCTGCAGTAGGCCCCCGTGTCGGTGCTGCCGGGCTGCAGGCCGGCGATGAGCTGGTTGACCGCCGCCGCATCGACCGCCTGCTGACAACTGCCGTCCGAGGAGAGCACCTGGGCGACGAACATCGCCAGCGTGGTCGTCGGCGGGTAGAGGCGCTCACGATGGGCCGGGAGCAACTCCTCCACGGAATCCAGCAGCTGCGGGCCGGTCAACAGATTGAACATCGACAGGGAGTCGGCCTGCTCGGCCTCGCGGCGCATCCGCCGCTGTTGCCGCTGTGCGGCGTTCTGAATAGGATGCATCGGGGCCGGCTCCTCGGGCGGTGGTTGTCGTCTCGCAACCGCCAGCCTACCACCTGGGGCGTCCGGCCTCTCTTGTTCCTGCCTTTTCCCGTGCCTTACGGGCTCATCCTGGTCCCTTCGACGCTTAAGTCAGTGCCATTCGGGGCCGCCCCCGCAAGGGCTGACGCCAGCCCGTCGCTAGAAGCAGCCCTCGGGGCGGCGGAGCGATTCCGCCGCCCCGCTTCGCAGGAGGGAGCACCCCGTGACGATCCCCAGCCTCGA
>CAZBTM010000418.1:1312-1806 GCA_964494425.1 uncultured Rhodothermales bacterium | reverse complement strand
CCTGCACGGCAAGGTCGGCGCCAAGTAGCCCCAGAATGAGCCCAACCCAAAAAAGATGATAGGTCATGACGAATGAAAGCCGCATGCGGAAATACGATGCCCTAAGCTACGCGTCGCATCCGTCGGACTCAAGTCGCATGGCTTCTCATCCAAAAAGAAAAAGAGCCACCGCCTGGACCGTCCAGACGGCAGCTCTCTTGTGGGTTGCTATCTTGCATCGTGGGCAGACAGCAGCTTTCTCTCTGGCATGTACCCTCTACCGCACCACGGTAAACCGGCGCAGAGTAGTTTCCTGCGGTGTTTGTACACGCAGCAGGTACATACCGCTGGGTAGCGCATCGGTCGCAATCTGAAGCGCTACGGGGGCCTCTGGCTGAGCAAGGCCGTCGTGTACCGTGAGCACACGGCGTCCCAGCAGGTCGTACACAGCCGCCTGGATGCGTCCGGGGGCTCCGACCGTGACCTCGGCTTGTGCAAGCCCGCGGCTCGGGTTG
>CAZBTM010000418.1:0-1287 GCA_964494425.1 uncultured Rhodothermales bacterium | reverse complement strand
CGGAGGCGAAAGGCGTGCGTGCCTGCACTCAGGTTGTTGATGCGGATCGAATAGGATTGCGGCTCACTCGTCGTTCCGGCCCCAGACACAAAGTCCACATCCTGGAAGCGCGCGTCGGGAGCGCGATGCTCAACATGAAAACCCGCGTTGTTCGTCTCGCTCAACGTGCGCCATTGCAGATGCGCCGTGGTGCCCTGCAGATGTGCATCGAACGTAGCCAGTTCAACGGGTAACGCAGACACAGTTTGGTACACGTAAACAGCGCCTGCATCCGTAATCGTACCGCCGCTGCCATCAGGAATATTCTCATTGTAAGCGCTCGCCACAAGCTGGTCCCCCTCCGCGCTGAGAGCGACCCCAAAGAGCGCATCGGCTTGCGGATTCGTCGAGGCAAAGCGGAGCGTCTCTTGCCAGGTCCCGCTTCCATCTTGCTGATACGCATACACGACGCCCGCATCAGTCAGAGCAGTGGGCGATGTTACGTCTTCACGCGGCGCGCCCACATAGAGGGTGGCGGTGGTGACATCGTAGCTGAGGTCATAGCCGTAGATGGACCCTGTCTCGGGCACGGCGGCGGTGAGTGTCTGCGTATGCGTCCACGTGCCTGTTGACGGGTCACGCTCCCAGACGTACACAGCCCCGGCATCGGCGGTGGAGCCGACGGCTTGCTGAGACGCCGAGATGAAGGCGAGATTACCTGCAAGTGCAGCAGCGCGCCCATACTGCGCACCATCGGTCAGACCGGCAGGCACGAGTTGCTGTTCTTGACTCCATGTCGAGGTCGCTGGGTCGCGGGTAAACGAGTAAGCGTTGCCTCGATTCGTAAGACCGCCCGCGTCGTAGAGGAGCGCCGTAGCGAGCAGGCGATCGCCATCAAGCGCGAGCCCGCGCCCGAACTGCGCATCCGCCTGCGGGTCGGGGCTGTCAATGACGGCCTCATTAGTCCCTGTCGTAAGGCCTGTTAGCTCGCGGATGTACACGCGTCCGTCAGCTGTAGGACTATTATTGCTATCCAGGATCGTGCTGGCAGCAAGCGTGTTGCCGTCGAGCGCCAGTGTAGAGCCAAAGAAACGACTCGTTGTGAAACCACCAATCTCAAACGTCCGAATACGGCTGTAGGTACCGCTGGTCAACTCGAATCGCGACCAGGAGCCTGTGTTTTCGACGGTAAAGCTCGGGTTCGATGTATCGTTGTCGCGCGGGGTACCGACAAAGTAAGACGTGCTAATTGTGGACGTTCCTATGGCCACACTGCGCCCCCACTCTGAGCTGGCCTCTATTGTGCTT
>CAZBTM010000417.1:0-1817 GCA_964494425.1 uncultured Rhodothermales bacterium | reverse complement strand
CGATGATTTTAGGACGCGCCCTCATCCGGTCAGCTCGGGGCTTCACCGCCTTGATTTTTTCAGTCCCTTTTGTATCAAGACAAAAGGGACACCACACCCGCACACCTTTCCACCCAACCTCACCTCCCATGCCCACCACCACCTCCGACGCCGCCGCCCGCACCCGCATCGGTCCGTACGCGGGCGATGCGCTGCCCGACCTTGACGGCTTCGACGCCGACACCAACTTCCTGGTGCGCGCCTCGGCCGGAGCGGGCAAGACCACCTCGCTCGTGGCGCGCCTCGAAGCGCTCGTGCGCACCGGCGTGCCCATTGGCGACCTCACCGCCATCACCTTCACCCGCAAGGCCGCGGGCGAGATGAAAGAGCGCCTGTTCGAGCGGCTGCAACGGCTCCAGCACAAAGCGCCTGCGGGATCGGACGATGCACGGCGCCTGCGTCGGGGGCTCGACGACCTGTCGCAGTGCTTTGTGGGCACCATCCACAGCTTCTGTGCGCGGCTCCTGCGCGAGTTTCCGCTGCAGGCCGGACTGCCGCCCGATTTCGACATGGAACTGGATGGCCGCGAGATCGACGAGATGAAGCGCCGCGCCTGGCAGCAGTACGTGCGGCGCGTTCACAACGAGGCGCCCGAGCGCATCGACGCCGTGCAGGCCGTCGGCTACACGCCCGCCGACCTCTACGACCAGTTCACCGTGCTGAGCCGCTACCCCGATCTGGAGCCCTACACCGAAGACATCCCCGCGCCCGATCTCGACGAGGCCACCGCCACCGTGGCCAAGTTCGTGCGCGCCTGGGCGCCGTACCTGCCTACGCCCCTGCCCGATACCAGCGGACGCTGCTGCAACGCCCTATCTGCCATTGCCCAGGCGGACCAGATGCTGCGGGTGAATCCCCCCGAAACGCCTGCCGAACAGGCCGCCCTGCTTGCACTCTTCGAGGGCCTCGCCAAGGACGACAATCGCAAAAACCGCGACGGGCGACGCGGCAAGATGACGCCCAGCCACTGGAAGGAGAACAAGTCGCACGCCAAGGAGCTGCAAGATGAGCACCTGGCGCCCCTCGTCGACGACGTGGTCGATCCGCTCATGACCCGATGGCACGCCCACGCACATCACGTGTGCACGCAGTTCACGCATGGCGCCGTCGAGCCGCTGCTGACCCTGCGCCGCGACCGCGGGCAGCTCTCCGCGAACGACCTCTTGCTCTACACGCGCAACCTGCTGCGCGACCACGCCGGGGTGCGGCGCACCCTGCACCAGCGCTACCCGCGTCTGCTCGTCGACGAGTTTCAGGATACCGATCCGCTGCAGGCCGAAATCCTCTTCTACCTCACCGGCACCGACCACGAAACCACCGACTGGCGCGCCACCAACCCCGCGCCCGGATCGCTCTTCGTGGTGGGCGATGACAAGCAGTCCATCTACCGCTTTCGCCGCGCCGACATGGCCATCTTCAACGAGGTGGCCGACCTGATCGACGCCCAGCCTTACGGCGAAGCGCTCACGCTCACGCGCAACTTCCGCTCCACCGCGCGGCTCTGTCACGCCTTCAACACCATGTTCGACGCCCCCTTCACCACCGACCGCGCCGAGGCCGACGCGGCCCCTACGCACGACCTCCCCGCCGATGCCGTGCAGGCCGAGTACACCGACTTCGACCCGCACCGCACCACCGATCCCGCCGATCCGGTGTGCTACCAGTCCACCATCGAATACAAAAAATACAACCGCTCCGAAGCCATCGCCGACGCCGATGCCGAGCGCATCGCGCGGTACATTCACGAGGCCGCCACCGCCAACGAACCGCTCCAGCAC
>CAZBTM010000416.1:1176-1827 GCA_964494425.1 uncultured Rhodothermales bacterium | reverse complement strand
GACGTCCTCTTGGAGTCCGTGGCGTAGCCGCGGGCGTGGGCTCGTTGAGACGATGCGCTGTACGCACGGAGCTGCGCTCCGTACTCCGGGTGCAGTGGCACGTGCTCTTGGAGTCCGTGGCGCAGCCGCGGATCTTGAGCTTACGGGTTGTCATGGCTCGGGCGTGGCGGGGCGCTGGTCGACTTCGGCGCGCAGCTGGGCGATTTCCTGCTCGAGGGCTTCGTATTCGGCCAGCTTGCGCTGTAGAAAGCGAGCGGTAAGCCGGGCCTTGGCCTGGAGGCCGCTGGGGGTCAGCAGGTAGCGGTAGACACCCTTGTTGCGGTTGCTGGCGAAGTTGGCGGCCTTGACCCAGCCCTTCTGCAGCAGGGCCTGGATGCAGTAGTTGGCCTTGCCGAGGCTGATGCCGAGCGCGGCGGCGAGCTGGCGCTGGCTGGCGTCGGGGCGCTCGGCGATGAGCCGGAGCACCTGGAAGTGGGCTTCGTCGGTCAAAGTGGCGCGGGTCTCGGCGTATTAGCGGTGCGGTGCGCACACTGCGCGCGCGCACCCTACGCAGCTGGGTGAATCTGCGGCCCGTCGGGCACGCTACCGCCCTACCGTGTCGGGCACAGTATGGCGATGGATGGGTTTGGCGGTGCGTCCGTTCACTTTTTG
>CAZBTM010000416.1:0-1166 GCA_964494425.1 uncultured Rhodothermales bacterium | reverse complement strand
GAAGTCCGGCAGGTATGGCAAGTTACGTATACCCAGGATGCGGGTACGGTGGGTGCTCACCGTCTTCACGCTCAGGCATAGCGCGCGGGCGATCTCGGAGACGCTGTGGCCGGAGGCGATGAGCCGCAGCACCTGAAAGTGGGCTTCGTCGGTCACGGTGTTGCTGGCTCGATCGGCAGTGACTGGACGGGCCGGCTGAGGGGATGCCTGGCCGGCGGGCACGCTACCGCCCTACCGTGTCGGGGACAGTATGGCGAGGGAAGGCGTGTTGTGCGAGCGGGCGTTCAGTTTTTGAACGAGCGCGATGATAGCACGGCAAGACTAGCCGAGGGACAGCGCTGATGCCAACGCAACCGTTTCGGATGGGTCGGATGGGGCGGATGCCTCGTGCCGGCGCTTCGCGGGACAGGATAGGCGACCTTGTGCAGAGTGTCTGTGCCGCAACGGCTGACCGTGCGGCGAAAATGGCTTGGACGGGGTCGGCGTCCCATCCGGCGCTGTTGGCTGTTGCGTCCGTGACGATGCTGCAGGCGCGGTGCGGCGTCTGGGCGCGCAGGACGGAGCTGGTGCTCCGCACCCCTGGGGCCTTTACGGCCGATGATGCCCCAAGCTCTAAAACAGCCATCGCCCTGTTTGACCTGGAGGTTGATGTCGCGTGGCGCCCAGATCTGCCCGCCCCTGCGGTTGCCGCGATCGGTCTCGCCGAGCTTGAGCGAAGGATTCGGCTTGCCTTGCAGCTTGGCGATCCAGCGGTTGACGTCTTCGCGCAGGGTGCCGCCGCCGATGAGGCCGAGGCGGTAGTACTCGCGGCGTTTTTGACTTCGATGGCGGTGGAGCTACGGATGTTCGTGCGGGGTCCGTATCGGTGGAGAGCTGCGCGATCTTGCCGAACACGATGGTGAAGATGATCGTGGTCAGCAACGGTTGGTTGAAGTGCCAAGCCGGGCCGAGGATGGTTTGCTTGTACTGGGCGACGAAGTCGCGGTGCACGAACAGATAGATCAGATCGCGGTAGCGCCACAACTCGCCCAGCTTGAGGTCGAGCAGATGGCCGTGCGGCTCGATGATTTGGGTCCATTCGGACTCGGTGGCTTGTTCGGTCATGGGTTTGGAGAAGGGGCTAGGGGCTAGGAGCTAGGGGCTAGGGGCTGTTGGTTGGCCAACGA
>CAZBTM010000415.1:1311-1828 GCA_964494425.1 uncultured Rhodothermales bacterium | reverse complement strand
GGGCTCACATATGAAGCGGATGGGGAGCGCGTCAACGACCATCTGCGCGGCCTCTATGATGCCGTCTCCTTTATCAGCGACGGCATTCGCAACATTGGCACCGTACCTCCTGAGTTTTTCCTGAAGGTGCGTGCTCTTTCGCGTGAGGGAAAAGCCAACGTTATCTCCCGGCCGCAGATATCAACGTTGAACACGCATCCTGCCGCTATCAGCATCGGGACCACACAGTACTACATCCTTAGTGGATCGCAGTCGTCCCGTTCGCCAGATGGCCAATATATACCGGTACAGCAAGAGCGGTTCGAGCGCATCGAAGCTAACATCACGCTGGATATTGTGCCTCATGTGGCTGCTTCAGGAGACATCACCGTTGATATCCGCCCAGAGATTAGCACGCCAGCAGGTCAGTTCAGCTCCGAGGTCCCGCCCACGATCAACACGCGTTTGATCGAATCAACCGTTCGTCTTCGAGATGGGGAGACCATCGTGCTCGGCGGGCTCATCGAAGAGTCAGAAG
>CAZBTM010000415.1:823-1301 GCA_964494425.1 uncultured Rhodothermales bacterium | reverse complement strand
CTTTTCTATGATCTTCATTGCTGAAATTTTAGGTGCTCCGGTCATACTTCCCATGGGGAAACTCGTTCGTAATGCCTCTACCGGCTCAATGCCTTCCGCAATCGTAGCAGTGATACCCGGAGGTCCGAGCTTGTGATTTACATTACGCCACATGTGTTCTATGGCGGCGACGAAGAGCGAGAGAAGTGGGAAGAAGTCCAGGATCGACTGGGCCTCCCTGCCCCTGAGGAGTCCACAATCGACTACGAACAGATCGATTAAGCATGTTTGAGAATGACGCCCGTGCTGTTTGGCTTCTCCCCCCAAGAAAGAACCGAGCGCAATGCAACCCGCAATGTAACCCGCAATGATTTCGCCCTGAACGCTGTGCTCTGAACACGCTGTGCGCTGTAGCCTCTGAGCGCCTCTGTTTTCAACGACGTAGTCCTTGGCCCTTATGGCCATTAGCCACTATGAAAGTCCCTTTGAAGCTGCCGTT
>CAZBTM010000415.1:0-813 GCA_964494425.1 uncultured Rhodothermales bacterium | reverse complement strand
GGGGGTTGAGCTTACACGGATTCGAGAACGCGTGTGGATTCGAGGGGCCGCCTCCGTGCAGCGCGATCCAGACGAAGCGTACACCGACACGCTTGCCCGTCTGACTGAGACGCTAAACCCGCATACAGCACGGGTAGCATCCCATGTGTCGTCTGCCCAGGTGCGCGAGGCCACCGTTGCCGTGCCTCACTTTAACGATTCACAAAAGCGCGCCGACTGGGTCAAGCGCTACGCTGTAGACGCGCTTCTTCCTTCCGGTGTTGACGTTCGTCAGTTTGCCATACGGCACACGCTGCTCCATGACGGAGACGGACAGAGCAGCAAGCAGACTCCCAAAGGGGCAATGCATCGGTCGACGGGCTCACGCCGTCCCCCTTCCGACCCCTCCGAACACGAGAGCACGCATCGAGAGGAATACCATGCCGATGAGACGCGGACCGCGCTGGTTGTTGTTGCCAACAGGTCAGCAATCAACGACCACGATGAGCAGCTCCGCAGCGTGGGCCTCGTGCCGCACTACATTGGCGGGTATGCTGCAAGCATGGGGCTGGCTCTGGGATTTGAACCCGAGGGAAGCACCGGAACCTGCGGAGTGCTGTTCTGGCGTGCCCACGATGCCCTACTCGGGCTCTACCAGAACGGGCACCTTACCGATGTACACCAACTCCCCGATGGCAAGGCACAGACGCAGGCCACCCTTGAAAACGCGCGCCTCACCGCTGCGTCGCAGCACGGAAGCACGTCAGCAGACCACGCCCAAATGCGCGACGAAGGCGGTCGGCGGCCTGTAATCTACACGTTGGGCTTCCCCGA
>CAZBTM010000414.1:0-1828 GCA_964494425.1 uncultured Rhodothermales bacterium | reverse complement strand
CTACAACGTAGACTCCGATCAGGACCAGCTCGATACCACGGCCCCGATGCAGCCGGAGCTGCGTGCCATCGACGCGTACAATCCGCAAGAAGAACTGGTTGCCTTTTTGCGCGATCAGGGCATCACCACCGTGCACACCGGCCACGGCCCGGGCGCACTCATCAGCGGACAGACCGCCACCTTCAAAACCACTGGCGAAACCGTGGATGACGCGTCCCTGAGCGACATCAGCGCGCTCTCCATGACACTGGGTCCGGCAGCCACGCAGCGGTTTGAATCGCCCGGCACGCGGGCCAAGGGCGCTGCGATGCTCCGCGACATGTTCCTGCAAGCCGAGCGCTACCGCGACACGCCCGAGGACGAGCGCGAACGCAACCTGCCCATGGAAGTGCTTGTGCAAGTGCTCGATGGCGAGATTCCTGCGTTCATCCAGACCCACCGCGCCCACGACATCATGACGGCGCTGCGGCTGGCCGACGAGTTTGGCTTCAACCTGGTGCTCGAAGGGGCCGCCGAGGCCTATCTCGTCACTGAAGAGATTGCTGAAGCAGGGATCCCTGTCGTGCTCCACCCGCCCAAAATCCGCCCGTTCGGCGCGGCGGAGAATGCCCAGCTTACCACCGCAGCTACGCTGCATGCAGCAGGCATTCCGGTGGCCATTCAGAGTGGATACGAAGCCTACGTGCCCAAAACGCGTGTAGTGCTCTTTGAAGCGGGCGTTGCCGCGGCCAACGGACTGCCGCACGAGGCCGCCCTGGCCAGCATCACGCGCACGGCTGCCGACATCATTGGGCAGAGCGACGTGATTGGCACCCTCGAACCCGGCAAGCACGGCGATGTGGTGCTCTACAACGGCAACCCGTTCGAGTACGTCACCAGCGCGTGCACAGTCGTTATTGAAGGCGAGGTCGTCAAAGAAGACGGCTGCCCCTAACAACGGCACGCCACGTCTGTAACATCTGTACCCTGCGGGGCGTGCCGGATAGGCGCGTCCCGCATGTAGTTGCATCCATCTGTCCATCATAGAATCCCTCACGCATCCTCCACCCTGATTATGTTTCGCGCACTGCTGCTCCACAACACCGATGGCGAGGTAACGCCTCGTCTCGATACGATTACGACGGATGACCTGCCGCCGGGTGATACCCACGTGCGGGTGCTCTACTCCAGCATTAACTACAAAGACGCGCTGGCTGTAACCAACAGCGCGCCTATCATTCGGGGTGACTTTCCGATTGCGCCGGGCATTGACCTGGTGGGCGAGGTGGTTTCCAGCGAAAGCGATGCCTGGGAGGCGGGCGACCGCGTGATTGGCACCGGCTGGGGGCTGGGCGAAGACGTGTGGGGCGGCTACACCGAAGAGGTGCGCGTGCGCGCCGATCAGCTCGTGGCCCTGCCTGAGGGCCTATCGCCGCACCAGGCCATGACCATTGGCACCGCCGGGTTCACCGCTATGCTCTCGGTGATGGCCCTCGAAGACCACGGCCTCACGCCCGAGAGCGGCGAGGTCGTTGTAACCGGGGCGTCGGGGGGAGCGGGAAGCATGGCCGTGGCGCTTCTGGCGCAGGCCGGATACACCGCCGTGGCCTCCACTGGAAGCGAAAATGCACACGCCTACCTGGATACGCTTGGTGCCGCACGCATTGTGCATCGTGACGCGTTCAGCGACGGGCCCAAGCGCCCCATGGAGTCGGGCCAGTGGGCCGGGGCGATCGACGCCGTAGGAGGAAACACACTGGCCACCCTCATTGCGCAGCTAAAGCGCCACGCAAGCGTCGCCTCGTTCGGCAACGCGGGCGGACACGAACTGCACACCACCGTACTACCG
>CAZBTM010000413.1:0-1832 GCA_964494425.1 uncultured Rhodothermales bacterium | reverse complement strand
CATGGGGCAGCTATATCTCGACTTCTTCCGGTTTCCAGTGCTGACGTACACCCTTGAATGGCCGGTAGTGGGAACGGCCTTTGTGCTCACCGCGGGTGCGTCGCTGGTCGGCGTTACCGGGGCCGTGGCGCGGGCCGTACGACTGCCCCCCGCAGAGGCGATGCGACCGGCCACGCCCCCCACATACAAGTCCACCCTCATCGAACGGATCGGCCTGCAGCGCTTCTTCGACCAGCCCACACGCATGATTTTGCGCAACCTGGAGCGGCAGCCGATCAAATCGACCCTAACGGTCATTGGGATGGCGGCCGCCTGTGCCATCCTGGTGCTCGGGCTCTTCTTTACCGATGCGGTAGACTATCTGATAGAGGCGCAGTTCGAGATCATTCAGCGCGAGGACCTGACGGTGACCTTTACTGAACCGACCGCTCCGCGCGCACTCTATGAGATCGCCAGCCTGCAAGGCGTCACCTACGCCGAGCCGTTTCGTGCTGTACCAGTGCGGCTTCACCATGAACACCGTACACAGGACGTCTCTCTGGAGGGCATCCTGCCTGCTCCCTATCTGCGCCGTGTCGTCGACACAGCCCTGCAGCCGATCCCTATTCCCCGGGAGGACATCGTGCTGAGCGACCGGCTGGCACGCACGCTGCACGTAGCTCCCGGAGACCGCATCCGCGTGGAGGTGCTTGAAGGCGCGCGCCACACTCGCGTTGTACCAGTTGTAGGACGCGCCGAGCAGTTTATCGGTGTAGGCGCCTACATGGACTTCGACGCGCTATACCGTCTTTTGGGGGAAGGGCCGTCGCTTTCCGGAGCCTTTCTGATGATCGAGAAGGAAGCCATGGACATCCTACAGGAGACGATCCTGGATCGGCCTCAGGTGGCGGGGGTTATTTCACAGGATCGAGCTGTAGAGGGCTTCGAGGAGGCTTCGGCTGAGAACTTGCTGGTGTTTACCTTCATCCTGAGTCTGTTTGCCGGAGTCATTGCGTTCGGGGTGATCTACAACAGCGCGCGCATCACGCTTTCGGAGCGCGATCGCGAGCTGGCCAGCCTGCGTGTGCTGGGCTTCACTCAAGGGGAAATCTCGTACATCCTCATTGGGGAGATTGCCCTGCTGACCCTGGTTGCCCTTCCGCTTGGATTTGCACTTGGCGCCGTCGGTGCCGCAGGGGTGTTGGCCCTCCTCGAAACCGATCTTTACCAGATCCCTCTGGCCCTCAGCCGTGCTACATTTGCGACCGCCGCTACGGTTGTCTTAATCTCCGCCATCGTCTCCGCCGTTATCCTCCGACGAAAGCTCCATACGCTTGATCTGATCGCTGTACTCAAAACCAGAGAGTGAACGTATGCTCCCTCTGTCTCAGAAGACCATCGGCCTTGTCGTGGCTGCACTCGTGGTGCTGGCCTTGCTCGTATACGGCTTCTGGCCGGATCCTATTGCCGTGCAAACAGCCGAAGTAACGCGCGGTAACCTGCAGGTGGTGATCGAAGAAGAGGGCATCACCGCGGTGCAAGACCGCTACGTGGTCAGGGCCCCAACGGGCGGTACGCTGCATCGGATGCGGTGGAGGGCGGGCGATGCCATAGCCGCTGGCGACACCCTGGCCCTGCTTAGCGCCCCCACTGCGTCCATCCTTGATAGCCGCACACAGGCAGAAGCAAGTGCCCGCCTGGCCGCGGCAGAGGCGGGGCTGGAGGGTGCGACCCACCAGCGGGATGCGGCGGAGGCAATGGCTGACCGCGCCCGGGACGAGCGGGAGCGGGTGGAGCGCCTGCACGCGCAGGCCGAGCAGCATGGATGCATGGCTTTGTGGCAGTGCCTGCAG
>CAZBTM010000412.1:0-1843 GCA_964494425.1 uncultured Rhodothermales bacterium | reverse complement strand
ATTCCTGCAATTACGACCCCGTTCAGTTACACAGAATATCACCGGAGCCATGAAGCGAATCCTCAGTGTTGCTTCTCTTCTTTCAATGGCACTATACGTTCTGGCAGCGTCGTCGGGCGGGCCACCTGCACCGTTCCCAGATCACCACGTGGCGCCTTCACCTGTGCATTCGGAGGCCTCCCCTGCGGACTGGAAGGAGGTATGGCGCAGCAATGTCTTACTGACTGATCCTTATTTTTTACACGTCCATGATGGAGAAATCCTTGTTGGCGATTTCCGAGCCGATGTTCCATTACAAGTACTTGGAGATGATGATGGGCAGATGCGCAGAGAGATAGGCGCTCTTGGACAAGGACCCGGCGAAATACAGGCACTCGGTGGTCTCTTTCAGATAGACGACAATCACGTTGCGCTTACCGATCTTCAGACACAAGGGATCTCCATTTTCGAGATCGATACGGGGCAATTTGTGCATCGAATTAATGACCGTCGCATTTCGTTTGGAGCAGCCCTGGGAAACGATCTTGTGGTGGTACGTCCTCTTCTCCAGCAAAATGCTGTGCTCGCACGTGGATACACATTTGCAACAGATGACGGCAGGCGTTTTGAAATCGGGAATGAACTGTGGAGCATCGACCTTGCTCAAATCGAAGAATTTGCTCCTGCAGAGGAGAATCCGCTGCTCAAGTTTGGAACCACAGTAATAGATGCAGAAACGGTCTACCTCGGATTCGACAGCAGCAGTCGTATTGTGGCTGCCTCTATCGACACCGGGGAGGTGCTCTTCAGCACAAACAATCCCGACGAGATAGAACTTCCCGAGTATGTCGGTGCGTCTGACCAGGCTACCATGCGGGCTCCCCCCCGCGACCGCTATCCCATTGCGACGATCGGCATGGCCGTAGATAATCAGCACCTGTATGTGCTCCACTCTGGAAAGCGATGGACAGAGCACGGCGGAATGGATGCGACTAATGAGACGCGCACACTACACGTGTACAATAAGCGCACAGGCAATCACTTGCAGACCCTCGAACTTCCGTACGCTACGCGTGACATCGTGGTGTCGGAGTCGCATGTATACCTGATTACCATAGAGAACGAGCCTGCCGTGGTGAAACTGGAAAAGCCAACCGAAATCAAGTAGTTTCTGCGCTTCTCAACGGCTATTGAATGGGCCTCTACTTCCCAATACAGAACTGCGAGAAGATCTGGCCGAGCACGTCTTCGTTCGTTACCTCCCCGGTGATGGCGCCGAGCGCATGCAACGCCTCACGCAGGTCGAGCGTGAGCAGGTCGCTCGACACACCTTGCTCATAGGCAGTTTGCGCCCGCTCCAATGCGGTCTGCGCCTCTTGCAGATGCTGACGGTGGCGCTTGTTCATGACAACAGCCGAGGCTTCCGTGTCGCGCAAGTCGGCGGCGACCTGGTCGAGGAGTGCGGTGGTGAGGCGGTCGAGTTCGTCCGCATCGTCAAACGCGTCGAGTGCCGAGAAGGAAAGCGCATGCCCCACGTCGAGATCGGGGGTGCGTTCGGTGTCTACCGTGTCGGATTTGTTGGCGACAACAACGGTAGGCACCGAGGGCTCTGCATCCGACAGTTCCTGCAAAAACGCGCGCTCGTCATCATCAAGGCCGCGCTGCTGATCGTAAACGTAGAGCAGCACATCGGCCTCACGGATGGAGGCTTCGGCGCGGCGCACGCCCTCGGCTTCGATCTGGTTGGAGGTGTCGCGCAGGCCTGCCGTATCCACAAAGCGAAACAGGAGTCCGTCGAGTTCGGCTTCGGCCTCGATTTCATCGCGCGTGGTGCCGGGCGTGGCACTCACGATAGCACGGTCGC
>CAZBTM010000411.1:0-1844 GCA_964494425.1 uncultured Rhodothermales bacterium | reverse complement strand
GCCTTGTGGCAGAATACGCGGTCCTGGCATCCCCCATTCCCTCACGCTGTTCGGGTCTTTCCCCCTTCGCGAAGCGGAGTACATGTCGCGTAGCGACAAAGGGGGATGCCCGCCCCGAAAGGACAATGGGAAAATTTGCACACTGCGTTAGGTAGCGCGGGACTGGAACGTCCCGCACAGTCTACCCCGCAAAAAAACTGTCATGGCGAGCGGAGTCGAACGATCTCCTACGGGATTCAGCAGGCGTCTCCAGCTCGTAAGGAAATGCAAATGTGCAGGAGATCCTTCGACTCTGCCCCGACAGTAGTCGGAGCGCCGCTCAGGATGACAAGTCGTGTGGAGGGTGTTGGGAGACGCTTCCAGCACTCAACAGGGATCTCACATCTCAAGCTGCTGTACGTGTCAGCACCGTGCATTCCTCTTCATCATCGAGCCGGGTCCGCCATGCCAACGACTGTCGACGCCCCGCGCATTCCGTCTGCTCTCGATGCGGTGATACAGCCTGTGCTTCCGATGCAGCGCATGCGTATCCAGCTTGAGGATCCGCTCTCTGATGAAGCATTTCAGGCGCTCTGCGCGGAAAACGAGGGCCTTTCTATTGAGCAAAACCCTGACGGCACCCTCACGCTTATGAGCCCTACCGGTGGTACCTCTGGAGCTCGAAACTTCCATATCTATCGCCACCTTGCCGCGTGGATCGATGATCAGGGCGGCGGATTCGGGTTTGATTCGAGCACCATGTTCAAGCTTCCGAATGGGGCGCACCGCGCCCCCGATGTGGCGTGGGTTGCCCATGATCGTTTTGCCGCCCTCTCACGTGAGGAACGCGACGGCTTCGTCCCCCTGGCTCCCGACTTCGTGATTGAACTGCGCTCGCCGACGGATCCGCTCGACGCGCTCAAGAACAAGATGAACGAGTACATGCGCGCCGGGGTGCGACTTGGATGGCTGATCGACCCCGAAACCGAAACGGTGTCGATCTACACGCCAGATGGGCTCCGAACCACACTCGACCGCCCCGACACCGTCACTGCCGATACGGTTGTCGAGGAATTTGCGCTGCCCATGGCCCGCATATGGGATCCGCTGGCGGAATAACATACTTCCACCCGCCCCGCAGAGGCCAACCGAACGGTAAGGCTTCGACACCTCCACCCTTCCACTGTCCGATCCTCCGGTGATTTTCACGGGGCTGCGAGGGACTGTTATTGCAGAGCGAACGCCTAAACGATAGATTACGTACATCGCGTGCTTGCCAGGGCTCCTGCAAGCCGGTCTCGTTGTTCTGTTTTGGCTGATCCGCTGCGTATCCCCCTATGGCAACCTCTACGAAAAAAGGCCGCACGCCGTTGATGCGGCAGTACTACGGCATCAAGGAGCGCCACCCGAAGGCGGTGCTGCTCTTTCGCATGGGCGATTTCTACGAGACGTTCGATGAGGATGCGAAGACGGTGAGCCGCATTCTGGGGATTACGCTGACCACCCGCAACAACGGCGAGGCCGACGATGTGCCGATGGCGGGCTTTCCGCATCACTCTGTGGATAGCCATCTGCCGAAGCTCATCCGCTCGGGGCTGCGCGTGGCGATCTGTGAGCAGGTCGAAGATGCCAGCAGCTCCAGCGGCAAGGTTGTGGACCGCGACGTGGTCGAGGTCGTGACGCCGGGCGTGTCGTTTCGCGATCAGCTGCTGAATCCGAAGCAGTCGACCTATGTGGCGGCGGTGCACTGGGACGGCGACACAGCCGGTGTATCCTTTCTGGATGCAACGACAGGCGAGTTTGCGGTGACAGAAGTGGCGGCTCCCGATGTGCTTCCGTTATTGCAATCTATTGCACCCTCGGAG
>CAZBTM010000410.1:1331-1892 GCA_964494425.1 uncultured Rhodothermales bacterium | reverse complement strand
TTGCAGCAAGCTCTTGTAGTTGCGATTGCGGTGCACAAGCGTACTGAAATCCGTTGGGTCGAGCAGGTAGCGGCGGGCGAACTGCGCGGCGGCATCGTGGCCCTGATCCAGGTAGAGCGCTGCGGTAAAGGCTTCGAAGGCATCCGAGAGAATGCTGGGCTTCTTGCGTCCGCCGTTGTTTTCTGCGTTGGGACTGAGGCGCAGGTACCGGCCCAGGTCGCAGCGGCGGGCGGCGTTGGCCAGGGGCGTCTCGCTCACCAGCCGCGCTCGCATGCGCGAGAGAAATCCCTCGTTCTCCTCAGGGAAGTGCTCATAGAGCTCGACAGCAACCAGCAGATCCAGAAACGCATCGCCGATGTACTCCAGCCGCTCGTTCGAGTGCTCGACATCGATATGCGGATCGCGTAGGCACGACCGGTGCGTGAGCGCACGGTGGTAGAGCGTGAGGTCGTCGACTACAGCTCCAATGAGCGGGCGGAGCGCAGAGGCCGAGGGTGCGGATGCAGGATTCGACATTGACAGGCGCAGCAAGTGAGAAAAACACGACGGGCAGCCAGCCCG
>CAZBTM010000410.1:0-1299 GCA_964494425.1 uncultured Rhodothermales bacterium | reverse complement strand
CACAGGTGCTTCAATGCATCGCCCAACGCGTTGTGCCTGTACGGGTACGGCCGGATGCAGGAGCAGGCGATGGCCCGCAATAGCTGTCGCAACGCCCTAACCAGGAACCTGACCCGCGTATCCCTCTATCGCTTTATACCGATTATATCAACACGCCCACGTTCTACATGCGCACGAAAGCAGACCACTTCGCCACCGATCTGAACAAGCTGGCCACACAGGCTAAGGCGCTCTCGCATCCGGCCCGCTTGCAGATTCTGCAGGTGATTGCCCACAAAGAGAGCTGCATCTGCGGCGAGATTGTGGACGATGTGCCGCTGGCGCAGTCCACGGTGTCGCAGCACTTGAAGGTGCTGAAGAAGGCCGGCCTCATTCAGGGCACCATCGATGGCCCAAGTGTGTGCTACTGCCTGGATCCGGTCGCGCTGCAGCTGCTGCGTGAGCGCTTTGATGCGTTTTGGGACGACCTGATCGACGAATCGTCTGCTACGACCTGCTAACCTGACCCAGATCTGCTATGGCAAAGCCGTCTGTGCTTTTCATCTGTACCCACAACTCCGCGCGCTCTCAGATGGCCGAGGGGCTGCTACGCGATCGCTACGGCGACACGTACATCGACATTTCGGGGCACACCTCGAAGACGATCGACACGGTGGCGGAGGCCCGCACGTTCGACTACGTGGTGACCGTGTGCAACGCGGCGCGCGAGAACTGCCCGTACCTGCCCGCGACGAAGCAGAACATGCATCAGTCGTTCGACGACCCTTCGGCCGCCACCGGCTCTGAAGCGGAGCGGCTGGCCGTCTTCCGCCGCGTACGCGACGAGATCGGGGACTGGATCGAGGCGACCTTTGCGCCGAACGCGACACCGGCGGCATGAGAAGTGAGGGCGTGCGGAGAGTTACAGGCGAACTCCTGCTTCCTGCTCGAATAGGAGAACTATCCACTCCGTTGTTGCCTGTCGCCTCTTTTCTGTATGACCATTTCCCAATTCATCGAGCGCTGGTCATCCTCTGGCGGCTCCGAGCGCGCCAACTATCAGCTGTTCCTGAGCGAGCTGTGCGATGTGCTGGAGGTGCCGCGCCCCGACCCCGCCTCCGACAACACCCGCACCAACGACTACGTCTTTGAGCGCCGCGTGCAGTACGCCCACAATGCCAGCCGCTCGCATGGCTTCATCGATCTGTACAAGCGCGGCTGCTTTGTGTGCGAAGCCAAGCAGGGTAGCGACGCCCCCACGCCCACCGAGGCCGAGCAGCTGGGCGTGCGCGAGCCCATTCGCAAGCTGGGCACCGCCCG
>CAZBTM010000409.1:0-1914 GCA_964494425.1 uncultured Rhodothermales bacterium | reverse complement strand
CTACCGGTGGCGTCAAGTACTGCACCCGCGTTGCGGGCGGCCACGCCGCGGTGCGTGAGCAGTTCGGACTCTCCATTGGCAAATTCGAAGGCATCGAAGAGCCGCTGGCGCGCATGTCGGGCTACTCGTACCTGCTCGAATCCGCGCGCCAGTACACCAACGGCGCGGTCGACAACGGCGAGAAGCCATCGGTTGTCTCCGCCATCGCCAAGTACCAGTTCACCGAACTGCAGCGCGACGCGGTGAACGACGCCATGGACGTGCTCGCCGGAAACGGCATCTCGCGCGGTCCGAAGAACCTGATGGCCAATGCCTATACCGGCGTGCCCATTAGCATCACCGTGGAGGGGGCAAACATCCTCACACGTACCATGATGATCTTCGGGCAGGGAGCCATCCGCTGCCATCCGTACGCGCTCAAAGAGATCGAGGCGCTCATGGAGGGCGACGTGAAGGCCTTCGACAACGCATTCTGGCCGCACATTGGCCACGTGGTGCGCAACGGCTTCCGCGCCTTCGGTCTCAGTCTAACGCGCGGTCGCCTCGCGTCCTCGCCGGTTGGCGGACCCTCCGCGAAGTACTACCACAAACTCGCGTGGGCCTCGGCCAGCTTCGCCTTCTGGGCGGATGTGGCGATGGGCACGCTGGGCGGCGGACTGAAGCGCAAAGAGAAGATTACCGGTCGCTTTGCCGATGTTCTGTCGTGGATGTACATGGCTACGGCCACGCTGGCGCGCTTCGAACGCGACGGACGCCCCGAAGAGCAGGAGCCGTTCATGCACTGGGCGCTCCAGCACGCCTTTGCCCGTATCGACGAGGCGTTTGAAGGGCTGTACACCAACCTGAAGGTGCCCGGCCTCACATGGGCACTGCGCGGCATCGTCGCGCCGTGGTCGCGGCTGAACACCATCGGCTCCGACCCATCGGACGACCTGGGCCACACCATTGCCCGTGCCATCCAGCAGAAAGACGGCGCGCGCGAGTGGCTCACCCAAGGCGTCTACACGAACACCGATCCGAGCGACCCGATTGGGCAGCTGGAGCACGCATTCGAACTCAACCGCGAGGCGTATCACATCGGACAGACGATCAAAGACGCCATCCGCAACGGCGACCTGCCGAAGGCGCGTCCGCTGACCCTGCTCGACGAAGCACTCGACCAGGGCATCATCACCCAGGACGAGTACGACCTGGTGCAGCGCGCTGAAGAAGCGAAAGCGCAGTACGTCAAGGTGGACTCGTTCACGCTCGACGAATACCGCGCCAGCATCCGCCGTCCGGGTACCCCCCGTGGCGACGGCGCGCCCACCCCGAAAACCGCAGGCGACGGTGCTCCGGCGGCTACGCCTACAGATCCCGAAGCGGTCTAACCGGCAACCCCTCAACCCAACTGGCGCTGAACCGCGTCATACCATCGTGTGCAATCCGTGCACGATTCCTCGACGGGAGCGGCCCGGCACGTTCAGGCAACGTGTCGGGCCGTTGTGGTTGTGGGTGACGCATCCGTATGATGTGCGGAGATAGCCTATCGCATCCCTCTTTACCATTTAACACCAACAGATACATATGTCTACCATTTTTGCAGACGACCTCCTCGACGGCGAGCACATCGTGATTACTGGCGGCGGAACGGGCCTCGGGCGCGCCATGGCCGAGCGGTGCGCGGCGCTTGGCGCATCGGTCACGATCAACGGACGCCGCACCGAGCCGCTCGATGAAACGGTTGCTGTCATCGAAGAAGAGGGCGGCACCGCGAACGGCATCTCGTGCAACGTGCGCGACGCCGAATCCGTCAACGCCTTTTTCGACGAGGCCGAAGAGGCACAGGGACCCGTCACCGCGCTTGTGAATAACGCGGCAGCCAACTTCCTGGCAGCCACGGAAGACCTCTCCCCCAACGGATTTGACGCCATC
>CAZBTM010000408.1:0-1918 GCA_964494425.1 uncultured Rhodothermales bacterium | reverse complement strand
CGTCTGAAACCTTCGATCTCGCCTGAGAATGTTCATAGTCCGCACGCCCTGTTTGCGGACTGGGTGGGCACGCTCGGCATTCTGGTATACGTCATCTCGATGTACGTCTCGGGTATCACGCAGGGCCTAATGTGGCGCGCCTTCGACGATGCTGGGCGCCTCATGTATCCCGACTTCATGGAAACCGTAGTGCAGGTCATCCCCATGTACTGGGCGCGCTTCATTGGCGGCAGCCTTTATCTGGCGGGCATGGTGATGCTTGTGGTCAACGTTATGATGACGATTCGCGATGCGCCCGACACACTGCCCGACGCGGCCCAGATCGCGGCTCGTAAGCCGGTTACGGCAGGCATGAGCGGCGACGGCGCACCCGGCACTGGGGCCGAGGGGAATGGCGCGGCAGCCCCTACGCCTGACACGGCCACGGCGTCTGGTACCACATCTGGTAAGGACGATGACGATGATGACGACACCCCGCGCCCCGGCACCAGAAAGGTGCAACTGCCTCCCCCCGGCGACGACTAACCGGCTTTTCGTGCCTTCCTGCTCCTTCCCCCTGACACTTTCTTTGCTGTATTATGGGTCGCTTCATTGACAAAGACGGGATGCACCGCTCGCTCGAAGGGTGGCCGCTCGTGTTCACTGTACTAACAACCATCGCGATCTTGGTGGGCGGGCTCGTGGAGATCGTGCCGCTCATGCTGGCCGACGACGCTGCTGAGCGCATTGAAACCGTGGAGCCGTTTACGCCTCTTGAGTTGGCCGGGCGCGACATCTACATCTCGGAAGGATGCGTGGGCTGCCACTCGCAGGCCGTGCGCCCCTTCCGCCACGAACTGGAGCGCTATGGCGAGTACCAGCGCGCGGGCGAAACGGTTTACGAGCGCCCCTTCCTGTGGGGCTCAAAGCGCACCGGCCCCGACCTGGCCCGCGTGGGCGGCAAATACCCCCACCTGTGGCACGTGCGCCACATGGAAGACCCGCGCTCGACCAGTCCCGGCTCGATCATGCCGCCCTACCCGTGGATGCTCGAACAAGACGCCAACCTCGATGTGCTGCCGCGCAAGCTGCGTGCGCTCCGCGCCTTGGGCACACCCTACTCCGACGAAGAGATTGCGCAGGCCACCGAATTGGCCGAAGAGCAGGCCGCCGAGATTGCTCGCGAGATCGAGCAGCAGGGCGGCCCGGCTGATCTTGCGTCGAAGCAGATCGTCGCGCTCGTGGCCTACCTGCAACGCCTGGGGACCGACCTCGACGCGGCTCCCAATGTGGAGAACGAGCTGAGCGACGCCTCGTCGACCGCGTCGGGCTCCAACTGACCTGCTCCCTTTGCATCCTGTGTCCTCAATCCCCTGCTTCCCATGTGGAAAGACGCCCTGCGCACCCTCGAAACCGGTCCCCTTGCCGAAATTGGTCTGGTGGCCTTCGTGTTCGCCTTTTGCATGATTGTGCTGTACGCCTTCTGGATGCCCAAGGAGTTTCGTGAACACGCGAAACACATCCCGCTCGACGATGCCCCGCCTCACCAAAACGGATCTTCCTCATGAGTCGCACTGACCCCTCCAGCACAGATTCCTCTAACACCGGCGCCGACGACGGCTCGGTGCTCTACGGCGGTACCTCCGATGAACTCATTCAGGGCCACCACTACGACGGCATCCAGGAATACGACAACCCGATGCCCGGCTGGTGGATCTGGACGCTGTGGGCGACCGTCGCGTTTTCGGTCGTATACGTTGTAGGCATCACCTATTTCGACTGGATCAACACCTACGAAGACGACCTGGCCGCAGGCATAGAAGAGATTCAGATGATCCGTCAGGCCTATGCCGAGGAGCAAGGCGGTTCATTTGAGGTGACCGAAGCGTCGATCTCTGAATACGTGAGCGTCGATGAGCATATTTCGGCCGGCGAGGAA
>CAZBTM010000407.1:0-1919 GCA_964494425.1 uncultured Rhodothermales bacterium | reverse complement strand
ACGGCGGCTACATGACCTCGTACGCGGTCACCAAAACGGATCGCTTCAAGGCAGCGAGTATGGGGGCCGGACTACCCAACCTTGTTAGCATGGTGGGGACAACAGACATCCCCGATTACCTCACGGCGCATATGGGCGGGGAATTCTGGAATAACGTCGACACGTACGAGCGGCACTCGGCCATCTACCGCATCGACAGCGTGACTACGCCTACGCAGGTGCTCCACGGCGCCGAAGACGACCGCGTGCCTACGCGTCAGGGCCAGGAGTTCTACCGCGCGCTGAACCGCCTGGACGTGCCCACCGAGATGGTGATCTACCCACGCACGCCGCACGGTCCTCGCGAGCCCAAACTGCTCATGGACGTGACGCCGCGTATCCTCAACTGGTTTGATCGGCACCTTGAGCGCGTTGACACCGGTGAGTAGCGTGCCTACACGCCGCATGGGCGGCCCGAACGACGGCGCTTGGAGATGCTTAGAGGCTGGAAAGTTTAACAAAAGGAAACGCTGCGCTGTCATCTTTCTGCGATGAAACCGGTATTATCTCATCCGGTGGGCTGCTGAAACCCGGCACCGGGCCCGCCATTGCTGTTTGCTTTCGTACATCTACCTGCTTTGTCTATGGCTTTTACGGACCATTCTGATCCGCATCCGTCGTCTCATTCGCCTTCGCCTCGCGATGCCTCGGCTGATGCCGAGTCGGCGCAGGGCGTGGACCGGCGTGCTTTTCTGAAGCGCACTGCGCTCTCTTCGGCAGCCCTTAGCATGGGCCTGTGGGGCGGCGACGGGGCCACCGCATCTGCGTCGGTCCGTCCGCGTGCCGATGTGCAGGGCGATGCGCGCAACATCATCTTTCTGGTGGTCGATGGCATGAGCCAGGGCACGCTCACCATGACCGACCAGCTGTTGCAGCGCCATCACGACCGCACTTCGCACTGGGTTGACCTGTACCGTGAGCAGGCCTACGACGCGAAGGCGTTCATGGACATGACACCACTCAACTCGCTCGTGACGGGGTCTGCCGCTGCGGCTTCGTCCTGGGGATGCGGCCATCGCATCAACAATACGGTGCTGAACATGGACCCCGACGAGAACCCCTATCGCACCATCTGCCAGATTGTTCGAGACGCGGGCAAAGCTACCGGACTTGTCAGCACGGCGCGCATCACCCATGCTACGCCAGCTGGGTTCGGCATCAACATGCCGCAGCGGTGGATGGAAGATGAGATCGCAGCGCAGTACCTGGAGCGCGGATATGACCTACTCATGGGCGGCGGTGCGCGTCACTTTACCGCCGAGGGGCGCGATGACAACCAGGACCTTACCGCGGCCTTTGCCGATGCGGGCTACCGCGTGCTGCGCAGCCGCAGCGACCTGGGCGACGTGGCCAGCGCTGAAAAAGCACTGGGCCTGTTTTACGACAGTCACCTGCCCTATGAGCTCGACCGTCGCCGCATCGACCGGCTCCAGCGCACAGTCCCGTCGCTTGCTGAGATGACCGAGGCGGCGCTGGGTCGACTGAACCAGCACGAAGAGGGCTTTCTGCTGCAGGTGGAGGGCGGACGCGTAGACCACGGCGCGCATTCGAACGACACCGCGGGCTTGCTCTACGATCAGGTGGCATTCGACGAGACCATTGCCACTGTGCTCAACTTTGTGGCCGACCGCGACGACACCTTGCTTGTGGTTACCACTGATCATGGCAACGCCAACCCGGGGCTAAACGCAATTGGCGATCGCTATGAAGACTCGCCTGCTATGTTTGATCGCATTGCTAACTTCCAGCGCTCGAACGAGTGGATCTTTCGCGAGCTCGACGAAGACAGCGCGGTCGATGAGATCCAGGAGCGTATCGCATTTGCGTGCAACTTCGACATCAGCACAGGCCAGGCCTCAACCCTGAAGCAAGCGATGCAG
>CAZBTM010000406.1:0-1936 GCA_964494425.1 uncultured Rhodothermales bacterium | reverse complement strand
CCTCGTAGAGCTCAACCAGCTGGTCGTTCATGTCGCGAATCATCCGAATGGCCTCGTCGATGCTATCGATGCCCAGTTCGTTGAGCTGCTCCTGCTCTTCGTAGAGCGTGGCAATCTGCGTATCCATCTCCTTGGTGCGCTCAACAACGCGTTGCGCCTCCTCGATCGATTCAACGCCCAGCGTATCTTTGAGCCCAGGGGGCAGCGTACCATTATCCGACGCGTTCACATCTTGGCTGACGTAGAGGTCGTCGAGCTGATCTTCCATGCTATGAATCATGGATACCGCTTCTTCGGCGGTGAGGCCTTCTTCGCGTAGCACCTCGCGCTCATGTGCCAGCGCCTCCAGATCCTCAGTCAGAGAGCGTACCATCGACTCCATTTCGCGCGCGTCTTCGGCAGAGGAGATGCCGAGCGTGGACTCGATGGCGTTGAGCGTGTCGGCGGCCTCGAATATTTCGTCGTCGGGTAGCGGAGCCTCGGCCAGGCGCTCAATTTGCGAAGTGAGTACATTGAGGTAAGAGGCGACGTCATCGGCGCGGTCTACACTAAGGGCTGCGGGTACGTCCATGCCAAGATGATCGAGGGCCCGGCGCACCGACGTGCTGAGCGCATCGAGGCGCCCCACAAATTCCTCGGCCTCTTCAATGTTTGAGATGCCCAGCACCATGCGAATGGCGGAGGCCGACTGCAGGACCTCGGTGTCGGGGGCTGTGCTCTGAACCTGACTGCGCAGGCGGTCGTTTTCGCGCTGTAGGGCCTTGGCGGCGTCAATGAGGCTGCCGATGTTGTCGTGACCGGTGCTCTGCAGCGCTTCCTGAGCGGCGTAGTGCGCTTCGGCCTTGTCTTGCAGCGCCTGGATGTGGCTGAGCGCGTCCTGATAGGTTGGGGCGTCAAGCGCATCGAGCAGGGCGTGCGCCGAGGCATCATCGTCAGTTTCTTGCGTGAGGGTGTCAAGGCGGGCTTCGAGTGTGCTGTTGCGTGCCCGCAGATCTGCAATTTTCTGGTGCAGCCGTGTGAGCACTTGCTCAAACTCACTAAGAGTAATGAGCTCGTCGGTAAGCGTCTGGATCCGCGCAATCGCCTCGTCGGGCCCATCAGCACCGAGTAGCTGGCAGATGGTATTCCACGCCTCGGCAAGGTCTTCGTAGGAAGGGTTGGAAGCGGAAGAGGCAGAGGGCTCAGCCATAACCATGGGATTCGTTAATGGAGGAGACAGCCAGCATGCATGAGCGTGCAGACGCAGGCACAGATGAGGCATGTGCGCTGTGCCGTAGGACCACCGCTCAAAGCAGAAAGCTCAAGGCAAGAAATAAAGCTATGCTGCGCACTGAATACCCTGCGCGCCAAAAGCACAGACGAAGCGCAGACATGTGTACCAAGTGTATGTGCGTAACGAGACGGTGGCGCAGCAAGGTTCCCTTACGTTCCGGGGTAAATGTGCACAACATGGGACGTTTGAATGTGCCGCCTCTTCCGCGAAGCGACACCGTCGCCCGGTTTGTTCACGGGGTCAGGGGAAAAAGACAAACATAAGGAAAAGCACGTGTAATGAACGGAAGAGGCACTGTAATGAAGTCGGTATATACACAGCCGAAGTGCAGCATTTCGACGCGCAGGTCATATGTTCAGTATAATTTGTTCAGACTGCGTTAGTCGTTCAAGTTGTACAGACACGTGGCATCACATAAGCACATGTGTCTCCGTTGCTTCACTCCATTGGCTTTCTGCTGACTCGCTATGCCTGCCACCGCTATGCCTTCCACCAACAACGCTGCCACTACAGTTCAAGAGCAGCACCAGGCGATTCATGACGCGTTAGAGGATCCGCTCGATACACAGTGGGACACTGTGCTCGACGAGTGGGATGGTGGAACGACGGCGCAGCGCCGTGCTATTCGAGCTTATGTCTCGGGTGTTCGTAATCGCATTGTGC
>CAZBTM010000405.1:0-1947 GCA_964494425.1 uncultured Rhodothermales bacterium | reverse complement strand
CCCCGCCCCCGCCAACGGCTTCCATCACCCACAGCGTGCTCCCCAGGCCCAGGTCCTACTCGACACCGCACGGACGGCACCGAATCTGTCTTCCCCGCAGCAGCGCACGATCGACCGCCTGCGCCACGAGCAGTCCGACCCCGGCGCCGCATGGATCAACCGGCAGTGGGGCGCGCTCTACCGCGATGGACACACGTTCCTCCACAGCGAAGGCGACGGCTACCGCCTCACGCTGGAGCCCGTCTACAACGGCTACCGGGGGCCCGTGCAGCACAGCGGCACCGACCCGCGCGCCGCCGACACCGCCTGGCGCAACAGCCGCGGCGTACGCGCCACCGGCCACCTCGGACGTGTCTACTTTCATACGTATGCCTCTGAAAATCAACGCCAGGCGCTCCGTAACGAGTTTCAATCGGTAAGCGGTGGACGGCGAGGAACTGCGCCAAGAATTGGGTTCGTTCTCCAACAAGAAGGATCACTTTATGACTACTTTGATGCTACTGGCATAGTAGGTTTTGCCAATAAGTATGTGGACGTACAGTTTGGGCGAAGCAGAAAGCATTGGGGATTTGGAATAGGAAGCTTGATTCTCAACAACTTCTCCTCTCCATTTGAGCAATTCGGTATTACAGCGCAGTACCAAGGACTCACCTATAGAACATCTTTTGCACGATTCACGGTTGGTACGGACATTTCGAATCGAGGAAGTGGAGATCCTGTCCAATCCCGCCGCTATGCTTCATTTCACCGGCTCGCGTACGCACCCAGTCCCCACCTCACCGTCGGACTCTTCGAGGCGACCGTCTTTTCGCGTCGCGATGCACCGGGTGCGCCCCCCAAAGCCGTACAGGCGCACTACCTGTCGCCCCTCATTGGGGTACGCAGCATCCAATCCATGGCGGGCGGCCCGCACAACACGATCACCGGACTCGATGCTCGCTGGCAGGTGGTGCGCGGACTCGAAGCGCATGCGCAGCTTGCCCTCAACGACTGGTCGGTGCAGCACCTCGGCACGGACCACTGGCGCAATCAGTGGGCGGGGCTGGTGGGCGTGAACATCGCCCCCGCATCGCTGAGTGCGTGGTCGCTGCATGTAGAAGGCAGCCGCATCCGCCCGTTTTTCTATGCCGGACGCTTTTCGTTTGATACCTTTGCCCACTGGAACGATCCAATTGGGCACAGCGCCGGACCTAACAGCTACGACGTATCCGCGCGGCTGGCCTACCGTCCGCAGCACCGGTGGCGGGCTGGACTCTGGTACTACCGCACCTGGCGGGGACGCGGCACCGATGCCCGCAATGTGGGCGCCGACATCCGTCGCTCCACCGACACTCGCGTCAGCGACCGCGTGGCCATGCTCAGCGGGATTCGTCAGGTCGAGGATGCGCTGGATATGCACTTAGGCTTCGAAATCGGCCCTGACCTGCTCATTGAAGGCCAACTCCGCGTCCTTCGCACCGACGATGCCGAAACCGGTACCGACACGTTCGTCGCCCCCGCCCTGGGCATCCGCTGGAACGCCCCGTTCACCCCCCGGCGGTTTTAGAGATCCTGGAGATCCAGACCTGACAGGTTTCCGAAACCTGTCAGGTCTACATCAGGCACTTCCAGTCGCAGGCTATTCCTCCGCCCAGTTCGTCGCAAGGCACAACCAGCATGACCTACGGCCCCTCTGCCCCGTCTTGTTGGTGGAAATGTAAGTGATCTCGGAAACAACGCCCGGAACGTCCTTCCGACCGCTGTCGGAATACCAGTTCCGGGCTACCGTGTGCCGCTCTTGAAAGCCGGTACCACACGTGCAGGGGAGGGTGATCTTGAAGAGTGAGGCATTGTACTGAGCGTGCAGGAGATCCTTCCCCCGACTACTGTCGGCGCTCAGGATGACATCATGGTGGTGGGAGGTATGAGTTGGAAGTCGCAAGCCTCAACCCGCTCCCCTGGAGAGGG
>CAZBTM010000404.1:0-1948 GCA_964494425.1 uncultured Rhodothermales bacterium | reverse complement strand
CGGTCGAGCAGCGCGTCGATATCGGCGGGGTTTCCGATCGCAATGCGACGGTCGTTGAGCAGCGCCATGCGGCGGTCGTCGGCGCGTGCTTCGTTGGCGCTTCGCTCCGCATCGGCAAAGGCAAACACCGGAATATCGCTTTCCGTGTCAACCGGCGTTACGAGGTCGGTCGCATCGGCCAGCGAGGCCGCCAGGCGATCGCGCTCAAACTGCGCGTTGAGCACCAGCAGCGGGGCTTTCATGGCAGCGGTTTCGCCCATGGGCGAGGCCGCCACGTACACGGACTGCAGGTCGGTATCGGGATTGAAGCCTGAGGCCTCGATAAACGCGTTCAGGTCGGCGCGTTGCTCTTGCGAGAGCGGGTCGAACACAAAATCGCTATCGAGCAGCGTGAGCTGGATGCCGCGTTCGCCAAAGAACGAGATGCCCGCATCGTCCTTCAGGCGTTGCAGGTCGACCATCGACACGCTCTGCACATCAGCGGGAAAGACAGCAAGCGCGCTCAGGGTATCGTCGGAGGGTTCGGGCGGATTGGGGCCGCACCCAGCGAGCGTACCAAGGGCAAAGAGCAGCGCTGCCAGCACGGGCAGCCCAGATGAGAAACGGGGGTAGAGCGTCATAGGTGGGCGGGGCATGGGTCGGAGAACGAAGCAGTTGCATCACCCAACAGACGAACGGGCCTGAATTGTTGTTACAGAGCAGCTTGCAATGTCAAGAGGCGTTGTTGGATGCTCGGCACGTGCTCAAAAGTCGCGGCGGACAAACTGCCAGGTGGCCAGTGCGTACGCCACGAGCCCGAAGAGTACAGATGAGGTCAGTGGATACCACGACGCAACCGGCTCAGCACGCGACAGATTGGCGACCATGGTTGTAACTTCGGCGAAGTTGGGCAAGATATGATAGAGCACGTTGAACGCCGTAGAGCCAACCAGTCCCAATTCCGCAACAATCGCTTCGTGTCCGGCCAGCACGAGCGAAGCGAAGATGAGTCCGTAGCTTACAATGAGCGCCAGCGCGGTGCTCTCTGTCCACACCCCCATAAGCGCGACGGTGCTGTACATCACCCCAAACATGACGACCACGAGCCCGATGGAGATGAGGAAGGAGCCGTTCCACACACCGGTCTTGATAGACATGATCGCCCACACCCCGCCGAGCAGGTAGACTGTGAGCACAGCGACGGCGGCCCACACGCCAGCAACATGGCTCAGGAACAGCGTGGAGCGCGACATCGGCTTAGAGAGCAGCAGGTCGATGTGCCCGCGTTCGAGCATCGACACGATGAGCGGCGCAGTGGCAAACAGAGCCAGCAGGATGCCGAGCCAGTACGCGGCCCCGGCTACGGCGGCTTCGACCCCGAACACGAGCTTCTCCAGCGAGAGGCCCTCCATGGTGCCAGGGGCTTGCCCAAAGAGGCGCAGGCCCGCCAGCGAGCCATCGACGACATCCAGGTTCAGGGCAAACGCGACCATGACCAGCAGGAGCGAGCTAATCAGGAAGAGGCCCAGCACCACTTTTTTGGCCCAGAGCTCGCGAAATGTGAGGTAAATGAGGCCGAGTGTGGGTTGCATGGTGAAACGCAGCAGGTGAGATACATGCGAAAGAGGCCGTATCGTGTAGATTCGTAGCGTACGGCAATCAGGAGGCCGGAGGCGAGACCACGTCGATGAAGTAGTCTTCGAGCGAGCGACGCACCGGATCGATGGCCTCAATCTCGACATCGTGAGCCCGTAGCGTGTCGATAAGCGCATTCAGGTCGGTGCGGGTGTCCGAGGCCACGCGCCAGTTCTGCAGCCCGTCGGAGGCTGTTTCATTGCTGAGCGGAGCAAGCCGCTGGTGCACCGCTTCGGGCAGTTCGTTGGGGAGCGCGGTGCACACCAGGCGGTACTCGCGTTCCACCGCGGTAAGCTCCGAGATGGCGCCCTGCTTCACCAACTGGCCCTCGTTC
>CAZBTM010000403.1:1487-1961 GCA_964494425.1 uncultured Rhodothermales bacterium | reverse complement strand
ATCAATGAGTTTGTTTTGTATGGCAAAGCGGGACAGTTCCGCGTTGTTTCGCAGGCGGAGCTTTTTGAGGATGCGAAAGCGGTATGTGTCGACCGTCTTGATGCTGATGCTGTAGGCTTCCGCGATCTCCCGGTTGGTGCGTGGATCGCGGAGGCTGTGGGCTGGGTCGATGCCCAAACCCTCGTCGTGCCGACCAGCGACGGACTCACCCTCCTCGACCTCAATGGGTCGCCGCTCCATACGCTACCCGACGAAACCACGCTCGTCGGCGCCTGGCCTGCCCATGCCGCCCCCAACTCCGACTAACGGGGTAGTGGATATACGTTAAATGATAGCTCCCCTGATAAAATATTTCCTGGGGCGAACGGTCCCCCGTTCGCTCCTGTCAGATCTGTTCTGGTCCCAGTTTCTGCTTAGACAAGGCGCGTACGTCTCCAACGGCTCGCGCACAGCCCTTTTCCGGGTTGCCATGCG
>CAZBTM010000403.1:1117-1475 GCA_964494425.1 uncultured Rhodothermales bacterium | reverse complement strand
CAAAAGCGCACGTGTACACCAACAGAAGCCGATAGCTCCGTTCTGCGCCCTCCGATATACTGACAGCAGGTTGCTTAATATCTCCCTGCTACTCGTCCGTTTTCGGAGTCTACGCACATGCGCCCCCTTGCCGGCCACTTTTCTTGGCATGCCGCCCCGGCCAACGCTTGGGTCGCGCATATCCTTTCGGATGCCACGCCGCACCCGCCCGTACCGCTGCTGCACACCCCGCACGCCACTGTAGGGAGTGCCACCTACGCAGGCATCCACCACCTGCGCGACGCCCAGACATACGTCGCCGCCGATGCGCGTATCGATGATGTGCAAACGCTCTGGCACACGCTGCGCACATCGACCG
>CAZBTM010000403.1:0-1044 GCA_964494425.1 uncultured Rhodothermales bacterium | reverse complement strand
CCTGGTGCGCGCTACCACAGGCGGCCTCGACACGTTTTTCGAAGGGATACGCGCAGTACCGCCCGCCCACGCACTTGTGCTCACCTCCACAGGCACCACATCGCACCGCTACTGGCAGGCGGAGGCCCAGGCCCCAGCCCCTCCATCATCCGATTTCAGCTCCGATAGCGCCTGCGCCCGCGGCTTGCGCACCGTGTTCCAACGCGCCGTCAACGACCGCATGGCGGGCTCAGGCACCGGCGTGTCGGCCAGTGGCGGACTCGACTCCGCGGCAGTGGCATGCCTGGCCCATATCGCTCAACCCAGCGCGGCCCCGCTTCCGCTCTTTGCCGCTACGTTTCCGAACCTACCGCCCGACCTGCGCCGCCGCAGCGACGAGCGCGCGTACCTCAATCACCTCACGCGCACCGGACGCTTCCGCACGCACCAGTTGCCGGTAGATCACCTCAACCCGGCGGCCCATCTCGATGACGCCGTACGCGAGTTGGCGGCGCCGCCCCACATCTGCAACCTGTACCTGCAGCGCCACATCCACCGCGCCGCACGCCAGGCCGGCTGTACCGTGCTCCTCGACGGCTCCGAAGGCGACGTCGCCGTGTCACATGGCTTCGGATGGCTCTCGGAGCTGGCCGCTGCCCAGCGCTGGACGGCGTTTGTTGATGAGGTGCAGGCGTTGGTACACCGCATTGGAGGCGCACGCGGCCCCGATCTGTTCTGGACCTTTGGCGCGCCCTATCTGCGCGACCACATCGCTGCACACAAGACAAGCGGAATACAGGCCGCCTGGCTGCTGCACCGCGCGCTTGGTGTATCACGCAAGGCGCTCTGGATGCGCTGCATAATGGAAGGCGACTCGCCCTCAACAGCTGCCGCGCTCGTTCGTCCCGAGCGGGCGGCCCTGCTCCCCGAACGCCCCGAACCGCCCCTGCCACGCACCGAGCGCGAAGCCCACGCTCAGTCGCTCCGCATGGCCGATGCTGCCACCGGCGCCGTCTTGGCTGAGATTAACCACCTGGCTGCTGCCGACGGCATGGAGCGGCGCCA
>CAZBTM010000402.1:0-1981 GCA_964494425.1 uncultured Rhodothermales bacterium | reverse complement strand
CGATGGGGATGCCTCCGCACACGCGGAGATAGACCCGCACCGGTGGAGACTGGACTGCTCTTGCCAAGGATGCCTCCGCACACGCGGAGATAGACCCCGAGATGGCCGACTGACACCGCGTTTCCGCCTGATGCCTCCGCACACGCGGAGATAGACCCCGCCTATGATCGAATCTGCGCAACTGCTCGTACGAGAGGCAAATACGCAAATCGGCGTAATCCGGCGCGGAGAGCGCTACTTTGCTTCCACCGTTAAGGCAACGGAAGATCGCTCGGAGCTGTATCTGACAACCTTTTTCCCGTCGAATCCTGAAGACGCACGCCGAATTGCAAATAACTACGAGGTGATTCGCAACAGGCTCTTCTAAAACAAAAAAGAGGGCCGGTGCAGGCCCTCAACCTCCAGGTCGGGGGCTCCCAGTACCCCGATACCGGAATATTAGACGCGGCACCGCGCGTTTGAGACCGGACGTGGAAGAGTTTTGCACCTGAAGCATACTCGCAACCCGTACCGCAGACAAGTGGTTTCCCGCCATGGCCAACAACATCATCGATATCCGCCCACGCAGAGATCAAGCCGGCCCGCTGGGGATTGAGAATTTACGATCGGAGGTGTAACACGAACACAAAAAAAGCCCCGGCCGAGGCCGGAGCCCTGCTCCAGGTGGGGACTCCCGAGTCCCCCACATAGCGCTACTTTTTCATCCAAGTAGCATTACACTGCTCCGATGAACGGCTGCGGCCGGGAGATTCACCCTCGTCGCTGGAGCCGTTGTTCATACGTTCATTTCGTTTTAGGTTTCTCGAAACCACGGCCATCGAGATCATAGGGAGGGCCTCATGCAGCGCTCATATTGGCGGGGCGCCTGCGATGCGGTGGCGCGCCATCCACCACCGCTCCACGCCTGCACAATCCCAAATCCACCATCACAAATCGGGCCGTTCGTCCAGCCACCCGAGACTGAGGACGCTCCAGAGGCCGATGCAGATGGCTTCGGCGGCGGCGTGGCGGAGCGAGGTGGGACGCGGAGCGCCTGACCAGTCGATCACGCGCCGCGCCAGGTCGTCGGCGGCGGATTTGGCGTCGCCGCCCGAGCGGCGCTGACTGGGCGTGAGCAGCTTCTTCCGCCACGTTTCGGCGGCGATGCACTGCGAATGCGCCCGCTGCTTTTTGGCGTGCCGCATCCACGCCTCGGCCAGATTGGAATCGCCTTCGAGCACGACCCACGACAGCTCCGGGTGCTCCTGCATCATGCGGTAGGCCCCTTGCTTTAGGCGGGCGTTCGATCCGAAGTTGGTGGAGCGATACGACTGCAGGCGTCCGGCCTCGTTGTACCACGCAAATCCGGCCCGCAGGCCCAGGTCAACAGCGAGGAGCATAGGTGTAAGGGCCGTGGGAGAGAGATCGGGAGGACATAGAAGACGCTGGGGCATTCCCGCTTGTGTCCGACGGTCCCCCGTCGGACGCAGAGGTTTTTTTGTGCAGGGGATACGTCAGTTGCGGGTACGGCGTATGCCCATGACGGTGACCACGCCGCCGATGACGATCAGCGCGCCCGAGGCAACGGGCGTGACGGGCAGCGAACGCTCTTTCTCGCGCTCTACCTCCAGTGGACCGATGTCGGCCACTTCTTCCGTGGTGCTGAACGACACGTCGCTAATGAGAAAGCCTGCGATGCCGGCGATAATCAGAATGATGCCTATGGTGCGCATGGGTATCGAAACTTGAAGTAAGAGAATGGCGAGCTACGGTGGATGCGCAGGTCATGTTGCCGGTTCAGCCTCCAGGCGGCGCTCCAGCATGGGCTGCAGGTACTCCCACACGTTCTGCGCCACGATGCGCTGGCCTTCGGTGGTCGGGTGGATGCCGTCGGGCTGGTTCAGCTCCGGGTTGCCCGCAACGCCTTCCAGCACAAACGGGATGAGCGTGACGGCCTCGCGCTCATCGGCAATGGTAGGATAGACGGCCCGAAAGCGCTCGG
>CAZBTM010000401.1:0-1986 GCA_964494425.1 uncultured Rhodothermales bacterium | reverse complement strand
GTAGCTGCGATTTGGGCTGGCATAGAAGTCTACTTAGGCCGACGGCACCGAAGCCTCTTGGGGCTGCGACGAATCGTCAGATGAAGACGCTACGGCGGCCTCCACCTGTGTGTCGACGGGCGTGCCGAAGAGGCGCAGCGCCCCCGACAGCAGTCCGGCCCCGATAAGGAGTGAGAGCCACCACGGAAAGCCAAATCCGGCAGGCAGTGTGCCCACGAGCAGGGCGACCACGCCCACGCTCATCGCATACGGAAGTTGTGTGCGCACATGGTCGATGTGATCGCAGCCCGATGCCATCGACGAGAGGATGGTGGTATCCGAGATCGGCGAGCAGTGGTCGCCCCACACCGATCCGGCAAGCACGCACGAGACCGCCGAGTACATAATGTGGTAGTTTGAGGGATCGGCCATGTTGTTGGCTTGCAGCACGGCCCATACCAGCGGCACCACCAGCGGCATGAGGATGCCCATGGTGCCCCAGCTGGAGCCGGTGGCAAACGCCGTGGCGGCGGCCAGCACAAAGATGATGGCAGGCACCACGCCAGGGTGAAGCGTTGTGCCCAGCACCGACACGAGGTACTCGGCGGTGTGCAGCACCCCGGTGATGTCGGAAAGCGCCCATGCGAGCACCAGTATGATCATGGCAAAGAGCATCGACTTGAGTCCGCTGTACCAGGCCTCAACCGTCTCTTCGAGCGAGAGCAGGCGTTGCCCCACAGAGAGCGCCCCTGCGGTAAGCACACCGAGGAGCGAACCCCAGATGAGCGATGTGTAGGAGTCGGCGGCCCCGATAATTTCGCGGAGCGACGCATCGCTGCCCGCGGCATCAACGCCGGTCCAGTACAGCCCGGCCAGTACGGTGCCCACCAGCACCAGGATGGGAAGCACGGCGTTGTAAGCACGCAGCGGGATGTTATCTTTGGGGCGCATTTCGTCGTTGTCCTCTTCGGCGGCCTTGTCGAGGTTGGCCTCGCTACTGACCACCTGTCCGGTAGTGCGGGCGCGGATCTCAGCGCGGGCCATGGGGCCAAAGTCGCGGCTGGAGTTGGCGACGACAAACACGAAGTAGAGCGCCAGCCACGGATAGAAGCTGTAGGCGAGCGAACTCAAGAAGATCGAGTACGCGCCCTGGTTGAATCCGTCAAGTCCCTCCACCGCGGTGCCCACGAGCCCGACCTCGTAACCAATCCAGGTGGTTACGAAGGCCACACACGCCACAGGTGCGGCCGTTGAATCCACAATGTAGGCCAGCTTCTCGCGCGAGACCTTCAGGCGGTCGGTCACGGGGCGCATGGTGTTGCCGACTACGAGTGTATTGGCGTAGTCGTCGAAGAACATGCCCACGCCGAGCGTGCCCGTGGCAAGTTGCGCGCGGCGCGGTGTGTTGGCCCAGCCCACCAGGCGCTCCACAATGCCGTACGTGCCGCCGTTTTTGGAGATGATACCTACCATGCCGCCAATCTCCAGCGATTCGAGCAGCCCCACAAAGAGGCCGCTAAGCGAGAAGCCAGCGGCCATCCATGCGCCCACCCAGATGCCCAGAAAGAGCGCCGGGATCACTCGCTTGAAGGCGAGCGCCATGCCAATGGCCAGGAGCGGGGGGAGCAGCGAGACAAAGCCCGGAAGCGCCCGTGTGGCGGCTTCGCTGATCGTAGTGCCGCCCTGCACCAGGCGCACGGTGTAGGCCCCTGTCTCCTCCACGACAAGGCCCTCGGCGGTCCAGGTGGAGCCGTCGGGTTCGAGCGAGGCAGTGGCGGATCCCACTTGAATCTGAGCGCCCGGGGTAAGCTGTTGATCGGGATCTTCGACGGTGACGCTGAATGCGATATCGTTTAAGATCACGCGCGGGGCATCCACCGACTGCGCTGACGCAGAGGGCGTGAGGCTGGTGCCGAGCCAGCCCACGAGGAGCAGTCCGAAAACGAGAGAGAGCCGAGTGCGCAGAGCAGAGGCAAACATAGGCACGAAGACCAAACAAGAGGGATG
>CAZBTM010000400.1:0-2002 GCA_964494425.1 uncultured Rhodothermales bacterium | reverse complement strand
GGGCGTGTCGGGATCCAGCGGGGCCGATGCGCGAAACAGCTGCCAGGTGAGCCCCCGATCGGTGCTGCGCAGGAGGCCGTCGGTGGTGCCCACCCACACGGCATTGCGCGTTGTAGCGACCGCGCGGATGCCGGCGTCGGGGCGGTGGTAGGCCCCGCTGGGTAGCGCGAAGCGGCGGGTGGCCGTCCAGGTGGCCCCATCATCGTTAGAGACGAACAGTCCGTTGTCGCCAGCCGCATACACGCGCCCATCGTCAAACGCGAGGTCGAAGATGCGCTCGTCGACCAGGGTTTGGGTGAACGACGCCCCGTCGTTGGTGGTGCGCGTAACGCCAAAACGCTGCCGCTGGCCCGGCTCGGTGTTTACGGGCCACGTGACCAGCCAGAGTGCGTTGGAGGCATTGGGGCGCACCTGCTCAGCAATGCGCACGACGTTGTTGCCGGTTAAGCCGTTGGGCGTGCCGGTGTACGTAAAGCGCTGCCAGGCGCGGGCGCCGCTGTTGGTGCGATCTGCAGGCGTAGAGCGATTGAGGCCGCCCGCGGTGCCTGCCCACACCGTGCCCGCGGCATCTACCAGCACGCTGCTCCCGATGTGGTTGAAGAAGCCAGACGGCCCTTCAGCGGGGGCAATGGGGAAGTTGTATGCAGTGTCTGGATTGATGGCATTGAGCGTATCGGGAGGCAGCACCACACGCTGCCACGAGGCACCGTCGTTGGTGCTGTACCGGATGCCGGCCTGCCCAGCAGCCAGCCACAACGTATCGCCCGAGGCCGAGGTGGCAAGGCCCTGTGGCGCGCTGCCGGCTTCCTGCACGATGGGGCGAGCCGGAAGGGTGCTTACGCCGTACGCAATGGTGGTGTCTTGGGCCGCGTCGAGGGCGGGCGGCTCGAAGCGGAACGTCTCGCCGCCGTCGCGTGAGAAGAGGAAGCCGCCTGCGGCTGATTGCCCGTTGATATCGAAGGCGAGCCCGGCAGCGACAAGCGAAGAGCCAGACAGATCGGGACGCACGTCGACGGCGAAGACCACGTTGTCGTCGTCTTGTAGGGCGGGGGCCTCGGCTTCGCGGAACGAGGCGCCGCCGTCGGTGGTGAGCGCCAAGCTCGGGCCGATCCAGAGCGAGTCGCCGCGGGCTTCGAGCACCTGCACTACATTGCTGGCGGGGCCCGGCACGGGTTGGAGGGCCGCGTCGGGCGGGGTTTGGGCCTGCACGGGAGCAACGAGGCCCGCAACAATGAGCACGACCCATGCCCACAGGTGCGACGTAGCCGCATCCCCCAGAACACGCGATACAGAAAAAAGCGAGCAGGTCATGGTGTGGTCGTTGTATCGGGAACGATGCGAATCTGGCCCAGCGCGACGTTGCTCTGCAAGCTATCGGCGCCGATGGCGAAAACGCGCAGGGTGTACTGGTCGGGCACGGCAGGCAGGGTGAACTGCGCCGAGAGCGTGTAGGTGTTGCCTTCAGGCGGATCGGGAAGCCTGCCGGTAGCACCCAGGTTAGAGCCACTGGCCAGCAGCGAGAACACGACGCGATCGACAGGGGCCGAGCCTGGGTCGGCTGTGATATTGAGGTTCAGCGGCACGCGCACATTGGCGTCAGGATCGGGGGTGGCAAGCAGCACGCGTTGGGGCGCGTAGCTCAGGGTGCGCACCTGGGGGGCCTCGCGGTCGAGCGGCGGGGCCGTGGTGGGCGCATCGGTACATCCGGCAAGCAGGAGGCCGACCAGCATCCCACAGGCCCAGACACCAGCGACGGTGGGACGATCAGACGAAAACGGCAGAGCAAACGGCATGAGGCAGCGGCGTTGTGAAGCAGAGCCTGTGCGCGCTGTAGTCACGCGCTACATGATAGAGAGCGGTTGCAGGCTGAACGACGAGATAAAGATGGCGATGCATAGATACCCGATCCAGCGCCGGGCAGGCGAGAGCGGTTCGCGGCGACGCACCGGCGGGGGGTCGACGCGAATCAGCCACAGAATGAGCAGCGTCCAGATCAGCCAGC
>CAZBTM010000399.1:0-2005 GCA_964494425.1 uncultured Rhodothermales bacterium | reverse complement strand
GCGCACAATCACGACCGACCTCACCGGTGCCTCGCGGGTGCAAGGGTCGAGCTCGGGCGGAAACAGCGACTACGACGCCATTGATCTTGGCGCCTACGAAGGCGGGGGCGCCGACCTGGCCCTGACGTTCTACGTCGATGCCGCAACGGGCAACGACGCGAACAAGGGCACGTCGTGGAGCGGGGCCTTCGCCACGCTGCAAGCGGCCCTCGACGCAGCGACATCCAACGACCAGATCTGGGTCGCCGAAGGCACCTACCTGCCCAGCGAACCGCTCGATGCCGGCGACCCGCGCACAGCAACCTTTGAGATTACCGGTGCCCTCGACGGGCTGCAGATCTATGGGGGATTCGACGGCACCGAAACCACCCGCAGCGAGCGCGACCCGGCATCCAACGAAACGATCCTCTCTGGCGATATCGGCACGACGGGCGATACCGCTGACAATGCCTACCATGTGCTCGTCTTCAATGGCGGCAATCGCATCGGCGCGAATAGCACTGACAATATCACGACCGATACGGTACTGGACGGCCTTACCATCACCGGGGGGAATGCGGCAAACAGCTTTCCTAATAATGCAGGAGGAGGGCTGTACTGCGATGGCGTAGGCAGCGGAAACGCGTGCAGCCCGTCGCTGACCGGGCTCACCTTCACGGACAACTCCGCGGGAACCGGCGGGGCGATCTACAACGAAGGATTCAACAATGGCGCGAGCAGCCCGGTGATTACAAATGCCACCTTCACGGGCAACACCGCAGACTTTAACGGTGGGGCGATCTACAACAATGGCGCCAGTGGCACGAGCAGCCCGGTGATTACAAACACCACCTTCACGGGCAACATCGCAGATCTTAACGGCGGGGCGATCGGCAACAATGGCATCGTCGGCACAAGCAGCCCGCAGATTATGAACACCATCTTGTGGGGGAATACCGCCACCAACGATGGCGACGAAATCTACAACGACGATGCTACGCCCACCCTTGCGCACACGCTCATCGAGGGCGGTGTGAACGGCGCAGGTGTTCGGGGAGGTGCGAACACCGACGGCGGGAATAACCTCAACACCGACCCGCTCTTTGTGGATGCAAGCGACCCCGCTGGGCCCGACAATGTCTTTGGCACCGCCGATGACGGACTCCGCCTCACCGGGGGCTCCCCAGCGATTGCACGCGGCACCTATGCTCCGTTTGAGACGGGCGGCATCGCCGAGGATGTCACCACCGATCTCGCCGGCGACGCCCGCCGCTTTGGTCCCGTCCCCGACCTGGGCGCCTACGAACTGAGCACCATCGTCTCCACCAGCGACCAGATCACCGGCGCCACGGGTCTGGTGGGGTACGTTGAGCCGAACGGGTTTAGCGGGCTGCTTCTGCTGCGGAGCGGAGCCACGGGCGGAGCCAGCGGCGACCTCACCTTCACCCGCACCGACACGCGGCCCGAGAGCCCCGACCTGCCCGAAAACGTGGCCCCGGTAACGTGGACGGTCGATGCGTCGCTCAGCGCGGCGCCGACCTACGACCTCGTCGTCGACGTGAGCAGTCTGAGTGGCATCGGCGACTTCAGTGCGCTCATGCTCTACAAGTCCGAGGATGGCGGGCAGACGTGGGACGCCGTGACCAACCTCGGCGGCACGCTGGTGCAAGACGAGGAACGCGCTCTCGTGGCGGTGCAGGGCCTCGTGGGCTTTAGTCAGTTCGCCATCGCCAGCACAGACGCCAATAACCCGCTGCCAGTGGAACTGGCTGGATTCAATGCACAGCGCTCCAGCAATGATGCCGTCACCGTGCAGTGGCAGACCCTTTCGGAGACCGGCAACGTCGGGTTTGAGGTGCAGCGTGCGGCCGGGTCTGCAAATGAATCCGTAGAGACGTCCCACTGGGGCGTCTCTACAGACCAATCCTGGCAGACCATCGCGACCCTCGACGGCGCCGGCACCACCGATGAGCCGCAATCCTACCGGTTTGAGGACACGGATCTGCCCTACGAGGCCGACAGTCTC
>CAZBTM010000398.1:1147-2012 GCA_964494425.1 uncultured Rhodothermales bacterium | reverse complement strand
TGACACAGAGTTGACACGCTCACGCAACAGATTGACACGCTCAGATAACGCAATACGGCCGCGTATCCGGTAGACTCAACCCACATGCGTCCCGCTCTCTGGGGCGACTTGACTCAACATGTGACCTACCTCCTGCATTGCCATGCGTGCCGATTTGCTCTCCCGTAATCTGTTTCGTTCCTTCCAGCTTTCCATTTGCCTTCCGCGTCCAGCCCTGACGCGTGCCTGCGTGCTGATGGGGGCGGTGCTCTGCGCATTTCTCCTCTGCGGGCCGCTGGTTGGCGTGCCGACTGCGCAGGCACAGTCCGGCGATATCATTTACGTGGATGCCGACGTAGGCGGCGGCCCCGGCGACAGCTGGCAGACCGCGTTCTCGGATCTGAACAGCGCGCTGGACATCGCCACCGGCAATGATGTGATCGTGATTGCCGAGGGGACCTACACGCCGGGCTCCAGCCGCAGCGATCGCTTCCGGGTTACCGGCGCCCAAGACGGACTCAAGATCTACGGCGGATGGAGCGGGACCGAGTCGTTTACAGGTCCTGCCGATGTGGATGCCCAACTGGAGAGCCGCGACCTGGCGGCTAACGAGACGGTCCTCTCCGGCGACATCGACGCAAACGACCGCCCGTTCAATCCCACCACCGACAGCGACGGCATTTCGGGCACGCCCAACGGCTCCGATCATATCGTCGGGGAGAACAGCTACACGGTGGTCTACATAGACGGGCGCAGCAGCGCGGAGGGCGGCGCCGGGCCCATCACGCGGGGCACCGTCCTCAACGGGCTGACGATGACAGGCGCATTGGCAAACGTGAGCGGTCCACAGGTCGGTGGCGGTGGAATCTATTGCCAGGGGGATGGA
>CAZBTM010000398.1:0-1128 GCA_964494425.1 uncultured Rhodothermales bacterium | reverse complement strand
CCGGTATCCTATTCGGCTCTGCAGGCGGCGAGACCAGCCCCCGCATCGTCCGCACGGCCGTGGTGGGAAACGACGCGGTGGTCGGCCTTGGCGCATCCAATCCCTATGGGGGAGGTATTTACTTCGATGGCTTCATTCCCAGAGGGACTCCGTCTGAGCCCGAGATCTTCGGGTCGTTGATCGCTTACAACACAGCATCCTTTTTGGGCGGTGGGATTTCTGCAGACGGATACGAACAGCTTGATCTGGAGATCACAAACACGACGTTCGAAGACAATCAAGTCGTATCCGACGGGCGCGGGGTCGGAGGCGGACGGGCGATCTTTACCCGACATGATGTGACGCTCACCAATGTCATGGTCTCAGGCTCTCAGCCGATTGAGAATGACGACCTTGGGGGCACAAACATCCTGGCGTTTGATGATGAGGGCTCAGTAACCATGACGCACTCGTTGGTGCAGTGGGGCCCCGACGACGTGAAGTCCGATAATGGCGGATCCGTCCAGTACCTCAACGCGTCCGGGCAGCCTGTGCCGTTCGATGAGAGCACCAACCAGCAGGGGGAGCCTGGCTACTATCGGCCCAACAGTCCCGCCGGGGCCGACGGCGCTTTTGCAACCGACGACGACGGTTTGCACCTGCGCGACACCAGCCCGGCCGTGGGCGCAGGCATCGGGTCGGCGCCTACCGGCCCGGATCTGACCGGGGCGTCCTGGGCAAGCGGTGCGGTATCGCTCGGGGCCTACGCGGGAAGCCGTCCGGTGGAGCCGGTCTACGTGGATACCGACGCGGCCCCCGAGGGCGATGGGGCGTCCTGGGGCACCGCTTTCAACGAGCTGGAGGATGCGCTCGCTGCGGCCCAGGCTGGTGATGAGCTCTGGATTGCCGACGGCGTGTACACGCCCGACAAAGTGCCGGACTTTCCCGATTCGAATCTCGGGGACAAAGCGTTTCGGATTACCGGCGACCAGGATGGCATCCAGCTGTACGGCGGGTTTTCAGGCTCTGAGACGCGCCGAGACCAGCGCGCGCCCACCACCCACCGAAGCATCCTCAGCGGCGATGTAGGACGCGACGACATCGACCCCGATGGGGACGGCATCATTATGGATGCGAGCGACCAGGTCG
>CAZBTM010000397.1:0-2018 GCA_964494425.1 uncultured Rhodothermales bacterium | reverse complement strand
GATCATGTCAAAACAGCAAAAAAACCAAAATCATTTTTCACAATCACAAACCACTGTGGAGTGGAAGGAAAGAGGGTTGTGTTATGTCCCAGGTGAAGACCGCTTTGATATGCAGGTGGAAGTTGAAGGGAGCGGAGTTCAGTCTGCGATAGCGTCAGGTCCACTGTCAGGGTCCTCTGGGACTGGAGTGCAGACCATTGGTTTTGCGAACGGTGTAGTAGGCTTTGGTCAGAACCTTATTTTTGATGCGATAGAAGTTATTCAAAACCCCGCCGATCCCCTCCCCGTCGAGCTCGCGTCGTTCACGGCGACGCTTGATGGTACCACGGCCAAACTCCAGTGGGAGACCCTCTCGGAGACCAACAACGCCGGGTTTGAAGTGCAGCACGCCGCTCCCGAAGGCGACTTCGAAGCACGGGGCTTTGTGGAAGGCGACGGCACCACCGATACGCCGCAGCAGTACACGTTTCGCGTGGACGACCTGGCGCCCGGCACGCACCAGTTCCGCCTGAAACAGACGGACTTCGACGGCACCTCAACGCTCACCGAAGCACAGACGATCGAAGTGTCGCTAAGCCAGGTGGCTATGCTCGAAACCACACCGAATCCCATGCGCGGCTCGGGCACCATCCAGTTTGCGGTGCAAGAGGCGGAGCCGGTCACCGTGTCGGTCTACAACGTACTCGGGCAGCGCGTCGAGACGCTCTACAATGGCACGCCTACGCCCAACCAGGTAGAGACCGTCTCGCTCGACACCAGCACACTATCCAGCGGCACCTACTTTGTGCGCATTGAAGGCACATCCATCCAGAAAACTCGCCGTGTGGCGGTCGTGCGGTAACCCACGCCGTGCGTTGCACATACGCATCACGCATAGGCCGTGCGCCCTCGTTCTTCACGGAGCGCGGGCGCTGTGCGTTACGTACGATGCATCCACGCTGCTTGTGCTCACCGACTGCTGTTAACCCGTGACGATTATCCTCATTGCTGCCGTCGCTAAGGAAAACCGCGTTATCGGGGCCGAAGGCGATATGCCTTGGCACCTGCCCAACGACCTAAAGCGCTTCAAACGCCTCACCACCGGCCATCCGCTGTTGATGGGACGACGCACCTTCGAATCCATTACGAACACATTTGGCCAACCACTGCCCGACCGCCGTCAACTCATTCTAACAACGACGCGTATGTACGACTATCCGACCGTTGAAACCTACGCATCGATTCCGGCAGCGCTCGACGCCGTGCCCAACGATGCTACGCTCTACGTGGGGGGCGGACAGCAGATCTACGAGCAGTTCCTCCCACGCGCCGACCGACTGGAGCTTACCGAGGTGAAGGGCCACTACGAAGGTGATACGTTCTTTCCCAAGTACGAGCACCTTGTTGGCGACACGTTTGTCGAAACCCAGCGTGCGGTGCACGACAGATTTGACTTTGTGACCTACGACCGTATAGAGACAACCTCAGGCTAACGCGTGCAGAGCAGATACTGCCGGTAGCTGCGCTTGCGAAACCCCGAGTAGCG
This sequence comes from uncultured Rhodothermales bacterium, assembly GCA_964494425.1. Taxonomy (GTDB): domain Bacteria; phylum Bacteroidota; class Rhodothermia; order Rhodothermales; family Salinibacteraceae; genus Longimonas. The sequence continues at coordinate 493 of CAZBTM010000397.1, read as the reverse complement.
ATAGAAGAAATCGTCGAGCATCTTAAACGGAGCCTCAAGGCGTCCGCCCAAGAAGTACGTCGAGCACATCCGAAAGTAGAGGAGTTCGGGGTATTCAACCTCCACGTCGAGATGTGTATTTAGCGTACGGACCTCGCTCGGCGTAAGCGGATGCTCCTCAACATCACCATGTTTGGGGATACCGAAGCGTCCGGTTAAGTGCTCGCGGCACCACATCATGAACGAACTGCTGGCGTTGTTCTCCCAGAAGAACGCTTTGCCACCCGGGGCGAGCGTCTGACGAAGCGTGGCAGCGAATGGCTCAAATGGCTCAATATGATGCAGAATCATCGCACCGAATACGAAGTCGACCGGGCCCAACTGCCGGATGCCTTGCGCAGGCATCTGAATCGGAGTGATGTTTGCGATGGCGTGCCGCTTGCAATACTGCTTCAGGTTGTTGATAGCGACCGCGCTGATGTCGATGCTAAGCACCTGAGCGCCCTGCTGTGCA
>CAZBTM010000396.1:491-2024 GCA_964494425.1 uncultured Rhodothermales bacterium | reverse complement strand
GCGCAGGCCCAGGTACGCGACGGCGCCCGCAGCCCCGAGCCCCACGAGTGCGCCTGCTGGATGCACCTGCCACCCAATAGCAGCCAGGCCCACCCCCAGAATGAACGCGAGTCCAGCCGTAGTCCAGATCGTGGAAGAGCGGAAGGCGCGCATGCGATGGATCACGATTATTGAATTGAAGCCGATACGTCGCATGTACCCGTAGACGGCGGAGTTATTCCGTAGGGGCGCGGCGTGCCGTGCCCCCGCCTTGGAAAGGCAGCGCCGTGCGCACCAGGAAGCATAGCGCACACCGGGCGCACCTTGGTCCAGCAAGACCGCGATGCGGAGCGGCTCCTGCCGGGCGTAAGCGCGAGCAAAGAACGAAGAACGGATGAGCGCGGCCTGTGCATCCCCAAACTGAAGAACAATTGAGAGCGGGCTGGGTACGGAGAGGTTGCGCAACAGCCATTGACAAGATCGTCACATCCTCCACACCGACCGACTGGATCGTATGGGCGTCATGAACAAGCTCCGGGAAAACACCGGAGTCATCCTTTGGATTCTCGTTATTTCGTTCGGCGTTATTTGGACGCTGCAAGACTCGGACGTGTTTAACACGGTCGGGCAGCCTACGGGCAATATTGCCGTGGTGAATGGCGCCGACATCACGTACCAGGAGTTCCAGCAGGCGGTGGAGCAGCAGATGCAGCGCATGCGCGAGCAGATGGGCGGCGATGTAACGCCGCAGATGCAGGACATGGTGCGCGAGCAAACCTACACGCAGCTCGTAAACACGCAGCTCATTGAGCAGGAGATGGACCGCCTGGGCGTTGACGTGACCGATGCCGAGGTCATGGACATGGTCTACGGCGACAACCCGCACCCGGTGATCCGCCAGCAGTTTTCCGACGACTCGGGCCAGGTCGATCAGCAGCTCATTGCCAACCTGGCGCAGAACCCCGAAATGCGCCAAAGCTGGCTGCAGCTTGAGGATTTCCTGCGCGAGGAGCGCCGCCAGAATAAGATGAACACGCTCCTGCAATCGACGGTGCACGTGTCGGAGCGCGACGTGCAAGATGCGCACTTCCGCCAGAATGCGGCAGCCGATGTGCAGTACGTGGCTCTGAACTATGCCTCCGTCAGCCGCGACGAGGTCGACATCACCGACTCGGACCTGCGCGACTATTACGACACCAACCGCGAGGACTTCCGCCGCGAGCGCACGTACGAAGTGCAGTACGCGTCGCTGCCGAAGGTGCCTACGCCCGAAGACTCGGCAGCCGTTATTCAAGACCTGGAATCTTTGCGCTCTGAGTTCGCCGCCACCGACGACGTAGCCGGATTCCTGGATCGCAATGGGTCGGCGGTGTCGTACACTGAAGAGTTCGTTGAAGCCTCGTCGCTGCCGACTCCGGTAGCCGAGGCGGTGTTTGCGGATCCGACACCGGGGCGCGTGACCGACATTGTAGTGGCTGGCGGCAACGCGCAGCTCATTCGCATTGTGGGCACCGAACCAGTTGAAGAACCAGAAGACGGCGCGCCCGATGTGGC
>CAZBTM010000396.1:0-481 GCA_964494425.1 uncultured Rhodothermales bacterium | reverse complement strand
TCCGGCTGATGCGCCGGCTGGAGCGCGACATCGCGGACCGGGGCCGATCGCTCGAGTCGGTGGTGGAGCAATACCGGAAGACGGTGCGCCCGATGTGGCCGTTGACATTGCTCAGATGGCACTGGAGATTCGTCCCAGCGTGGCCACCCTGCGCGACCTTGAGGACCGCATGGACGATGTGGCGTTCTACGCCGACGAGGGCGACTTTGAGGAGGAAGCCGCGAACCAGAATGCTCCGGTAGATCAGCTAACCGCCCAAGACGGCGATGTCACGTTCCCCGGGCTGGGCCAGAGCCGCTCGCTGCGCGATTTCTTGTCGAGCGCCGAGGAAACGGGCATCATCAGCGATGTGATTGAACTCGACAATCGGTTCGTCGTGGCGCAGCTCACCGGCATTCAGGAGGCGGGCTACCGCTCGTTTAGCGATGTCGAGGACCAGATTGAGCCGCGCGTCTTGCAGGAGAAACGCAAAGCCGTGCAG
>CAZBTM010000395.1:0-2043 GCA_964494425.1 uncultured Rhodothermales bacterium | reverse complement strand
CCCCCTTCGCGAAGGGGAGACACGAGCGTCAGCGACTGACGAAGCGAAGCGGAGTCCATGTCGCGCAGCGACAAAGGGGGATGTCCGCCCTGAAAAGACAATGGAAAAACTCGCACACTGCGTTAAAATAAGAAGTCAGAACACGCGCTACGTTAAATGTCCGGGTTGGCAGGCGTGTTGGGGTTGTTCTGGCGCTCTTGCTGCGGATACGGGTAGAAGTTGCGGCTGCGCGCAAACGGGTCGTCAGGGGCGGGCTGGTCGGGGCCCAGGCGGCGCATATCCTCAAGCGCGACGCCCTGCAAGAACAGCTCGGCGCGCCGTTCCTGGTGAATGGCATCGAGCAGCGCATCGGCGGTCTGTGGGCCGTCGTATGGATCAAGGTTTGCCCCGAGGCCGAGCGGGTCCTCGCCTGCGGTTTTGGTGCGCACGGCGTTGAGGGCAGATTCGGCCTCTGCCAAGTTGTTCTGCTGCACGCGCGCTTCCGCCTGGATAAGAAGCATCTCGCCAGGCACGTAGAGCGGAAGCTCCGTATCTACCGAGCTGAAGAACCCGGCAATGCCCGCAATGGGCAGTTCATTGGGCGTGCTTACGAGATCGGTGGGCGCAAGGAAGAAGTCGAGGCGGGCGTCGGCGCGGTTGGTGGCGGCGGATCCGAACGCGTCGCGCGGCGCAAAGTCGTTGGCACGTACGATGCCGTTCCACACCGGATTCGGGCTCTCGTCGTCGTATCCAAACGTAGACGTGGCCTCAGGGTCGACTGCAGCAGCCGCGGTTTCGGCATCAGACCAGTTGCCTGCGAAGAGGTGGTAGCGCGCCCGGTATGCGTTGATGGTGTTGCGCAGGTCGAGTCCGGAGACGCGAATGTTGTCGGTGAATGCGCCGGAGGGCGGCGTATCGTTGAGGCGGGTGCGGGCGCGGTCGAGCAAGCGCAGGGCTTCATCGAACAGTTCGTTGCGGGAGACGAACGGCACCGGTTCGGTCCGATTTGTGGTGAGCGATCCCTGCTCAAAGTGCTGCGCAATGTTGCCCAGCGCCATCGCCTGAAACAGGTCGGCCAGCGTAAGGAGGCCACTTTCGGTGCCCGCTTCAAACGGAAGATCGGGGGCAGCGGCCCGCAGTTCTTCGGCCATCCCCACCACGCGGTAGTTGCGCGCCCAGAGGCGAAGGACATCGGCATTGCTGGGCGGCAGATCGGTCCCCCCGTCTTCCAGATTCACGAGATTCGCCAGTGTGTTGTTGACCGCCACCTCGCGGCTGGTCGTGCCTGACACCAGCAGAACCGACTCCAGTGTGGTAGTCGCGTAGTACTCTTGCATCCCAACCGCCAATGCTTCTACGCCTTCGGTGGTTGTGAGCACCTGTTCTTCAGAGGGCGCATTGGGGTTGGTGATGTTGAGGTCGCAGCCGCTCTGTAGCAGGAGCAGACCGGCGACGACAGCAGCGGCAAGGGGGACGCGGCACGAAAACAGGCGGGCAAGCATGGCATTGAGGCAGTCAGAACAAGCAGATCGGACGAGCGGGGTACGGCGCCTCCAGCTGTTACAGTGTGACGGTGGCGCTGAGCGTGAAGGAGCGCGGGATGGGCACCTCCACAAAATCGAAGTTGCGCACGCCGGTGCGCTGTCCGGCCACGTTGACCTCGGGATCGTAGCCGCTGTAACCGTCGATGGAGAGCAGGTTGCGTCCGCTCAGCGAGAGCCGCACGCGGTTGACCTGCGAGACGGGGGCATCGAGGGTATAGGCAAGGCTGATCTCACGCAGCTTCACAAACGACCCGTCTTCGACCCAGTGCTCAAAGATGCCGAAGGCGCTGCTGGTGTATCCGCTGGGCAGGTCGCCCTCCAGCTCGCGCTCGTAGTCGTCGAGCGTACCGAAAGCGCTCAGCGCAGCCAGGCGACGTGTAAAGTTGAACACGTCCTGACCCACGACCGCATCCCACTGCATGCGGAGCTCGAATGCGTCGATGCGCACGTTATTCGTCCAAGAAGCCACAAAGTCGGGGTTGGGGTCGCCAATGATCCGATCCTGGCCCGAGGCGGCGGG
>CAZBTM010000394.1:582-2048 GCA_964494425.1 uncultured Rhodothermales bacterium | reverse complement strand
GGGGATGTTGAAGCCTACATAATCGAGCGGCACATTCGTGTCGTTCGAGGTGGGCTTGTGGAGCAGCGTCACCGTGCGCAGCGAGGCCGGGCGGTGCGACTCCATCATGTTCAATATGAACTGCATGGAGAGCCCGGTGTCCACAATGTCTTCGATGACAATCACATCGCGGCCTTCCAGGTTCGCATCAATGCGCTTTAGCTCAGTCACCTCGCCGCTGGAGACCTTCTCATCGCCGTACGACGACAGCTTCATGAAGTCAATCTCGCAGTCGATGGTGATGTAGCGCATCAGGTCCGCCGTCACCATAAACGCACCGTTGAGCACGCTTACCAGAATAGGCGTGCGGCCTTCGTATTCCTCGCTGATGGCGGCGCCAATCTCCTTCAGGCGCTCCTGGATGGCCTCATCAGTCAGATACAGACGGAACTGCTCACCGCGGCATGTGAGCGTCGTATCAGGAGCCTGAGGGGTCGTGTCGGTCAAGTCGCGGGTCAAAGACATCGGGATCGTCGTCAACTGTGAACAAGGGTGGGTCGATGCAACACTTCTCAACATACACAGACGTGTCGGAAAATGGTAGTGGCAAATCGACTATTCACCCGCGTTCGGGCGCGGTTTCCAGCGCATCTGCACAACGCGATCAGTGGAAGCGGTTACACGCGCGGTGTGGTGGATGCGATGGCCCACGACCCACAGAATGCGCGTCGCATCCACAACAACCAGCTGCTCGGCACGCCGGTGCGGGGGCACTTTTGCATCGGTGAGGAGGTCGCTCACGGATTTGTGGCCGGTCATGCCCAGCGGCTGCAGGCGGTCGCCCTTGCGCCACGGGCGCACAGTTACGGGGGGATGCCACTGCGCTGCATCCACGTAGGCGGTGTTCGAGCTTTCACGGAGCGCGCGTTGCTCCGGCACAGTGGTCTCGGCGCAGTGGAGCGTGCCCGTAGGCAGCTGTACGGGCGGACCTGCGAGCGATACCGGCTGCGCATTGGGCAACTCGCGCGTACCGGCAACGGCCTCCAGGTGCGTGCGCGTGCGCCACACCGTTGCGGCTCCGGCATCCACGCGGCGCCCGACCTGGGCATCCGTCAGATCCGCAACGGCTTCCGCCACAGCCTGCGTGTGGGCAGCTTCGGGACAGGCCGTGCGCAGTAGCGTGCGAGCCAGGGCTGTCTGCATGACTGGGGCTGCATCGCGGATGGCCACCAGGTCCAGGCGCCCGCCGTGCGGGGTAGACGTGTACGCGGCATCGAAGTGATCGCGCAGTGCAGGCGTCCAGTGTCCATCTACGTATGAGCGCAGCAGCCGGGCCGTGGCGTCGATGCGGGCCTCCGCATCCGATGCAATGTCGCGCAGCACCGGCAGCACCTCGTGACGCAGCCGGTTGCGGGTGTAGTCAGCACGCGTGTTGGTCGGATCGGCGCGATACGGCACGCGGTGGGCCTCGGCGTATGCCTTGATGG
>CAZBTM010000394.1:0-554 GCA_964494425.1 uncultured Rhodothermales bacterium | reverse complement strand
ATCCCCGCCAGTCCACGCGGTCCGGTGCCGCGCAGCAGGTGCAGCAGCACGGTTTCGACCTGGTCGCGCTGATGGTGCGCCACGAGCACAGCCCGGCTGCCATGCGCGTGTGCCACGCGATGCATTTCGGCATAGCGTACCTGGCGCGCGGCCTCTTGCGTGTTGCCGCTGAGCGTGGCAGGATGATGCACCACGACCGGCCAGTCGGGCACATGCTGGGCGGCCCACGTCTGCACCAGCGCGGTGTCGGCGTCGGCAGTGGGGCGCAGCCCGTAGTTGACGTGCACAATGACGCCGCGTGCGCCTTCTGCGGCCAGCGCATGCGCCAGCACCATCGAGTCGATGCCGCCACTTACGCCCACAACCACCGGTGCAGCGCAACCCTCCGTATCCGCCAGAACCGAAGCCACTGCCTCACGAATCGACATGGTGCATCCGAACATGGAAAACGAAGGGCAGCGGCTTGGTCATAAATGACGTCAACTATTTTGTAGCCTGCACTGCATGTGCTTCTACGGGCGAACGGGGGACCGTTCGCCCCAGGAAAAGCTTTT
>CAZBTM010000393.1:0-2049 GCA_964494425.1 uncultured Rhodothermales bacterium | reverse complement strand
TGCCGCCGAGGCCGCAGGCGATACCGAAACCGCCCAAGAGGCCCGCGCCCAACTGCAGTCCATCTGGAGCCGTGCCGATGATGCCATCCAGGCTGCACGCTGAGCTCCAGCCTCGCGCATCCCCAAAGAATACGAACGCTTGCTACGAACGACTGCTTGTGGGGCAATCGCTTTGCAGTGCAGCTTCACACATCAATCTTTGGAGAGCGACGCTCTCTTCAGAAGCTGTCATCTTGAGCGTAGCAACTGCGCCCAGCAGGTGCGGAGTCCCGACACGAGCGAAGCGACTGATGAACGCAGTGAATAAAGATCTTACCCGAAGTAGGCAGCAGCCCCTATCCCGCCGTATCTGCCAAACGCCAAGGAGATGGTTCGACTGCGCTCAGAATGGCACGGTAGACGTGCGGCACCGGTCTTACGTGGATTTGGGGGAAACCAGCAGTCCGTATCGGTCTCATCACCCCTTCCAGCCCCATAGCTTGGGGCCAACTGTGAGCACTGGTGTGGCCCGCGTACGGGAAAATGCCCGGCCCTGCACCTGTCACGCGTGGGGAATGGATGCGTCTCCTGCGAATCCAAACCGGACGTGGGTCGTGCAACACATGAACTGATTGTTGCCCAACAGCCCACGTGGCCCCGGTGTCCTATGTCTGCTTCGGTACAGGCGCTCGTTACGCTGCTCGACGACCCCGACGCCACGGTGCAAACCGCCGTGCGCAAGGAGCTATCTACGTACGGCCCCAATGAGCTTGCGGCGCTGCGCCAGCACATCCAGACCCTGGCTCCGGAGCGACAAGCGGCGCTGTCGGCACAGCTACAGCCGCTACACTTTGAGATGGTGGAGCGCGCCTGGCATGCCGTGCTCAGCAGCAGCACACCCAGCCTGGAGCGCGGGGCCCTCTTGCTGTCGTGGTACCGCTATCCCGATGCCGATCTGCAAGACGCGCAGGCCCAGTTGGACACCATGGCCGCTTCGTTTCAGAAGACGCATCCCAACCTCACTGGCCGCGACGCTGCCCTGCATCTGGCCGACTACATGGCCAACGAGCTGCACTTTGCCGGAAATCACGACGACTATGAGGACCCCGACAACAGCTTCCTGACGCGGGTGCTGAAACGCCGCACGGGCATTCCCATTAGCCTCTCGGTGGTCTACCTACTGCTGGGCCGACGCCTGAGCCTGCCCGTATACGGCGTCAACCTGCCGCATCACTTCGTGGTAAAGTACCAGGATGAGCACAGCGAAGTGTTCATGGATCCGTTCAATGGCGGACAGCCGCTCTCGCGGGCCGACTGTGTGCGGTTTCTGCTGAAGGCCAGCGTGCAGCCTCATGCCCAACACTTTGCCGCCACGCCCTCAAAGTCCATTCTTCTGCGCATGGCGCGCAACCTGCTTGTGTGGGCCGGTCGTACAGGCAACAAAGAGATGCACCACGAACTGGCCGCGCTCATGGCGCCCTACGACCCCTCGGTCGAGCCCGATGCCTAACCGCTCTTTCCGCTATGGCTACTCCTGCTGTCTTTCAGCACATTGACCATCCGGGCGATGCCTCCGTGGCCGTGTTGTACAGCCGCGCGGTGGGGCGTCCGGTGGGATGGCTCATGCTGCCAGTGATGGTGGGAGCGCTCGTGCAGGCCCTGCAAGGCGCGCCGATCTTTCCGGAGGCCCTTATGGCTGCTGCAGGGGCGCTCCTCGTGGCCAGTGGCTGGACGCATTTTCACTTGCGCAACCGCGTGGTCGAGGTCCGTGCGCACGGCAACCGCATCGCACTGCGTACCGCCTTCGATGTGGCGCGCGATGCTCCGGTCACGTGGGAGCCGCTGCTGCGAGCAAAGCGCCAGCGGGCGGGGCTGCATCTGTATGTGGGCGACCGCACCCTTCACCTAACTCCCGACGACTGGCCCGCGTACAGCCGCCTCAAATCTGCTGTGCATCCAGATGATGCCCCCGAGCAGACCCGTGTGTGTCCCTACTGACACGAGACGCCTCTTTTGAGAGCGCTTCCAATGTCTGCATACGCTCTGCCTATACGAAACGATTGCTACGAA
>CAZBTM010000392.1:0-2068 GCA_964494425.1 uncultured Rhodothermales bacterium | reverse complement strand
GGATCTGCCGGTCATCTCGAAGACCTCTACCGGGCGGCCCTCCACCAAGGAAAGTGTGCTGGAGGAGCTCTCTACGCAGCACGACCTGCCGGGGCTTGTGCTCGACTGGCGCAAAACCTATAAGCTAAAAAGCACCTACCTCGACAGCCTGGGCGAACTGGTGCATCCCGAAACGAATCGCATCCACACCAGCTTCAACCAGGCACGCACCGCCACCGGGCGGCTCTCCTCGTCCGATCCAAACCTGCAGAACATCCCGATTCGCACGCCGGTGGGACGCGAGATCCGCAAGGCGTTCGTGCCGCGCGAGGGCTGGCAGCTCATGGCTGCCGACTACGCCCAGATCGAGCTGCGCATCCTCGCTTCCATGAGTGGCGATGAGGCGATGCAAGAGACCTTCCGCTCCGGCGGCGACATCCACACCGACGCTGCCGCCCGCGTCTACGGCATCGACCCCGACGACGTAACGCGCGATCAGCGGCGCAAGGCCAAGGAGGTCAACTATGGCATTCCGTACGGCGTGTCGCCGTGGGGCTTGGCACAGCGGCTCCGCTCCTCGGTCGAGGAAGCCCAGGAGCTGATCGACCAGTACCGCAAGTCGTATCCCGGGGTCGCCTCCCTCTTGAACCAGCTGGTGGAAGAAGCCCGTGACAAAGGATACGCCGAAACCCTGCGCGGACGCCGACGCGCTATCCCCGACCTTACCGCCAGCAACTCCAACCGCCGCAGCGCGGCTGAACGCATCGCTGTGAACATGCCGATTCAGGGCACACAGGCAGATATGATCAAGATTGCCATGAACAGCATCGACAGTCGCATCCGGCAGAGCCAGCTTGACAGCCGAATGCTTTTGCAGGTGCATGATGAACTCGTGTTCGACGTGGCACCCGGCGAGGAGGACGCCATGACAACGCTTGTGAAGACCGAGATGGAGGCTGCGCTTCCGCTCGACGGCGTGCCCGTGGTCGTAGACATTGCGCTGGCCGATAACTGGCTGGACGCGCACTGACTGCCGACTGCGATTTGACGGTATCCTTCCCACGCACGGCGCAGTCATCCCGAGCGCAGCCGAGGGATCTCCTGCAATCCGAAGTAGAGCTCCTCGTAGCGTGTTCTTGTGGATACGCAGGACCGGCAGCAGGAACGCCGGAACGTCCTCATTCGTGCAGCACAGCCATTCTTCCCATTGACGCCCCCGTTTCGTATGAGCACCGCTGTTTCGCCATCGCCCGTCTCGGTAGACGGCTTCTCGTTCGTGCAGGAATCCGGCGGCATCCAGCAGTATGAGCTGGACGCCAATGGCTTGCAGGTCTTGCTGTATCCCATTGATGCCGCGCCGGTTACCAGCGTGATGATTACCTATCACGTAGGCAGCCGCAACGAGCGCACAGGACACACCGGCGCCACGCATATGCTGGAGCACCTTATGTTTAAAGGCACCGAGCGCTTTCACAAAGAGCACGGCACGTCTATTTTTGACGTGCTGCAGCGGGTGGGCGCCGAAGTGAACGCATCCACCTGGACCGACCGTACCAACTACTACGAGATGCTGCCGCGCGAGCATGTGGGCATGGCACTCGACATTGAGGCCGACCGGATGCGCAACGCCCGCCTATCGCCCGATGATGTGGAGTCGGAGCGCACCGTCATCCTGAACGAGTTCGACCGCGGGCAGAACGACCCCACGCGGCGGCTCTTCGATGCGGTGTGGAGCGCAGCGTACGTGGCACACCCGTACCATCACCCGACGATTGGCTGGCGCAGTGACATCGAGACGATGCAGCCCGAAGACCTGCGTCATTTCTACGACACGTTCTACTGGCCGAACAACGCCACGCTCAGCCTTATTGGGTCGGTAGATGCGGAGGCCGATCTGCAGTCCATTGCCGAGCACTTTGGACGCATATCGAGCGCGCCGCATGACATTCCAGAGGTGCGCACCCGCGAGCCCGAGCAGCGTGGACAGCGCCGCGTAACGGTGAACCAGGATGGCGAACTCGGGGCGCTCCTGTCGAGCTATAAGGTGCCCCATGGCCGCACCGACGCCGCGGACGCCTTCGACGTATTG
>CAZBTM010000391.1:0-2085 GCA_964494425.1 uncultured Rhodothermales bacterium | reverse complement strand
GCCTCCGCCGACCCCGGCCTGCTCGACCTAACCGCCACGCTCGACACCGATAGCTACACCGTTGAGGGCGGCGCTGCCGATGCCACCGACCCCAACGATGCCATCTCCGATTGGGCCCTGCTCGAAGCACCGTACGGGTCCGGCACCGCCCTCGCCTTCGACGGCAGCGCGGACTACCTACGTATGGACGGCTCGGCTGAAGATGTGGACCTGGTTGGCACGAGCTTTACCGTCGAAGCCTGGATCCAGGTCGACGATCTCACCGGCGATAATCCGATTCTGGGCCATGGGGACGCCAGCCCCGGAACGAATCAGGTCCTGCATCTAACCACGCGGGGCACCACGCTGCACATGGGGTTCTACAATAACGACCTGGAAGGCAGCGCGTCACTGGAGGAAGGGCGCTGGCACCACGCCGCGTTTGTCTACGACGCCGCCAATGGGGAGCAGCGCGTCTACCTCGACGGAGCACTGGATAGGACCCGTAGTGCGGATGCGTTTGCGGGACGCCAGAGCGACCCGCTGCAGATCGGGCGGTGGGGCGGCAGTCGCTACCTCGACGGACGGCTCGATGAGCTACGCATCTGGACGGAGGCGCGCACCGCAGCCGACATTCAGGCGACGATGCACCAGACCCTCCCGGCGGATACGCCCGAGCTGGTCGCGTCATATCGCTTCGATGCCGCGCAGACCGGTCAGCGCTTCGACGCAGATCACGATGGCACCACGGCGTATGATCTGACGGGCGGACGGGAGGCCACATTTGAAGGCGCCCCGCAGTGGATCGCCAGCGGCGCGCCGCTCGGGCAAGAAAGTGTGGTGGTTGATGCAAACGGCACCGGTGCTGTGGGGCCAACGAATGCCGCACTCACTGTGACCACCACCGATGCCCCTGTGACGCTCTACCGCTACGGGAACGCCAGTGCCGAGGTCTTCGATGATGAGGGTATTCCACGCGGGCAGCGCAGCAACGCCGTATGGGGCGCGGTGCCGACCGGCATGGCCGACCTGGAGCTCACGTACGGCGACGTGACAGTACCGAATCCCAGTGCCGTGGGTCTCGCAGGGCGCTCGGGTCCAGCCCAGCCGTGGACCGCCCACGCAGAAGCACCCGCCAGTGAGATGTTCACGCTTGACGGGCAAACGGATTCCCAAGAGGTTGCGCTTTACGACAACACGCCAAGCATCCTGTACGTAGATGCCGCGGCCTCGGGCACCGGCACCGGCTCCTCGTGGGACGATGCGTTCACGGATTTGCAAGACGCGCTGGCCGAAGCCACGGGGAATGACGTGGTCGTCATCGCAGCAGGCACCTATACGCCCAGCCGCGAGCTTAACGCCGGAGAGGCACGTACAGCTACCTTTGAGGTGACCGGCACCCAAGACGGCCTTCGGATCTACGGGGGCTGGAGCGGCAGCGAAACGTTTACCGACGTGTCGGAGGTGGACGACGCGCTGGACGGTCGCAACCTGCCTGCCAACGCAACCGTTCTCTCGGGCAACATCAACGACGACGAAAACGACGACTCCGGTAATGCCTACCACGTGCTCGTCTTTAACGGTGGCGATTCGATTGGTGCAGATGTTGACGCAAACCTTACTCCCGACACGGTGCTGGATGGCCTCACCATTACCGGCGGGAACGCGAACGGAGCCAGCACCCAAACGGGCACGGGCGGTGGGCTTTACTGCGACGGTCGGGGCAACGGCAATGCGTGCAGTCCCACGCTCTCCGGGCTCACGTTCACCAGTAACACCGCTGACGCCGCAGGCGCGATGTTAAACGATGGTAGCGATAGCGGCACAAGCAGCCCGGTGATTACGAACGTCGTCTTCGCCGGCAACTCCGCCGATTTCTTCGGCGGGGCGATCTACAACTTTGGCAGCAGTGGGACAAGCAGCCCGGTGCTTACAAACGTGACCTTCACTGGCAACAATTCAAACGAAGAGGGCGGGGCGATCTACAACAATGGTCGCAACGGCGGCACGAGCAGTCCGCAAATTACGAACACGATCCTGTGGGGGAATGACGCCAATGATGGCAACGAGATCTACAACAGCGATGCCACGCCCACCCTTGTGCAC
>CAZBTM010000390.1:0-2101 GCA_964494425.1 uncultured Rhodothermales bacterium | reverse complement strand
TGCAGACGCCTGCCTTTATGCCGGTGGGCACGCTGGGAAGCGTAAAGGGCGTGCCACCGCGCGCGCTGCATGAGGATGTGCAGGCCGACATTATTCTGGGCAACACCTACCACCTGTACCTGCGCCCTGGCACCGATGTGATCGAGGCGGCCGGTGGCTTGCAGCAATTTTCGCAGTGGAACGGCCCGATTCTGACGGATTCGGGGGGATACCAGGTCTTTTCGCTGGCCGACCGGTGTACCCTCACCGAAGAGGGCGCGGAGTTTCGCAGCCACATCGACGGCTCGAAGCACATGTTCACGCCGGAGTCGGTGGTGGATACGCAGCGCGCGCTGGGCTCCGACATTATGATGGTGCTGGATGAGTGTCCGGCTGCCGATGTGTCGAAGCAATACGCCCGCGAGTCGAACGAGCTGACGCTGCGCTGGGCGGAGCGGGCGCGCCTCCATTACGAGAAGACCACCTCGCCGCATGGCCATGAGCAGGCGCTGTTCGGGATTGTGCAGGGCGTGACGTATCCGGAGGTGCGCCGCGAATCGGCCCGGGCGCTGGTGGATCTGGACTTCCCAGGCTATGCGATTGGCGGCCTCTCGGTGGGCGAATCGCACACGGATATGTACGACATGGTGGAGGTGGTGGCCCCGCTCTTGCCCACTCACAAACCGCGCTACCTGATGGGCGTGGGCACGCCGGAGAACCTGCTCGAAAACGTGGCGCGCGGCGTGGACATGTTCGACTGCGTGATGCCCACGCGCAACGGGCGCAACGGCACGCTCTTTACGACGCAGGGACGCATGAACATCAAAAACGCGCAGTTCACGAACGACCACACGCCCATCGATCCGGGGCTGGATGCTTACGTGTCGAAGACATTCACGAAGGCATACCTACGTCACTTGCAGAAGTCGAACGAGATTCTGGGCCTGCAGATCGCCTCGCAGCAGAACCTGGCGTTTTACTGCTGGCTGATGCGGGAGGCGCGCCAGGCCATTCTGGACGATCGCTTCATGGCGTGGAAAGACGCGATTCTGCCGCAGATTACGCGGCGGTGGTGAGTAGGGGCGGTAGTGCGGTGTCGCCCCGGTCACGTTGTAGGTTGAACTGAGATAGGTGTGCGTGTGGAGCCATCCCGAACGGCTCCTGCTGAACGCCAAGGAGATGGTTCCTCCGACAGTGGTCGGAGCCACAGGGGGGCGGGACTGCGCTCACCATGACACGCTTCGTCGGGGGATGATTTCAGGTTCACCGCCCAAATGAGGAGGGATGTAGCAGTAGACGATTTGCGTGTCGAAACGATATCGGTTATTGTGCAAAGACATATGTTCTGTGCGTCCAATCAACCTTGACGCGACTCCGCTGCAAGTTGCCATGTTTCGCTATCCATTGGATTGATACAGGGCTATAGCGATGAAGCGACCATTTCTTACCATCTGCTGTCTGATTTTTCTCGTCGGTTTGGCGGGCGTAGCGTGTCATGGGCAAGACCGCGATGCGTCTGCTGAAAGCGCATCATATCAAGGACACGAGCAGATCTACGTGGTCTACTATGTGGGGGCGTCGTCGTGTGAGTTCTCCTCGCGCGATGAAGTCGTTGACGCGGTCTCGGAGCTTCCCGAGGAGTTCTCGGCGGCGCACGACCGCCCTACTAAGTTCGTCTTTGCGGCAATGGACGAGAAAGTGGACGACGGGCTGGCGTTCATCCAGCGGCATGGGGCCGAACAGTGGGATGAGGTGAGCGCCGGGGGCCGCTACAATAACGAAACGCTGCTTCACAACTTTAACAGCAACGTGCAGGCACCTGGAACGCCGCATATCATCGTATTCGAAGACACGTACCGATTCGACGAATACAACATTCCGCATCTGGAGCAGCGGGAACAGATCCACAGCACGATGGGCGCCGACGGGGTTGTGGATTGGATCGAAGATGGCTATCCGCTTCCGTAGGGTGGGGCCGTGCAGGCGAACCCAGCGCATTGCGCAAGACAACGATTCGGCGACGGGAGCGTCTGCTTACGCGAAATCGACAGCAACAGCGAGGGGAGGTAGCGTACTGCATCAGAATTACGGGACGGGCCCATGCCTCTGCTTTTCCCCTAAA
>CAZBTM010000389.1:1145-2107 GCA_964494425.1 uncultured Rhodothermales bacterium | reverse complement strand
CAGGTCGCCGAGCTGCTTCAGGCGGATACGGAGCGCGTCGACTTTGCCCCCAACACCTCAGCGGCGCTCAACCTGCTGGCTGACGGACTCGACTGGCAGCCGGGCGATCGCATTGCGGTGCCCGACTGCGAGTTTCCGACCAACGTCTTTCCGTTTAAGAAGCTGGAGGCGCAAGGCGTGACGCTCGACTTCATTCCCACCGAGCGCGGCACGTTTAGCGTAGACGACGTAGCCCGCACGCTCACCCCCGACACCCGCCTCGTATCGGTGTCGTGGATTCAGTTCTTGTCGGGATTCCGGGCGGACCTCGACGCCATTGGGGCGCTCTGCCACGACCGAGACATTCTCTTCTGCGTGGATGCCATTCAGGGCCTGGGGGCATTCTCGCTGGATGTGGAGGCCGCCCACATCGATTTTCTGGCAGCGGGCACCCACAAATGGCTCATGGGTACGCAGGGACTGGCTGTGTTCTACGTGCGGGAGGCGCTGCAAAACCAGCTCACGCCGCCCACCGGCTGGCTGCACGGTCCGGTGAATTGGACGGAGCTGGATGCGTACGAACTCACCCTGCACGACGACGCCCGCCGCTTTCGCACCGGCACCATGAACGCGCTGGGCATCCTGGCGCTGCATGCGTCGCTGACGCTGCGTGATGCCTTTGGCGGGGCCCGCGCGGCCGAGCGCACCCGGCACCTGGCGCGTCGCCTGGCGGAGGGATGTCGCGATCTTGGTCTGGACGCCTACCTGCCGCATCCCCCCGAAAGCGGAATCGTGACGCTTGACGTGGACGACGCCGAATCCGTATACGAAGCGCTGGCCGATGAACGCATCATCGGGGCGTGCCGGAACGACAAGCTGCGCCTGAGTCCAGCGTACTACGTCACCGACACCGAGATCGACGTCGTGGCCCAGACCCAGGGGCGCGATCTCCTCGAGCTCGCCAGCGGCGAGCTGGTGGGCAG
>CAZBTM010000389.1:0-1135 GCA_964494425.1 uncultured Rhodothermales bacterium | reverse complement strand
TACTACGTCACAGACACCGAGATCGCCCGCACCCTCGCTGCCCTCGAACGCATCTGCGCCCCCACCCATGCCTGACGCCCCTACCATCGACTGGACCGCTCACACCAAAAGCGACGGCGACGTGGTTGAAATCCGCGTGCCCGATTCGTTTACCGCGATGCCCCGCATCGACAAGTTCCTGACTCCCTTCTTTCCGGATGCCTCGCGCACCAAAATCCAGCGCAGCATCAAAAAGGGACATGCGAAGGTGAATGGCGCGGACGTCAAGAAGTCGTATCCGGTGGAGCCGGGCGACCGGATTGTGTGCCGCGTGATCGAGAAGCCGCCGATGGAGGCGGTGCCGCAGGATCTGCCGCTGGCGGTGGTCTACGAAGACGACGATCTGCTCGTGGTGAATAAGTCCGCCGGACGCGTGGTGCACCCGGCGCCGGGCCACCGCGATGGGACGCTCGTGAATGCGCTCTTGCATCACGTACAGGGCGAGCGCATGAGCAAAGACACGCCCGAGATGTCGGATGACGATGTGGGGCTTTCGGTGGTGAACGCCCTGCCAAGTCGCCCCGACCACCCGGTGATTCGTCCGGGCATTGTGCACCGCCTGGATAAGGGCACAACGGGGCTGCTGGTGGTGGCGAAGCACGACGTGGCGCACCGGCATCTGGCGAAGCAGTTCAAGGCGCACACCATCGACCGGCAGTACGTGGCGCTGGTGTGGGGCACGCCCAATCCGCGCGAAGGCACAATTACCGGGGCCATTGGCCGCGATCCGCATCACCGTACGCGCATGGCGGTGGTGGATGCGGAGCAGGGCAAGCCGGCCACCACGCATTACGCAGTAGAAGAAGGGTTGGGCGACGTATCGCGGGTGTCGTTTACGCTGGAGACGGGGCGCACGCATCAGATTCGAGTGCATGCGGCAGAAGCCGGACATCCGCTCCTGGCCGACGACACGTACGGCGGCACGCACATCCGCTACGGACGACAAGGCGTAAAGCGGCAAACGTTCTTCGACCGCCTCTTCGACACGCTCGGGCGTCCGGCTCTGCACGCGGCACACCTCGGCTTCACGCACCCGACGACCGAGGAGCGCCTTACCTTCGACGCGCCGCTGCCCGACGACATGCAGGCGGTGTGG
>CAZBTM010000388.1:0-2112 GCA_964494425.1 uncultured Rhodothermales bacterium | reverse complement strand
CTGGGCGCCAGCGAAGAGCAGGCCCAGCAGCTCAAGCAGAAGATCAAGTCCGACGACTTTGATCTGCAAGACTTTTACGACCAGCTGCAGCGCATCCAGAACATGGGGTCGATGAAAGACCTCATTGGCATGATTCCGGGCGTGGGATCGCAGATGAAAGACCTTGACCTGGACGAAGATGCGTTCAAGCACATCGAGGCGATGATCCTGTCCATGACGCCCGAAGAGCGCGCCAACCCACAGATTTTGAACGGCACGCGCCGTCGTCGCATTGCCAAAGGCAGCGGCGTAGAAGTGCGCGACGTCAATCAGCTCATCAAGCAGTTTCGCGACATGAAGAAGATGATGAAGACCATGTCGAAGCTGACCGGGCAGGGCCGCTCGATGGACATGAAAAAGCTTATGGGCCGGTTTGGCGGAGGCGGAAGCAGTCCGTTCCCCGGATAACCCAATCGCAGCATACACATGCGCTGCGGCACGCCGGCGCTTCGGATCCCCAATGAGGCGATGTGGCCCTGCGAGGCCGTCTGCCCAGCCCCTGTTACATCCCAGCTATTGCTACATGAGGAGGCGCCAATGCCTCCTCAACATCCGTTATTTTCCCGATTAACCCCGATACGTACCTGTGTCCGTTAAACTTCGCATGCGCCGACTGGGGCGCAAAAAGATTCCCGTGTTTTCCATTGTGGCCACCGACTCGCGTAACGCGCGTGATGGCCGGTACATCGAAGACCTGCGACGCAGGTGGACGAAGAGCGCGTGCTCTACTGGCTCGAAAATGGTGCGCAGCCGAGCGATACGGTGCGCAGCCTGATTAGCAAGCGCGGCCTGATGCTGCACCATCACCTTAAGAAGAAGGGCAAGTCGCCCGAACAGATTGCCGAGGCGGTGGATGAGCACATTCAACGCCTGGAAGAGAAGGGTGAAGACATCAAAATGACCGCTGAGATGCGCCGTGCCCAGGCCATTGAGGAAGAACGCGAGCGCGCCGCCGAGCTCGAAGAGCAGCGTCGCAAAGAAGAGGAAGAGCGTCGCAAAGCGGAAGAAGAAGCCAAAGCAAAAGCCGAAGCTGAGGCTGCAGAAGAAGCCGCCGCGGAAGAAGCAGATGCTGCTGAAGCGGACGCCGAAACTGCGGACGCCGAAGCCGCTGACGCTGCCGAGGCCGCCGACGAAGACGCCGCCGACGAAAGCGACGACACCCCGAAGTCGGATGCGTAACGCCACCCCGCCCAACCATTCCGCTGGTGCCGATACGCCGCCTGCCGACACGCTCGTGCAGGTAGGCCGCGTGGGCAAACCGCACGGCCTCGACGGCACCGTGAAGGTCATTCCTGTGTCGGACGACCCCGGCCGGTTTGCGACCTTCGACACGGTGTACGTGGGCCGCGATGCCGAGCGCGCCACCGCCCATGCGGTGCGCGACGTGCGGTTTCAGCCGCACAAGAAGGGCACCACGGTGCTCCTCTCGCTCGAAACCGCAACCGATCGCAACGAAGCCGAGGCGCTGCGTCGCCTCGACGTGTTCGTGCCCGAATCGGTCTTTGCGCTGGATGGTGAAGAGCGCTTTGTGCACGACCTGGTCGGCTACGCCGTCTACAGCGGCGAGGAGCGCGTGGGCACGCTTACGGAAGTGATGGCGCTCCCGGGGCCCGATGCCCTCGTCATTGAAACGAATGAGGGCTACGACGCGCTCGTGCCTTTTGTCGAGGCGTTCGTGCCTCGCATTGATGACGATGCCCAGCGCATCCACCTGAACCCCGTCGAGGGGCTGCTGGATGCGAATGCGCCCGGCGCCCCCAATACGCCGCCCGACGACCTCCGATAGCCTCGCGCGTTGAACAGCCTCGCGTTTTGAACGAGGTCTGCTGCCATGCACATTGACATCATCGCCGCCATCCCCGATCTGGTGCGCGAGCCGCTGCAGCACAGCATTGTAGGGCGCGCGCAAGACAATGGGCATGTGAGCATCACGGTGCACAGCCTGCACGACTTTGGTGTAGGCAAACACCGCCAGATTGACGACTACCCCTTTGGCGGGGGCGCGGGCATGGTGCTCAAACCGGAGCCGCTCGTGCGCGCTATCGAAGCGTGCCAGTCCGACGGTAGCGCCGA
>CAZBTM010000387.1:0-2152 GCA_964494425.1 uncultured Rhodothermales bacterium | reverse complement strand
TCCGTGGGTCGCAGGTTCGAGACCTGCCGGGGTCACACCATCCTGGATTTTAGATTGCGGATTTGAGCAACAGAATCGACAATCCAAAATCTAAAAATCTAAAGTAGAATGCCCGAGTGGCGGAATTGGTAGACGCGCATGGTTGAGGGCCATGTGGCCGCTTTAGGCCGTGGAGGTTCGAGTCCTCTCTCGGGCACAGGTCAAACACGAAGAGCGCCTTGGAGCTTTGCTTCAAGGCGCTTTTTTTGTGGGCTCCTGCTCTTGGCAACTCGAATGATCAGGCAGGGCGAGGCCGTAATACTGCAATAGAAACGCCCCAGTGCTGTGCTGCCTGTTCGTCGGAATCTTGCAAACAAAGAAAGCGCCTGGTCTCCCACCAGAGACCAGGCGCTTAGAAATGAACCGGAGGCGAACAGCATGTGATGATACGCGTGTGGTTGCAAAATGCGTCCTATCCAGAGGCGCATTCCAATGACCCTGTGATGCGGGGATCATAACGTGTACCCACTAATCGTTACAAAGTCGGGGTTTGGGAGATGTAGGGGCTGTTTGTGGGTGCAGATTAGAACACATCCGCCGAGAAGGGCGCGCACCATGATGTACTATCCTAAAACGGAGGGGAGCCCGTCAGGTATAGGCCCGTGCCATCAGGGCTAACGGCAAAGTCGGCGCGCAGGCGTACGCCCGAGTCGTTCAGCTTGTACCGGATGCCGATTCCCCCTGCAGGTTTGAGTCCGCTATGACCAAGCTCGGCTATGCGTGGGGCAATAGTGCCCACACTCGCAAACACGGCGCCATCGAGGCGCCACCATATCGGAACGCGCCACTCAGCCTGTGCAGAAACGGTCACGCGGTCGCGAAATCGGGCATTTTGATAGCCTCGCATACGTGAAGATCCTCCCAGCTTTGGCAAGAGCGCAAACGGCGGCATATCCGTCACGGCTTCAGCATAAGCCTGCAAGGCAAGCACCTGGTTGGTGCCAACGGGGAGAAACCGCCGCAGATCGGCTCCAAACCGTGTGAATGTGCCCTGGGCATTGTGCACATAGGGGTGGGCGAGGGCGTACAGCGACACGTAGTGCCCACGGCGCGGGTAGTAGGTGCGTGAGCGGGTATCTACAAACAGAATAGGACCGAAGCCCAGCACGCTGCTTCCGCGGGCACCAGGCACTACATTCTGGTCAAGCAGGCCTCCATCAGCGACCGATGTAATAGTGGTATGGCGCACACGCATGCGCAGCCCCACATGCAAGGCCTGCGTGAGGCGCAGTGCGCCTCGTAGCTTCACATCAACCATCTGTTGCGTGTAAGATTCGCGGGTGTCGCTATCGCTTTGGGGGCCTACCGCAAAAAACGAGGTTGGCGTCTGCGCAGCGTTGACCTGGGTCCAGAGCCGGTAGCGTCCCTCATCGAGATACAGTTCAGAATCGAACGATATCTCGTATTCGCCATTCAGCGTAGCTGACAGATCTGACTTCACGCTGGAGATACGCGCCGGGTCGCTACCAAAGAAGTAGCCCGCTGAGAATCCCCCGCCAACGCTGGTTTCGGGAGTGTAGTACATGAGCGGAAGTGCATACCAACTGGTGTTCGATGCCGTATCGGCACCGGCGAGGGGCAGCGTGTCCCACAAACTGGTTTCGGTTGTATCACGTAGCTCCGGCGGCCATGAGGCCACTGGGCGGTCGTGTGCAGTGGCATAGCCCCCACCAGAGAGCACGCTGCTCAGCAGCAGAGCGAAAAGTAGGACGCACGGCAACAACCATTGGTGGCGCGGCTGCAACGTGCTGGTTCCAGTCCCAATCATACCCAACATTGGCTGTTGTGCCTGGCGTGCGCTACTCTTGCGTCCAACAGGCAATGAATAAAAGAACGAGGGTAGCGGTTCAATGCTACGTGATGGAAGAATGAGCCTATAGTCGGAGACTGGGAGTGCCCCCGGCGCGGACGTCTCCGGCGGAGGCGAACGGGGGACCGCTCGCAGCCCAAAGTAAGAAATCAAACATACAAGGCTCTTAACGTCTATCCATTACCAGAGCGAGAACACACAGAACGAGAACCCAAAAAGGGCGATGCAGCGGCAACGTTTTCGCCGTTAGCTGTGCGGGCTACATGAAGCAGCATCATACAGTAGCAGTAGCGGAACAGCTAA
>CAZBTM010000386.1:0-2161 GCA_964494425.1 uncultured Rhodothermales bacterium | reverse complement strand
TATGGGGCTGTCGTCGTGGCAGTACCCGTTTGCCCGGCTTGTGTGGAGCGGCGGGCTGCAGGCGTTCCCAGAGACGGTTGCCTACCCGCGGTCGCGCGTCACCGAGCGCTTCGTTGCTCGCGTGGTGATGCACGAGCACTACGGCGTAGACCCCGAGTTCATCGCGGTGGATACCGATGACCCTGCTGCTCTGCATCAGACCGATGCCGATGCCGCGCTCATTGTGGGTCCACAGGGCGCGCAGTACGACGCGGGCGATGCCTTTACGATGGACCTGGGCCGCGAGTGGTATGAGCTCACCAACTATCCGATGGTGTGGGGACTCTTCGTCATGAAGCGCGGACGCGCCACCACGGCGCTTGTAGAGGCCATGATGGCGGCCGGAACGCATGCGAAAGCACATCGTGCCGACTGGATCGAGCAGGAAAATCCGCCCGAGGCGCTGCGCGAGTTCTACACCGACGATCTGCGCACCGGCATCGGCCGGCTGGAACGCGCCAGCCTCACCGACTTCCGCACGTATCTGTTTTACTACAACGTAGCAGACGAAATCCCCGACATGCCGTTCGTGTCGGAAGATCCCGATAGTGCCCGCGAGGAGGACGACGATGCCGAAGAGGCCGATGGCGATGCTCCTCGCGGCGACGGAGCTCCGCATCCCCCAACTCCTATGGCCTAACGCTTCGTGGGGCAATGCTCCTGTTCTGCCTTCTTCTCTCGACCCCTTCGCGCTTATGAGTAGCGGCGTACGCACCCTCGACCGGAATAAGAAAGCCCGGCACGAGTACTTCATCGAAGATACGCTCGAAGCCGGCGTTGCCCTAACCGGCTCCGAGGTCAAGTCGGCCAAAGATGGCAAGGCGAGCCTCGACGGAACCTACTGCTCGCTCGATAACCGGGGCGAGATGATGATGCACAATGCGTACATCAAGCCGTACAAGCAGGCCAGCCACTTCAACCACGAGCCGCGCCGCTCGCGCAAGCTGCTGATGCACCAGCACGAGCTGGAGCGCTGGGCCGAGGCGGCAGCACAGAAAGGCTACACCATTGTGCCGCTGGAGCTGTACGTGCGCGACGGCTGGATCAAGGTCAAGATCGGGCTGGCCAAGGGCAAAGACGTACGCGACAAGCGCCAGACCGTGAAGGAGCGCGAGTCGAAGCGCAAGCTACGTGACATCAAACATGAGTTTAACCGTTAACCGATAGCGCTTCCCGGGCGCATCCGCCCACATCGGGCGTGCGGATGCCCGAGGCGCGTTGCACTGCCGCATCCTACCCACCTGCCTGTCCCTTCCCCATGGGCTTCCCCCCTGTAGATGACCAACTTGCCGTGCTCATGCGCGGTGTTGCCGATCTCGTTCCTGAAGACGCGCTCCGCAAGAAGCTGGAGCACTCCCGCAAAACCGATACGCCGCTGCGCGTAAAGCTGGGCTGCGACCCGAGCCGTCCCGACTTGCACTTGGGGCACACCGTGGTGCTGCGCAAACTGCGTCAGTTTCAGGATCTGGGGCATCAGGCGGTGCTCATTGTGGGCGACTTCACCGGCATGATTGGCGATCCCACGGGCCGGTCCAAGACGCGCCCGGCGCTCACGCTCAAAGAAACCCGCGAGCACGGCAGATCCTACTTCGAGCAAGCCGCAAACGTGCTCGACCCCGACCGCACTGAGATCCGCTACAACTCGGAGTGGCTCGACGAGATGTCGTTCAGCGAAGTCATCGAGCTGGCGGCGCAGCACACCGTTGCGCGGATGCTGGAGCGCGAAGACTTCAAGACGCGCTACGAAGCGGGGCAGCCGATTAGTGTGCACGAGTTCTTGTACCCACTGGCGCAGGCCCAAGACTCCGTCGAAATTCAGTCGGATGTGGAGCTCGGTGGCACCGACCAACGGTTTAACCTGCTCGTGGGGCGTCACATCCAGGAAGCCGCAGGCCAGGACCCGCAGGTCTGCCTGATGGTGCCGCTGCTCGAAGGCACCGACGGCCACGAGAAGATGTCGAAGTCGCTCGACAATGCCATCGGTATTACCGAAGCGCCCGAAGAAATGTACGGCAAGGTCATGTCCGTACCGGATGCGCTGATCTACCGCTACACCGAACTCGTTACGGATACGCCGCTCGACGCCCTGCCCGATGTGAAGGCGCAGGCCGAGGCAAACCCG
>CAZBTM010000385.1:0-2176 GCA_964494425.1 uncultured Rhodothermales bacterium | reverse complement strand
AGGCGGTAGAGGTCGATGCGCTCGACTACGATGCCCTGCCCACCTACGTGCAGACCAATCGCTTCGAGGTGCTTACGCGCTCGCTTCAACCGAAAGGCTGGTCGCTCGTCAACAAGCGCACCCAGCGCCTGCTGGATGCCATGCAGGACACCGGCACCCCGCTGGGCGACTATCTGGAGACGCGTGATACTGGCATCTACTACGGCATCAAAACTGGACTCAACAAGGCGTTCGTGATTGACGCGGATACGCGGCGCGACCTGATTGCCGCCGACCCCGGCAGTGCCGATCTCATCAAACCCTTCCTGAAAGGCCGCGACATCAACCGCTACCAGCCGCCCGAACCGCGCCGTCACATAATCGCAATACCAAACGGGTGGACAAATCAGAACGCGTCCACCGATGCTGATAAATGGACGTGGTTTGCGGATACCTATCCAGCGCTGGCAGAACATTTGGCCCCGTACGAAAAGCGCGCCCGCAAACGCCACGACCAGGGCGAATACTGGTGGGAACTGCGCCCGTGTTCGTACTACGAAGAGTTTGAGCGCCCGAAGATTCTGTACCAAGAAATTGCTACGTATCAGGCGTTTACATGGGATGATGAAGGCTATTATGCCAACAACAAAGTGTTCATAATCCCCGATGCCGGTATGCATCTGCTCGCGTTACTGAACGCACGGGTCGCATGGTTTTTCTTTACCAATACAGCGAACCAGTACCGCGGTGGGGCACTGGGCATGCAAACGCCCTATGTGAAGCGATTTCCCATTCCTGATTTGACGGAGTCGCAGAAGGAAGAACTGGCCGGTTTAGCAGAGCAACAGCTATGGTTGCAGGAGCGACTGCGGGAAGAACCGTTGGAGGACGTGAAAGCGGCTACGAAAGACAACGACGCCGCGATCGACGACCTCGTGTACGCCCTCTACGGCCTGAGCGATGCCGAGATCGCCCTGGTCGAAGCCGCCACCGCCGACGCTGTTGACGAGTAGGCATGTGCAATGCACGAACATAGCGCATCCTCCCACACACCCTGCGTCATCCTGACGCCCGACGACCGTCGGGAGGAAGGATCTCAACGCCAGCATGACACGCTTGGCCCGCCCCTCATACGCGAAGCGCCTCCTTGCCCGCTTAGCGGCAGCGCGCCCCGAACGTACGGCACCGAGATGCTTCACGGCGTTCAGCATGACTGGAGACGGGAGTTGACGCTTTATGAGTCAGGCACCGGCCTTCCACCCCGAGTCATCCTGACGCCCGACGACGGTCGGGAGGAAGGATCTCAACGCCAGCATGACACGCTTGGCACGCTCCACACACGCGAAGCGCCCCTTTGCCCGCTTGGCGGCAGCGCGCCCCGACCGCACGGCGCTGAGATGCTTCACTGCGTTCAGCATGACTGGAGAGGAGAGTTGGACCTTCGTTTGTTAGACTGAGCAGCTTGCGTAAATGCATGCCTCGCGGTATGTTGGTTCGCATCTCATGAAGACAGAACCGCCTAACATGTCGGCCATCACTTTATCATGCGAGCCTATTACGTTTACATTCTGGCAAGCCGGTCGCGTGTGCTCTATACCGGCATGACAAGCAACCTTGAGCTTCGACTTCGTCAGCATCGAGGCAAGCAGATCCCAGGATTCACCCGGCGGTACAACGTGACCCGTCTGGTGCATTACGAAACCTACGACCGTGTAGCAGACGCTATTGCACGGGAGAAGGAGATCAAAGGATGGCGGCGCGCAAAGAAAGTTGCGTTGATTGAAGCAGGCAATCCAACATGGATTGATTGGGGCGATGAGCTGTTGGGGATGTAACTCTGAAACAGTACCCTTTATAATCCCGAGTCCTCCTGGCACCACCCACACGCCGGGTGGTGCCGCTTCCCGACTGTCCGGCGCCGAGATGCGTCACTGCGTTCAGCATGACTGGAGACGGGAGTTGGGGCTTTAGAAGACAGGCACCGCCCTCTCACCCTGCGTCATCCTGACGCCCGACGACCGTCGGGGGGAAGGATCTCAACGCCCGCACCACATGCCTGGCACGCCCCTCACACGCGGAGCGGCTCCTTGCACGTTTGGCGGCGGAGCACCCCAACTGCACGGCACCGAGATGCTTCACGGCGTTCAGCATGACCAAAGGAAAGAGGAACGTGCGCAAACTAAACTGGTTTTTTCCA
>CAZBTM010000384.1:0-2179 GCA_964494425.1 uncultured Rhodothermales bacterium | reverse complement strand
TGTAGAGCACGCCCGCCGACGACTCCGACACGTTCGCCACGTCTTGCCCGGTGGCAATAAACATGGCCGTAATGGCATTCGGCGAGTGCGCGCCGTTGTTGTTTGCGCCCGAGAGGAAAGCCCCAATGGTGGACACGTTCCAGTGATCGTGCAGGCTCTCTGGGTCCACGCGCATGTGCTGCTCCAGCACCGAGCGGTCGATGATCGCCTCGGCGGTTACGCGCTTGCCACGGGTGCGCATCACATTCACCTGCGAGGCTTTCTTATCGGTGGCAAAGTTCGATTCGAGATAGAAGTGCTCAATGGGCTCGGGGTATTGGTCGATAATCCAGCCACAGGCAGCAAAAGTAGCACGGCCCACCATATTCTGCCCCGCGGCATCGCCCGTGCGGTAGTTGAAGCGCAGATACGCAAAGTTATTCGACAGGTACGTGTCGATGTAGAGCAGCTTCGCCACGCTGGAGGTCGATTCCGCTTCTCGGCGCACCTCGTCCATATGGTTGTCGACCCAGTCGCGGAATTCGCGGGCCGCCCGCGCATCCGAGAACACAAACACCGGCGCGCGCTGCATGCAGTCGTTTACGACAGTTGCTTTTACACCGCCGCTCAGGTTCACGACCTTGATGCCGCGGTTGTACGAGGCCACGAGTGTGCCCTCAGAGGTCGCCATCGGGATCAGAAACTCGCCCTGCGCGTGCTCGCCGTTCACCTGCAAGGGCCCGGCAATGCCCAGCGGCACCTGCGACACGCCCACGAAGTGCTCGGCGTTGCCCTTGGTAACATGCGGATCGAACGAGTGCTGAAAGCTGTGCTCGGGGTCGGTATCCGTAAATGAACGGATGAACGCCTGTCGCTCGGCAATGGCTTCGTCGGAATAGTCGTCGTCCTTGTTTCGGGGGATGCGAAGCAGCGTCTCGTCGCCCGTGCTAATTGCATCCTCAACAGTAAAGTCGAGCGTACCGAAGGGCTTGCTCTTAAACGCGATCGAAATTTCGTGCTTGCCCACATCCAGCGCCTCCCGGTTGCAGACGACCGAGAGCGTGCGCCGCAGCGGAAAGTCGATGGCGGTGCTGTCTTCCAGCGCCGTGGCGTCAATGGTCGTCCCGTCGCCCAGGTGCAGGTGCACATCCGACAGCGGCACGTTCGTCCCGTCAATGGTTACGTGTTTTAGTTCATTGAGTGTGGCATCTTGCAATCGGTTCTTGATCCCGAATTGCACCCCCTGATCAGTGTTTTCGAGGCTGCCAAATGTATAAAGCTTCTTGAGGAGCGCGCTGGGAATAAGCATAGACAAATACTTTGGTTTAGATAACGTACGCAATAGAAGAAGCCGACACGGAGCGTAGGCGTGATAAGCGGGTTGGACTGCCAAACCGTTCGTAGGATAACAGCAAACGAAGTTGAACGCCACCGACAGTATCGGAAAAAGTTTAAAGAAATAACAATCGAGAGTCGGCGCCTGCCTGTCGGCATCTTTACGTTTGCCCTGTAACAACCCCCCGTGGCGTGCCGTCGGGTGTGAGGCATAGGCACATGCCTATTTCAGAAGAGACACTTTGCAAGGGAATCATAGATGTACATGGCGCATGAACGATTGATCGCATACTCAGGGGCAGGGCCCAGCGTGCTGCTTGCCTTGCTGTTCGTCCTGCTGGCTCCCCCGGCTATGGCGCAAGACACCGCCACGCTCAGCGGATACGTGCGCGACGCCACCACCGGCGAAACGCTGCTGGGCGCTAATGTGCTGGTCGAAGAAGCCGAGCGCGGGGCCGCCACCAATAATGCCGGCTTCTACACCCTGAGTGGCCTGGAGCCCGGTACGTACACCGTAGCCGCTTCCTACATCGGCTATCAGCGCATCACGGCTACCGTCACACTGGAGCCCGGCGAAGACCGCCGCCTCAACCTGGAGCTCCCGCCCGATGGGGTCAGCCTGGGCGAAGTTGTTGTGCGCGATGATGCCGAGGAGGAAGCCGAGCGCGACCTCGGTGTGGAGCGCGTCTCCACCGAGTTGGTACGCGACCTGCCCGCCGTGCTGGAGCCCGATGTCTTTCGCTCGCTGCAGTACCTGCCCGGCGTAAAAGCCGCCAGCGACTTTTCGAGCGGACTCTACATCCGCGGCGGCAGTCCCGACCAAACGCTCATTCTGCTCGACCAGACGACCGTCTACAACCCGTCG
>CAZBTM010000383.1:0-2189 GCA_964494425.1 uncultured Rhodothermales bacterium | reverse complement strand
TCTCACCCGCACGGTTCAGCATGGCGCCGCAGCCCGCATCGAAGGCGCCGTGCCCTTCGAGCACCGCCACAATGCGTGTGACAGCGTCAATGGCGGGACTCGCATCCGACAAGGCGGACTGGGCTGCAGCCATCGCCTCCGCCAGCCCATCTTGATGATCGGCGAGCGCGGTGTCGGGGATGGCCCACGCCCCGCCGTGCAGCAGCGCCAGCGGCCCGGCCTCTCCAATCGTGCCCGATACGCCTGCAAACGCCATGGTTACGAGGTGGATGCGGAGATAGCGCGCTCAGCGGCAAAATGCGTAGGACGGTCCAGCATCGGCTGCAGGCGCTGCACCGTCTGCATGAACGTCTGACGCAGCTCCGGGGCCACCGGATAGGCCGGCGGCAGATCCATGTCGAGCGCGTCAATGGCCGTGCCATGCTTCCACACGCGGTAGTCCAGGTGCGGCCCCGTCGACAGGCCGGTCGAGCCCACGTAGCCAATCACCTCGCCCTGCTCTACCGTCACGCCCCGACGGATGCCCTCAGCCATGCGGTTCAGGTGCAGGTAGCCGGTGCTATACGTCCCGTTGTGGCGGATGCGTACGTAGTTGCCGTTTCCGCCTTTGTACGCCGCAAACTCCACGACGCCATCGCCCACCGAGCGGACGGGCGTGCCCGTGGGGGCGGCGTAGTCGGTACCCAGATGCGGGCGATTGACTCCGAGCACGGGGTGGCGCCGGCTATACGAAAAGCGCGAACTCACGCGAGCATAATCGAGTGGGGACCGCAGGAACTCACGGCGCAGGCTATTGCCGAGTTCGTCGTAGTACTCGGGGCGTTCATCGGAGGCGTCCTGAAAGCGGAAGGCGTAGTAGGGCGTGCCGCGGTGCACCAGGCGCGCTGCCACCACATCGCCCGGACGAACGCGCTCGTCCTCAATGGAGCGCTTCTCATAGATGATGTCGAACCGATCGCCGCGCTGCAGCCGAAAGAAGTCGATCTGCCACGCGTACACGTCGGCCAGTTTCATGACGAGCTCAGGGTGCGCGCCGCTATCGATCATCGTCTGGTAGAGCGAGCCGTTAATCGTGCCCGAGGCGCGCGCCCACTCGGTCGTGACGGCGCGCTCGGTGACATTAGACTGGGCTGGATTCTGCAGATCGTAGACCACATATCGCCGGGCGTTGGGCTCGTACACGGCATAGCGAGCGGTTTCGGTAGCCGGGTCGTTGTAGATGCGCAGCGTTTTGCCCGTCCGCAGGCGGCGCACATTATAGATGTCCTCCACGGCACGCGCCACATTCACCACCTGCTGATACGAGACGCCCTCCGACAGCAGCAGGTCAGCAAACGTCTGGTTACGGCGGATGGTGCGCTCGGTGATGGCCCAGCTGCCTGCGGGCACGCCATATGCATCGGTCGTTTCCGCAGCCTCGGCAGATGCTGACTGGCCCTCGAACGAGGCCGTCTGCACCGAAACCTCGCCCTCGGACGGCGCACGGTCTGGGCCGAGCACCGACCACAGCATCATAAGAATGAACACAGAGCAGGTGCCGCCAATGAGTGCAGCGCTCCACCGGGTTGTTGCGGATGTGGACATAGTCAAATAAGCGGTTTATAGGATGGAGACAGCAGCGCGGTGCGTGGGACGGGGTTACGATGCCGACGACGTGTCGGGCACCCAGGTGTGTTCGGGGGCGCCCACGGCATGGTTGGCCCAGCGCGCCATCACAAAGAGCAGATCCGACAGGCGGTTCAAGTAGACGAGCGCATGCTCATTCAGCGGGGTTGAGGCGCTGGCTTCTACGCTCAGGCGCTCGGCCCGGCGGCACACGGTGCGGGCGTTGTGTAGCGCCGCTGCCGCAGGCGAACCGCCTGGGAGCACAAAATGCTTGAGCGGCTCCAAGTCGTCTTCGAGCGTATCGATGTGCTGCTCAATAGATTCGATGTGTGCCTCGGTGATGCGAGGCACCACCGGTTTGGCGTTTTCAGGCGTAGCCAGATCGGCCCCTACGACGAAGAGGTCTTCCTGAATCTCCTGAAAGATGTCGTGGAGCGGCGCGGTGGCGTCTGTATCCGCCAGATGGGCGCGGGCTACGCCGACCAGTGCATTCACCTCATCGACGGTGCCGTAGGCGCGGATGCGCGGGTGACCTTTGCCAACACGGTCGCCGCCAAAGAGCGCGGTGGTGCCGTCATCGCCAG
>CAZBTM010000382.1:963-2196 GCA_964494425.1 uncultured Rhodothermales bacterium | reverse complement strand
TCAGGCCACACCACGTGTCCACCCCTCAGTCGCTGGCGCGACAGCTCCCCTCTCCAGGGGAGCAGGTGGAATCGGGACGCTTTCGGTCCAAGCGTGTCATGGTGAGCGAATGCCGCCGGCAGTCGGCAGAAGCCGAACCATCTCCGACTCAGTGAGCAGGCCCCCGGAATGATAGGAGCCATATCGAATCACGAATCTGATGTCAGATACGCAGCGCCGGCCTCCTCGCCCCAGAGTTCCTCCAGGCGCGCATCGCGTCCGCAGCCCTGGCGGTAGCGGTTGTAGTGGCCGGGATTCTTCTGGTAGTAGTTCTGGTGATAGTCCTCAGCAGCATAGAACGCCTCAAACGGCTGGATGGGCACAACGACCTCATCGTCGAAGCGCTCCTGCACATCGGCCTTGGTGGATGCGGCGAGATCCTGCTGCGTGTCGTCATGCGCAAAGATGGCGGGGCGATAGCTATCGCCGCGGTCGCAGAACTGGCCGCCATCGTCGAGTGGGTCGATGTTGCGCCAGTAGACCTCCAGCAGCGTCTCGTAGTCAACGACCTTGGCATCATAGATGACCTGCACGACCTCGGTGTGTCCGGTGTTGCCGCCGGTGACCTGGTCGTAGGAGGGATCCACGACATCGCCGCCGGAGAAGCCGGAGATGGTGGCGGCCACGCCATTGAGTTTGTCATACGGCGGCTCCATGCACCAGAAGCATCCGCCTGCGAATGTAGCGGTGTCGGGCTGTGCCAGGGCGCTGATGTCCACATCGGACGTATCAGCGGGGGCGTCGGACTGCGTGGAGGAGGCATCGGCGCAGCCGAGCAGCAGCGTGGTGCTGGCAAGGAGGAGGGTAAAGAGCAAGGTTCGCATAGGGGGAAACACAGTTGTTGGAAAAGAGCAGGCGTGAACGTCTCCTGCGGCTTCAGACCGCAACCCATCTTACCGCAGTTCCGGCAGCGATTCGCCTTCGGGCACGAAGGCCAGCGCCAGACCGTTGTTGCAGTAGCGGAGTCCGGTGGGGGCGGGCCCATCCTCAAAGACATGGCCTTGGTGGCCGCCGCAGCGAGCGCAGTGGTACTCGGTGCGCACCATGCCTGCGCTCGTGTCGCGCTGCGTGCCCAGGCGTCCGTCGAGGGGCGCCCAAAAGCTGGGCCAGCCGGTGCCGCTTTCGTACTTGGTAGACGACGGAAACAGCGGCAGGTAGCAGGCCGCGCAGATAAACGTGCCGCGGCGGCTTTCT
>CAZBTM010000382.1:0-953 GCA_964494425.1 uncultured Rhodothermales bacterium | reverse complement strand
ATTCCTCGGCGCTGCGGCGGGATTCGCCGACGGTTTCTACAGCGGGATGCACGTGCATGGTATCCGCCTGAATGCCTTCGCTGAAGACGCGAGCATCGGGCGGGGCCGGGGCGACCTGGAGCGTGTCGGAAGCTGCGATGGAGCCGGGGGCCGACTGGCCGTTCTGGCATCCAATAAGCACGCTTGGCGCGGCAAGGGCTGCGGCGAGGCCTTTCAAGAAGGTGGCGCGATTCATAGGTGGCATCGGGACTGTGAAAGATGCGAGCGATGAACAGGGCGACGCTACCCGTTGGTATCCACCCGAACCTGTACCACAAGCGTGTCGGTAGGGGATTCGGTAGCGGGTACCAGCACCAGGGTGTAGGTGCCGGGATCGGCGTTGGCGGCGGGCCAGACCAGGGAGCGGCGGGCTACGCCACTGAACGGCGGCCCTTCCACCAGGCGGTAGCGCTCTACCGCAGTCTCGCCGATGGTTTCGGGAAGCATAGTGGTGAGCACCTCGCCTGTTGCAATAGACACGCGGATGGTGTCGGCGGGCGCAACACCCGGCACAGGCGAAGGTTGAATGCCGTGCGGCATTGCACCGAGGAGCGCCATCCAGCACGAAAACGCAGCAACAGCAGTACGCACAGGCACATAGCGTGGGTGGGCAAAAATGTTCAGCATCATATACCGATGCATACGAGTTGGGTTGCTCTGCGTGGCCGGGTGCGCCGCAACGATGTCGTTGGCCATGGGGCAAGAGGTGGGCCGTTCGGGGGATGCGGAGGCAGAACGCTGGACGGTGGTGGTTGAGGGCACCACCGAGGCGTGGCCCAATCGTGTGGAGCCGCCTCCATCCGATTCAGTGCGCGCCGCCGCCCAGGCTCTCACGCATCACTACCAACGGCAGGGCTACCTGCAGGCGACCGTCGATTCGGCGACTGTGCACATGAACGCGCCGCCCTATGCTA
>CAZBTM010000381.1:0-2205 GCA_964494425.1 uncultured Rhodothermales bacterium | reverse complement strand
TCGGGGTCTGACAATCATCGGAACAAAAACTTACGCTAAGCGCGTTTCGACTTCTGCCCAGAGCTCGCGTGGCCCGGCTCACCAGGCTTAAAGATCACGGTAGCGGCCCAGCCACTCCGGCATCTCGCTCTTCACCTCAGCCAGAAATTCCTGATACGCCCAAGCCTCGACCAGCCCGATCTCTGCCAGGTACATATAGAACTTCTTCAGGCCCGCGACGGTTTCCTTGGTGGTCTTCACACTGGACCACATCGTCTTGCGCGGAAAGAACCAGGTGAAGAACCTGTTGACGAACGACAGGCCTTCCTGGGGACGAACGATGTCGTCGTAAAGCAAGTAATCGTCGATGTAGAACGAGACATTCCCCTGGTGCTTGCGAATGGTCTTTTTCTTCAGACCGCTATCCGCCAATCAGGTCCCGAATCCTTCAAGCAGCACGGCGTTTTCGGCCCGAATCTTGTCTGCCTGTCGGTCATAGTCGACGTCGTCTTGTCGTGACTGTCGTTGGATGTGCAGTGTCGTGAGAAAGCCATCACCGCGGCCGCCACTTTGCCGAGCTCAGCGTCTCGTGGTTTACCGTAGCGGCAAGTACCGGACTTGGCCTTCCCATTCGCCATCTTCGCTGCAGGTGGCCAAGAGCACGATGTCCTCAATTGCCGAGCGGAGCGCCACCGTCAGACTGACCTCAAAGACGCCCGGCATGGGCTTGCCCGCTCGCACGCGCTCGTAGGCGAACGCCGTGATGGTGGCAACGTCGTGGGTGAGAAGGATTCGCTGATGTTTGGCTGCCCACTCCAGAACGCCGGGGTCATCGGTGCCCGAGAGACCGACATCCTGGATTCGAACCAAATCGATGTCGGAATTTCGGAGACGAACACCTCGAACGATGTTGTTGTTGAAGTTCTCGTCGGCGAGCAGCCGGATCACGCCGAGTTCTGCCCGGTTTGGCGTGCCAGTAGACGCGCACGTATCCCGGTTGGATCGAAAAGCCGTTCGTTGGCCTGCCTGACCTCTGCCGAGCGCTGTTCTCGTGCATTGAGGTAGTCATCCACTTCGGCGGTATGTGCGAGGTAATAGGCGATGACGGCGTAGACCTGGCCGAGGGAGATCGCTGGATACTGTTCGGCGATCTCCTCGGCGGTTGCCCCATCGCGAAAGGCGCTGACAACGGTATCCAGCGTCACACGGGAGTTGCCAACGCGAAAGGCACCAGAGGCATCCGCTGCCAAGGGTGGTGCTTCGGCCGCTACGACCATGGGCATGTCATTTCTCCAAATTTGTTGAGCTGGGCGCCACCGGTCACGGCGCTGGCGTTGGCTCATCTGCCACCGCGAGATAGCGGTAAAAAGTGGCCCGTGAGATGTCCAGCGTCTTGCAAATCTGCGCAACGCTCAGCTCGTGATCACGGTGCATTCGACAGGCGGTCTTTACGCGCGGATCATCGCCCGTGATTGGTTTGCGCCCGCCTTTGCGTCCGCGTGCTCTAGCCGCGGAGAGTCCCGCCTTTGTTCGCTCCTGAATCAGCCGTCGCTCGAACTGCGCCAGCGCCGAGAAGATGTGGAACACCAGCTCTCCCGAAGCGCTGGTGGTGTCGATGGCACCGTCACGTAGCGAGCGGAAGGCAATGCCCTTCTCAAGGAGTTCCTGGATCAGCGTCACCAGGTGCGGCATGGAGCGGCCCAGTCGATCGAGCCGCCAGACCAAGAGTGTATCCCCTGCTTGCAGTGCATCCAGACAGGCGTCGAGACCGGGGCGTTTGCTGCGCGCGCCGGAGACCTTGTCGACGAAGACTTGCTCTTCACGGCAACCGGCCTCGCGCAAGGCATCGAGTTGGAGATCGACATCCTGCCCCTCGGTGCTCACCCGCGCGTAGCCCACCAGTTTTCCCATCGCCCCCTCGTCAACCCGGCATCTGTCTTGCGCTCGCCTCGCCATCATGGGTAAATGAGACTTTCAATCACGAGACGAAAAGATGCGACAAGTATGGGCCGTTTTCGCGGCCATTGCGATTGTCATTTTCAGAAGTGGAGTGCACAAATATCAGAAGCCGAGTGCACGCCCCTCGCCGGTATGGCGCCAAGCGTCCTGACCCGGACTGCGAACGGATCGCTGGTGGCGGTCCCTTATTCGGTGCGCGGTACGACGCGCGCCGCCCGCGCCGCGATCGCCTCGGCCAGCTTGGCGGTGACTTCCTTGAAGAGCGCG
>CAZBTM010000380.1:1782-2216 GCA_964494425.1 uncultured Rhodothermales bacterium | reverse complement strand
TACAGCGCCCCAACTATGCGTACCGCGTCGTGCTCGGCCCCACATACTTCCGCGACCGGCCCTCCATCTTCGAGACGCGCCCCGACGCGCGCCAGGCGGGCGTGAGCCTGCTGGCTCAGTGGGAGCGTCCGTTTCAGTTGGGCGCGGCCCCGCTCGTTGTTGATGTGTGGGGACAAGCCGACCAGAGCTGGGGGTTCATCACCGATGCAGGGAGTGCCAACACGCAAGGCACCGCGCGCCTGGCGCTGCGCTACCGCTTCGACCTGGGCATCTCCACGATGGAACTGGGCCCGGTGCTCATGACCCAGCATCACCGAAGCCGTTTCGACGCTGTTGATGGCATCTCGGAGTGGAGCGTGCTGGGCGGCATTGAGTTGAAAACCAACGTACGCCTCTTCAGCGGACTCTAACGCAGGCGCGCTCAAAGCTCAAAC
>CAZBTM010000380.1:1071-1772 GCA_964494425.1 uncultured Rhodothermales bacterium | reverse complement strand
AGGGGGAGGCGAAGCAGTGTCGCTGTCGGGCGGATACTCGACGTAGCGCGATACAATCTGCCGGTCCGAAGGGCCGCCCTTCGCCTCCACAAGCGCCAGGGCCAGATCAAGGCCCGACGACACACCCGCGGCCGTCCACACCGGACCGTCGCGGGTGACGCGTTTTTGGGCGAGCTGTACATTCGGCCAGCTGCGCACCTCGTCATGCGCGCTGTGATGCGTGGAGACGGTGCGGCCTTGCAGCACGCCTGCAGCGTGTAGGACCCGCACGCCGGTACACACCGAAGCCA
This sequence comes from uncultured Rhodothermales bacterium, assembly GCA_964494425.1. GTDB lineage: Bacteria > Bacteroidota > Rhodothermia > Rhodothermales > Salinibacteraceae > Longimonas. The sequence goes on along the minus strand of CAZBTM010000380.1, from coordinate 1,482 downwards.
CCGTGCCCCCGCGGTCCAGGCACATGCGAATGCGGTTCAGCACGGCCTCGCTCCGTGCAACAGAGCGGCTGCCTTTGCCGCCTGGAATCACCAGGATGTTTGGGATCGATGTTGCATCCAGCCGACTGTGCGGCGTAATGGTGAGGCCCTTGGCTCCGGTAAACGGCGCATCAGACAGCGCTACGACACGGCAGGGCCAGCCTGCGGCCTGGGTGTGCCACGTCTGAAAGCACTCGTACGGCCCCACCAGGTCGAGCTCTTCTGCGCCGGGAAAACCCAGCACATGCACGGCGGCCTCCGTATCCCCCTGAATGGATTTAGCCATGCCGCTGCTCAAACGCATCCATAAAGTCAACGAGTGCCTCCACGGCCTCCATAGGAAGCGCATTGTAGAGGGAGGCGCGGAGTCCG
>CAZBTM010000380.1:0-1061 GCA_964494425.1 uncultured Rhodothermales bacterium | reverse complement strand
CACGGAGCGGTGGCCTTTCAGGTTAACGAGGCCCTCGGCTTTCGCCTCCTGCAGGAAGCGCGGCTGCAGCGCGTCGTCGTGCAGGCGGAAGACCGGGTTCATAGTTGAGCGCGCGTTGCGGGCCACAATGCCTTCGTAGAAATCGGTGCGGTCGATGCGGTTGTAGAGCAGCGCGGCTTTCTGCTGATTCAGCGTATGCATCGCCTCAACGCCGCCCTGATCGCGGAGCCAGCGCAGCACCTTCTCGACCACGTAGATGGGAAAAACCGGCGGTGTGTTGAAGCGGCGCTCGGCGTGGGTGCCGTAATCGAGCATCGTAGGCAGATTGTCGTTGCGCTGCGCCAGAAACGAGTCGCGAACGAGCACGACCGTGACGCCGGCTGGGCCCATGTTCTTCTGCGCCCCCGCGTAGATGAGTCCGTACGGGTCCAGGTTCATCGGGCGGCTCAAGATCTCGCTGGAGGCATCCGTCACGATCGGCACCTCGGCCTCCGGATCTCCCGAAAACTGGGTGCCGTGCACGGTGTTGTTGGAGGTGATGTGCAGGTACGCAGCCTCGGGCGAGAGATCCCACGTGTCGCGGTCAGGAATCGTGGTGAAGTCGGTATCTTCAGCGGTCGCAGCGGTGCGAGCGGTACCCAGGAGCTTCGCTTCGCGCAGCGCCTTGACCGACCAGCGCCCGGTGAGCACGTAGTCGGCGTGGCCGTCGGGCGGCAGGAAGTTGAGGGGCACCTGATGAAACTGCATGGAGGCCCCGCCCTGCAGAAACAAGATGTGCCAGTCGTCGCCCAGCCCCAGCAGGCGGCGCAGGTGGCGGCGGGCGCTCTGCTCAACCGCATCGTAGTCGGCAGAGCGGTGGCTAATCTCCATGATGGAGGCCCCCGCCGTGCCGTACACCGGCAGTTCGTCGCGGACCTCTTGCAGTACGCTGGTGGGAAGCGTGCCGGGGCCCGCGGAGAAGTTATGGAGGCGTTGGGTGCCGTCAACCGGCGACAGGGAAGGCGAGACAGGCATGCAAACCGGAATTAGGTGGAGGAAAAATGCGCACATCAGACTGTACC
>CAZBTM010000379.1:0-2232 GCA_964494425.1 uncultured Rhodothermales bacterium | reverse complement strand
GATCATCAAGGTAGCGCTCGGCACGCTCGTGGCTGTTGCTGTGGTCGTCCATGCTGAGCACGATGCGATAGCGATTTACGGCCTGATCGCGCCGGTCAGTCGCATCATAGACCATGCCCTGATAGAGCCGGCCCAGCACGACATACTTGCGGTTGTCGACGCTATCGTGTGCATGCAGCGCCTCGATCTCAGCCAAATATTGGAGCGCTGCCTCATAATCGTTTCGGATAAGCCGCTCGCGGGCCAGCTGAAAGTAGGCCTCTTGCGCAATGGGCGTGTTGTAGCCCGTCCACCCCGCTTCGTGGCGCGCGGCGACCTCGGCGTACACATTGCGGGCCTGGCGCAGGTGTCCGCGTCGGCTGTGGAGCCGCGCTGCGTAGGCGTGGAAGTACGAATTGTGCGGGTGCGCCGCACGCAGCCAATCCATGTGCTTCTGGGCCTCACGGTAGTCGTCTTCGTAAAGCGCATAGATCTGCGCGAGGAAGTAGCGCGCTTCGGATTGAATGTACCAGCCTTCTTCCGCCGCACGGTGGATCATCTGCAGGCCGCCCTCGCGGTCGCCTTCGGGCAGCATCCACATAACCATACGCGCAGCGCTGTACTCCTCAGGAATGATCGCCGCGTAATAATCGTACATCCCGCGCCCAAACGCGAAGTCCTCAATATGTGGGGCCTGATCGCGGGCCTCGCGTACGTATCCAATAGCGCGACGTCCGCGCCGCATGGCGCCCACCCACTCGCCCCGATTCGACTTCAGGCGGGCCTGCAGGGCCAGTGCAATGCCCTTGAAGAAGGGCGCGTCGAAATGGTCCGGGGTCCGGTCGAGCAGCGCATCGGCGCGGTCGATGGTGGCTTGCATGTAGCGGTAGAATTCGTCGTCGTGGGCGGTGCTTTCGAGATCGGGCAAGATGCGCCACCACACGTTGAGTCCGTTCAGGAACGGGCCGACCGGGTGGTTGGGATACCGCGCAGCAATGCGGTCGAAGATGACTTCGGCGTCGTCGAACGCCATGTTGTAGAGCGAGTCGAGGCCCCGCTTCCCTTGTTCGCGCACGAACGGGTCATCAAGAATAGAGGTGCTGTTTTCGGACACAGCAGGAGCCTGGGCAGATACCGGGGCCGGGCGGAGTCCGAGCAGAAGGAGGAGGGCAAGGACAAGCAAGCCGCATCCAGCAAAAAAAGGTCTCATAATACAACCGACCGTCTGCATGGCATGATGCACGCAGACGGTCGAACCAGGGGGCAAACCGTGCAGTTCCGGCGCCAGAGCAGCGGGCCGGGCGGTTTGTGCGTCAGGTTTTATGCCTCGGTGTCGGAGCCGGTGATGAAGCGGAGGCCGCCAAACAGCACGCCGAGCACGCCGATTTTGGCCAGGTCGATCCAGAGGAAGCGCAGGAAGCCTTTGTCGATCGACTCCATCCAGGTGGCGTGGTCGGCTACGTAGTGCAGCCATGTTACGCCCGCAGTGAAGATAATCGCGGCGCCCACCAACATCGACAGGGTGCTGCCCACGAGGCTATTCCAACGGTCGGTGAGCGTGCCCGTTACGAATGCGGCGACCGGATACGACAGGATGTATCCACCCGAGGCCAGACCCAGCAGGTAGGCCATGCCGGTGCCATCGCCTGCGTAAACAGGGACGAACATGCCGAGCGCCACATACAACAGCTGCGCAAGCATGCCGTTACGCGCGCCCAGGAAGAGCCCGCTGGCGTACACCATGAGGGTTTGCAGCGTGATGGGGACCTCCCACAGGTAGAGGCGCACGTTGGCATCGGCGGCGAAGGCGGTAAGCAGTGCAAAGCCCGTAATGCCTGCAGCTTGTAGCGCCATTGAGGCGTCGTCGGCACGCAGCCGGTCGAGCCATGACGCGCGGGAGGAGTGGAGCGAAAGGACGTCCGTTTTCATGCGATTCGAGGGGTTGCACGCAACATAGGGTGAACAGGGGATGCGCAGCATACGAAGCATGCGTGAGAGTTTCCAGCAGTGGCCCCACTGCATCTGCATCAATTCTGTGAAAGGTGGGGCGAGAGAAGCCCTGTAAAATCCATAAGGGTTATTAGGCAGAGCGGTAAGACTACGGGGCAGAGCCCCTAATCATTTGCGTCACGAGGCAGAGCCTCGCGACGAGCAAGCGAGAGTGGAGGGTGAGATGAGAGGAAGTCGCTGCCTAACCAAAAGAAAGAATCCCCTCGTCGCATGGCACCACAGGCATGACCTACGGCCCCTCCG
>CAZBTM010000378.1:0-2242 GCA_964494425.1 uncultured Rhodothermales bacterium | reverse complement strand
GAGTTGCTCGCGCAGATCGGCAAAGGTATCCACGACAGCCGATGTGGGCAGGCCGGGTTCGTACTCATCGAGCAGCGCGTCGTAGCGCTCGTTCTCGTAGCCCAGCGCCTCGGCCTTCTGGATGGTGAGGTCCACCAGCTCCTCAAGATGCGGCGCAAAGTGGGCGAAGTCATCGTTTGCGCGGGCCTGCTTCCAGGCCGTCTGTTCCCGCGAGGCCGCCTGCGAGAGCGCACGCACCAGATCGGAGGGCAGCTTGCGGGCGCGGTCGTAGTCGCGTCGCACCACGCGGACGAGGTCGGCCTGCATGTCCGTAGCCTCACCTTGCTCCACAGCGGTTTCGGCTGTATCGAGGAGCGCGCCGATCTCGTCGGTCACGAAGCGCTCGTGCGCCATGGTCTTGAGCGTAGAAAGTTGCTGCGCCCGGGCCTCAGCGGCTCCGTCGGGCATAAAGGTTTCCTGATCCCACGACAGCACCGCGGCGGCAGATTTGAGGTCTTCGATGGGGGCCAGAGCATCGCGAAGCGCATCGACAGGAGCAGGCATACAGGCGTCAGAAGAATTCGGCAACGGTAATGAGCACCGTAATCAACGGGGCAACCAGCGCGATGGTGCCGCCCCATTCATCACTCGGATTGGATTTTTGGGAAGATACGACGGGCTTCGTTCCCAGTGACAGGCGCCCAGCATCCGCCGGACCGTGCCTGCTCCGAAAGCGGTCTCGTACGCATCACGAATCCGCTTCGGTTGCGGCTGCCGCCATCCGCATCCCTTCGTCTTCGTCAACGCGTAGGAGCAAGAAGCCGCCAATTACAAAGAAGATGAGCACGGTGGTAATGCCAATGCGCTGGCTCTCGAAGAGACTGGTCATCCAGCCCAGCAGAAGCGGTCCCATGAACGCGGTGAGCTTACCCGAAAAGGCAAAGAAGCCGAAGAACTCGTTCTCCTTGCCGCGCGGCGTAAAGCGTCCGAGGAGCGAGCGGCTGGAGGCCTGATTCGGCCCCACGAGCAGCCCCAGCAGAATGCCCGATGCCCAGAACCACGGCTCGCTGGGGGCCAGCGCCGCCCCGAGCACCGCCACCGAAATCCCTACAATGCTGATGAGAATCGTGGGCTTGGCGCCAATCCAATCGTCGATCCACCCAAATGCAAACGCGCCCAGACCCGCCGCCACGTTCAGCACAATGCCAAAGATGATAATGCCTTCGGTGTCGAAACCGAACGTGCCTGCCGCGTAGATGCCGCCAAACGCAAAGATCGTCACGATGCCATCGTTGTAGAAGAAGCGCGCCAGTAGCAGCCAGAAGGCATGCCGGTAGCGCTGAATGGATGCAAAGGTGGAGGCGAGTTGCTGGTTGGTGGCGGCAATGAGTCCGCGGTTGTCGCTCGTCCCGATAGCGCGTCGGGGCGGCTCGGGCACCACAAAGAAGAGCGGGAGCGCGAACACCGCGTACCAGGCCGCCACGAGCAGATTGGTGGCGCGGATGTTGGCGTTTGTGGCCGCATCGAGCCCGAACAGCGGCGGATCGGGCCAGATGAACACAAGCAGCGCAATGATGAGGCTGAGCAGCCCGCCCACGTATCCCACAAACCACCCGACGCCCGACACGCGCCCCATGGTTTTGGGCGTGGCAATTTCGGGGAGGAACGCGTTGTAGAAGACGTACGACAGCTCAAACGCGACGTTGGCCACGACAAACGTGGTGAGCGCAAAGAGCACTTGGCCCTCGGTGGGCAGATATAGCACGGTCGACGCCCCGATGCAAGTGACACTGGCCAGTGCCAGAAAGAGCTTGCGGCGTCCGCTGCGGTCGGCCATGGCGCCCAAGTAGGGCGAGGTCATAGCTACGATGATCGCGGCAACGGCCACCGCCCACGACCACTGCGTGGTGCCTGTTACCGAGTCGGTGGCAATGACTTCGGTGAAGAAGGTGGCGTAGACAAATGTAACGACGAGCGTGGTAAACGCCTGGTTGGCAAAGTCATAGAGCGACCATGCGCCAATGACGCGACGGTCGAGGGCGGGTTCTTCGGTAGGCACAGGCAGTCAGGTGGTAGTGGACAGGCAGCGAGCATCCGCTGCGCAACATACGATGCCCGGCCCCGAAGGCGCAACCCACGCTGCGGCTGGGAGATGCGAGAGCGTCCCTCTCGGACGTGCCGACGGGGGACCGTCGGCGGCAGGTTTGGGAAAAGAGTAGAGAGAACGAATGATCTGCGCCCAACCGTCCCCGGTTGGGCGTGG
>CAZBTM010000377.1:0-2243 GCA_964494425.1 uncultured Rhodothermales bacterium | reverse complement strand
CATTGTGCTGGCCGACTACTCGCTGCCCACGTTCGATGGGCTTACGGCGCTGCGCATGGTGCAGGAGCGCTACCCCACCGTGCCCGTGGTTTTTGTGTCGGGGGCCATTGGCGAAGAGCGCGCCATCGAAACGCTGAAGCAGGGCGCGACCGACTACGTGCTCAAAGACACGCTCTCGCGGCTGGGTCCGGCGGTGAAGCGGGCCCTGCGCGAGGCCGAGGAGCGCCGCGCTCGCCAGGAAGCCGAAGCCGCGCTGCGACAGGCCCACGACGAGCTGGAGCAGACCGTCAAAGAGCGCACCGCCGCCCTGCGCGAGAGTCAGCAGCGCCTGTCGACTATTGTGGATTCGGCGATCGACGCCATCATCAACATCGAGGCGGACCGCACCATCACGCTCTTCAACCCGGCGGCCGAATCCATCTTCGCATGCTCTGCCGCTGATGCGTGTGGGCAGCCCCTCACGCGCTTCCTCACGGACGAGTTCGACGCGTTGCTGGCCGACTACTTGCAGCAGGACGTCGACGCCGAGGGGCGCTACCTGGCGGCGTCTGAGGGGATCCAGGCGCGCCGCGCCTCTGGAGATACGTTTCCGGTCGAGGCCACCATCAGTCCGCTGCCGCTGCCCAATGGCGCCACCCAGCATCTGCTCATCTTGCGCGACATTGACGCCCGAACGCAGGCGGAGGCCGCCGTCTCCCAACTGGCCTCCGAAAAGCAGTACCTGCAAGAAGAGATCCGCAGCGAAAAGGGCTTCGAGACTATCGTGGGTACCTCGCCGCTCATGCACGAGGTGTTCACCGCGATCGATCAGGTGGCGAGCACCGACACCACCGTGCTCGTGTGCGGCCAGACGGGTACCGGCAAAGAACTCGTGGCCCGCGCCGTACACGAACGCAGTCCACGCGCCGACAATGTGCTCGTCAAAGTGAACTGCTCCGCACTCGCCCCCGACCTCATTGAAAGTGAGCTCTTTGGACACGAAAAAGGGGCCTTCACCGGAGCCTCGGAGCAACGCGTAGGCCGCTTCGAACTGGCTGACGAGGGCACGCTCTTCCTCGACGAAATCGGCGAACTGGCGATGTCTACCCAGTCGAAGCTGCTGCGCGTGCTGCAAGAGCAAGAGTTTGAGCGCGTGGGCGGAAGCCGCACCATTCAGGTGGATACGCGGATCATCGCCGCCACCAATGTGGATCTCGAACAGGCGGTGGAGGAAGGCCGCTTCCGGTCGGATCTGTACTTTCGCCTCAACATCTTCCCGATCAATCTGCCTCCGCTCCGCGACCGCCGCTCCGATATTCCGCTGCTGGTGGAGCACTTCCGAACGCTGTTTGCACAGCGCATGGGCAAATCGATTGAAGGCGTAAGCCCCAGCGCCATGGCGGTGCTGAAGGCCTACGACTGGCCCGGCAACGTGCGCGAACTGGCCAACATCATGGAGCGCGCCGTGATCCTGGCGCAAGATGGGCTGATCCGCGCCGATAACCTCTCCATTACGCAGCAGCATGCCACCAACCACACCAACGCCGACGAACTGCCTACGCTCCAGCAAGCGCAGCGTCAGCACATCATTCGTGCGCTTGAGGCGACGGAGGGCACGGTGGGCGGCCCCGACGGCGCAGCCGCGCTGCTCGACATCAAGCGCACCACCTTGCTCTCGCGCATGGATCGCCTGGGTATTGACGCCGATGCGTATCGGGGGTGACCGCTGCGCGCAGTGCAGCAGCTGGCGTGTGGATTCAGGGAGACATTGCACAGGAGCGCGCTATCCCGTATCCTTTCGAGCGTTCGTCTGCTCCGCTCGTTAGCACACGTTGTTTATGGCCTCATCCAAGAAAGCCATCTACGCCGCCATCTTAGGTAACTTTGCGATTGCTGTCACCAAGTTTCTGGGGGCAGCAGTCAGCGGCAGCTCGGCAATGCTGGCCGAGGGCATCCACTCGCTGGTGGACACGGGGAACGGCGGGCTGTTGCTGCTGGGGATTCGGCGCAGCCAGCGTCCGCCCGATGACACGCACCCGTATGGATACGGCAAGGCGCTCTACTTCTACACGCTCGTCGTTGCCATTCTGATCTTTGGGCTGGGCGGAGGATTCTCGTTCTACGAAGGCTTGCTGCACACGCTCGATCCGGGACATGGCGCTACCGGCAGCGCTACGATCTTTGGGGTCACCATTGGCGGGCTCATGCTAAACACGATTGTGCTGAGCGCAGCCATCGTGTTTGAGGCGCTGGCATTTCGCACG
>CAZBTM010000376.1:0-2249 GCA_964494425.1 uncultured Rhodothermales bacterium | reverse complement strand
CGACGAGCCCGACGACGATCGTCCCCGCCGCGATGATGACGATGACGACGATGACGCGCCGAGTCTGGGCCCAGCGGCGCTGGGAGCGGCAGCGGTGGTTGGCATTGCGGCGGTAGCCGGAGGCAGCATCGGGCTTTCTGGATCGGGCGATACGCCGCTGGGGCTTTCGGCAGGGTGGACGCATCCGCGCGGCGGGGTGTGGCTCGAAGCCGCTATCAACGGCGCGGTGCTCACCGACGAGTCCGGGCAGCGCTTTGCGGTGCAGCTACGCGGGTTTACGGATGTTGGCGGAGGCGAAGTGCAGCCGGCCCTTGGGTTAGGTCTGCGCTACGAGCAAGAGGACGGCGACCTTGTCTCCAATGCCATTGTGGCACCCGGATTCGTCTGGAATCGCGACCCCGTGGCGGTGTCGCTCAGCTACGATCTGGTGAACACCACGCCGCAGTTTGGGCTTGTGTTTAACTTGCGCTCGGATGCGTGGTGAGGAGCGCTGTTGCCACAGAACGCTGCGACGAGTTATCGGGAGGCGAGATAATGAGACGGCATACGTGCTGCGCGCTATCTACGAGAAGGTGTTAGTTGATACGAGGGAGAACGGCCTGTGGAGCGCAGACCTAAGTTCACGGGGGCTGCAGGAGACCGGGCACCAGAGTACCGCATGGCGTATCCCTCCCAACAAAAAAGCGTGCGAGCAAGGCCTGAAGCCCCGCCCGCACGCTGCAAGCATATAGCACGAGCGCTGCACCAGCTGTGTAGTAAGCACACTACGCAACTGGCGGCGCTGTGATACGCAAGGTTACGGCTTCTCGGTAGCCACAAAGTCAGCGCGCTCGCCCGTTGGCGTGCTAATCACATTGGTAACATCCACCGTGAACGACTTCTCGCGTTCGCGGCTTCGGTCGTACAGGATGCCCGTGAACGTAGCGTCCTCATCGCCATCGACAAGCCCCTCAATGTCGCCAGCGCTTTCGGCAAAAAAGACGCCTTTGTACGCCTTTCCGTATACCGTTTTCTCTGAGTAGGCAAAGCCTTCTCCGTCCATGTCATCCAACTGGGCGTCGTGCAAATCGTACAGGCTCATGAGTGCAATGGTATTCTGAATGACGAAGTACAAGTGCGATTAGCAGCATCAGCGGCAGGCGTGCCTGTGACCCTGGAACGAATACATGATACTCGTTCAATTCATGCGGAACGAATATCGCAGGGTTCACACTTAAGATGCCATGTTGTAGTGTACCATGTTCACCCATTCATCGTTTCCGACCACTGCATCTGTGCCTATGTCTGACCCCGCCGACTTTGCGCCCGAGCGGGTTCGTGCCGCCCAAAATGGGGATGAGCGCGCGCTCAATGCTCTGCTCAACGCGCTGGAGCCGATCCTGCGTGGATACTTCATTAAACGCATTGGCAAGGGCCCTGATGTGGATGACCTGGTGCAGAATGCCCTGCTGCGTGTGCACAAAGGGCTCGACGATCTGCGTAAGCCGGGCAGCTTTAAGTCGTTTGCAATGAAGGGGGCGCTCTACGAACTGCAGGACTTCTATCGGGGGCGCTACGACATGAAAGAAAACCTGTTTGATCCTGAAAAGCCGCTGCAGCGCACCACCAAGGCCAACGATAGCCTCCCCGGAATGGACGTAGAGCGGGCGCTGGAGGCGCTCTCGCCTAAGGCGCGTCGTATTATTGAACTGCGCGAGTACGGCTATCGCTATCGTGAGATTGCCCAGATGATCGATACCACCGAGGCCGCCATTAAAATGCAGGTGAAGCGGGCGTTCGACAAGATGCGCGATGCGCTTTCGAGTCTGCTGGCATTCATTGTAGTTGCAGGCTGATTTCATTACGATTGACTACGCTGCGCCAAAGAAACAACATGAGCAGCATAAAACATGGGCAGTATGAAACGGGAAACCAGGGCATAGTGCGCACGCACAAACCAGCGTATCTTCTATACACGAGTGTAGATACAGGGCTGTTACTCTTCATCGAATGAAGGCGGCTTTGTTCATGTACCGGCGCTGTATCGCACAGACCACCCGTTGCCCCCGTAGGATTTCTACTGATCTGTCGCTTTTATCTCATGGATCGCCTTTTCGAAGCTGTTCTCTTCTACGATGACCTGCCCGATGATCGGCAATCGGCTGTGCGCAAGCAATTGGCCGACCATCCCGATCTGAAGGACACGCTCGTGCAGTGGATGCAGGTGCGTGCGGCTGTTCGCCGTGAACTGGAGGCCGACCTCCCCGACC
>CAZBTM010000375.1:789-2251 GCA_964494425.1 uncultured Rhodothermales bacterium | reverse complement strand
GAGCAGCGCACGCCCCAGACCCCGCTGGTTACCATCACGCAGCACGCCCTGGATGCCCTGCTGGCGTATGACTGGCCCGGCAACGTGCGACAGCTCCGCAACGAAGTCGAACGCGCGTATCAGTCCGTGCGTAGCGAGCCCGCGCCTCAGATTACGGTGGATGCACTGGCTGCGCCGCTCCGCGAAGCCCGTACGCAGCACAGCAATGGGGCCTCCCATCCCTACGACACGCTCTTGAACGACGATACTGTTGCACTTAGCGCCGTTCTGGCGCAGACCGAAAAAGCGGCGATCGAGCACGTGTTGCGGGCACACGACGGCCACATTTCAGCTTCTGCCCAGGCCCTGGGCATCTCGCGACAAGGGCTATACAAGAAAATGAAACGCCTGGACATCGACGCCGATGCCGCGGTGTCGTCTTCGTAACCCACTGTTTTCGTAGTACCCTGCTCCTGTTTATGATACGTTTAGACCATGCCTCCATCATGACCGCTGCGCTCGACGAGGCCATCGACTTCTATGTGGATGTACTCGGGCTTACGCTGCGCGTGGTCGAAGACGATCCCATCCGCGAGGACCGCCGCCGCGCCATGCTCACCGATGACGAGGGCCAAGACATCCTCGAAATCATGGAGGTCACCGACATGGAGCACCCCACCGTACCCGGACGCGGCGGTATCCACCACCTTGGCTTCGCGCTGCCCTCAAACGCCTGGCACGCGCTGCGGAGCCGACTGGATGCAGAGGCGTACCCGTATCAGGAGCAGGAAAACCGCCTGTTTGTGCGGGATGCCGACGGCCTGGTGCTCGAAATCGAGCCGCGGTAGCTACGTAACGGCGGCTTGCCCCCCCCTTGCAATTCTTACAAGCCCCGTCTTGGGTCCTCTCTTGTTCAGGGGACTGCCGAAAGAAATGCCGTCGATCCAGACCTGTGTGTTAGCTGCTACTCGAATCGGACGGTTCTTGGGGGGTTGAGGACTCCTTCGTGATGGACTCGTGCGTATCGCTCTCAGCAAAAGGCGGTGCAGCCGCCTTCCGTGCCGCGCTCCGCTCCGCCTCCATACGGTCGATGCGCGAGGGAATCTCGCTGATGCGGCGTGCCAGCGGTCCCTTTCGTTCTTCCCGGTCGGTGGGCATGCGTCCGAGCAAGAAGCCCAGCGGCTTGAGCGAATCGACCTCATCGCATACGACCTTGAGGATTGCCCCCATCGGGATAAACAGGATCATACCTGCAAGGCCCCAGATCTGAGCGCCTACGAAGAGCAGAAACAGCGTGACCATCGCATTCATGCTCACCTGGCTGCCCACAATGGTCGGTGTGAACAGGTTGCTTTCGAAGAGCTGGATCACGTAGAATCCGCCCAGTACCAGCAGCGGATAGATGAGGGAATCCATGGTGAGCAGGGCGTAGAGCACCGGCAAGATGGATCCGAAGATGGGCCCTAAGAACGGAACCACGTTC
>CAZBTM010000375.1:0-779 GCA_964494425.1 uncultured Rhodothermales bacterium | reverse complement strand
GATGAGCAGTAGCAGCGAGTTGAGTACCGCGAGAATGCAAATCACGATCAGCACGCCGGTGATGTAGCGCTGCACGACCTGTTTCACTTTTGCAATGGTCGCCGCAACCCGTTCCATGCGGGCCGGATTGCCTGCGCCAAATGCCTGCAGCAGAAAGTCGCGCAGGAAGGTACGTCCAATGAGCACAAAGAAGATGAACACCGGCACCAGCAACGCCGCAGTGATGGTACTGGCCGCCCCTGCCAGTCCGCGAACCAGGTTCGTGGCGTTGTCGCCTACATAGCCAATGGCGGTGGTGCCCAGCGTGCGAAAGTCGATCAGATTGCCAATCCCAAGCTGCGCAGCCAGCGGCTCGATGCTGGCCATCATCTCCTCGATACGCGTGCGAATCAGATCAACGTCTTCGACAAACGAGGCCAGCTGCGTGTAGAAGAAGAATCCGATTCCTACCAGCGCCGCCACCGCCAGTGTGAGCGTGAGCAGAGCCGCTACCACGCGCGGGATGCCGTGGCGCTCCAGGTGTGCACTCACGGGCGTTAGCAGAATGCCCAGGAATCCCGCAAACAGCAGTGGAATCAGTGTGGACTTGGCCACGACCATGACGTACACGGTCAGCACGCCCCCGGCCAGGGCCACAGTATACTTAACGTACCACGGATACGTATCCATCGTGCAGAGGCAAGCCAGTCAGAGAGGACGCATGAGAAGCGGCGTACCGAGCCTCCAAACGAGGGTAATGGGGGATGGTTGCGCGCAGCAACGGGGGCGACGAATAAACT
>CAZBTM010000374.1:0-2268 GCA_964494425.1 uncultured Rhodothermales bacterium | reverse complement strand
GAGACGCGCGATGGTGTGCCACGATTCGCCTGTAGAGATGCCCCACTGGGTAGAGACGCCCCACTGGGACGTCTCTACGGATTCATGCGCGGATGCGGTGCGACGCTGCACCTCAAACCCGGCGTTGTTCGTCTCCGAGAGGGTCTGCCACTGCAGCGTGATGGATTCGTCGCTCTCGCGTTGTGCGTCGAATCCCGCCAGCTCTACCGGGAGCGCCTCTTCGCTGGGGGCAACCTGCACGCGCAGCGGAGCCACTTCGGTGCTGTAGTCCTGCAGATCCGAGAGCGCAATCTCAATCTCGTGGTCTGGGCCCAGGGGCACCACGCGATCGTCGCTTGGCGTGGCGGTACCTTTCGTATCCACAATTTCGGCGGCCCACTCGGCGGGCAGGTCATACGCCTGCACCGAAACGGTAAACGTTGCGGCGTTCGGCACCTCTGCAGTGTATAGCTGCATGGGGGTTCTGGCCATCGCGTCGCCTGCTCGCAGGTAGGGGCGGCTCTCTACCGCTTTGCCTACCTCGCTGCCATCGCGCCCCGTGCCCAAGGGCGTCGCAATTGCGTAGGGCGTCTCCAGCGGATTCATCTTCGAGGTGTCGTACGGATCGAAGCCGGTGCGGGCATCTTCATGGAAACGAATCCCGATGGCCTCGTCGCGGGCGATGGGAGAATCTCCGCCATCGTGCGCGGTGAGTGCAAACCGGAGCATGGCCCGATCAGGTGTATCTGATGCAGGCCCCTGCATCATTGTGCCGATAAAGGGCACACCAGCAGCCCGGCCGTCTTCTCCAAACGTGACGCTCGTGGCTCCATTTCCGGGGGCCGTTCGCTCGATAAACGCCCCCTGCCAGGCCGACAGCACATCGCTTGAGGTGTCGATAAACCGCCACCCTGCACCGCCCGGAACGGTGACGTCGTAGATCTGCGCGTCGTTTTGGAAGCCTTCGTCAACCAGCGCCTGGCCGTTGCTCTGGAGTGCCCCCAAAGCGTATCCGGTAGGATAGGGGTTGGCGAGGAGATGCCAGCGCGCACTGGCACTAAGGCTGCTCACCGTGACGTCGCCCGCAAACCGCAGCGCTGTGGCCGGGCGGTCTACGGATACGGTAACGCCTGCATCGTCAACGGGGACGGCAGCATCATCTCGGAAGTAGAAGAGGAACCCGGTCCCCGCAGGCAAGGGCGTAGAGGCGTTGGCAGGCGTGTAGGCTCCCGTGGGCGTTTCTGCTCCAGCGGCATCGTCCCACATCTGCATGACGTTCTGACCAAAGCGCGGGGTGCTCACGCCAGCAGAGTGCGTCAGTTCGAGGTCGCCAGCGGTGGTCCCGGTATACGGCACGCCCAAGATGCGCCATCCGCTGTCGTCGCCACTGTCGGTTCCAGTAATCGTTACGCTTCGTGCTCGTGCTAAGCCGGGTTCTTCGTAGGCCCCCAGGCTCACCGTGGCGGTGCCGTCGTCGTTGCCATCCTGGATGCGCGGGTCACCGAGCAGATCCGTCGATACGCCACTGGGCACGGCGCTGTTGTCGCCGGCGTCGACGGCTGGAGAGCCATTTGCTATGCGGATCCCGTCATCGTCGGTGCCAAAGATGTCGTCGGGGCCCGCCGGGATTATGGCATCCACAAAGAGCGGATCGGTATTGGCGTTGCCCGTGCCTGCATTGGGGTCGCCGCTGCCCTCGGCATAGCGCGCCTCTTCGACGATGGAATGCGTCACGTCTACCGCTGCATCAGGATCTGCTACGGATCCGGGGGGGCCCGCAATGCCTCCCGGGCCATTCCCCCACAGCACAGAGTTGACGACCTCGATCGGCGTCTGGCCGCTATCGTAGAAATCCACGCCAAAGGCATATTCAGAGGCTCCCGTAAAGGTGGAGTTCACGATACGGGGCTGCTCGCCAGCATCGCCGTCGTCGAGGCCGATGTGGTCGGGACCGTTGGCCACGAATACGCTGTTGGTAATCCGCGCAGCGATCGAGCCGCCGTCGCCAAAGAAATAAAGTGCCCCGCCGTCTTCATCTGCGGCGTTGCCGGTGAAGACCGCATTCGTAACCACCAGGCTGCTCGTGCCGCCATAGAGCGCATTGCTGTAGATCGCCCCGCCGTCCTCATCTGCGGCGTTGCCGGTGAAGACCGCATTCGTAACCACCGGGCTGCTCGTGCCGTTATTACTCCCATCGCTGGAGATCGCCCCGCCGTCCGAACCTGAGGAGTTGCTGGTGAAGACCGTATTCGTAACCACCGGGCTGCTCGTGCCGTCATTACTCCCATC
>CAZBTM010000373.1:0-2273 GCA_964494425.1 uncultured Rhodothermales bacterium | reverse complement strand
CGTAGCTGGGCGCCTTTCTGCATGTCTGGCATCATCCTGCCCTGTGACAACGCCCAACCCCTCGCATTCTCCCAACGAACGGTTCTACAGGCGAGATTTTCGGAATCCTAACCATAGCTGTCGGTCAGATTCCGTATCCTTCGTATCCAACTGTACTGTTGCATCGCCCCAAACGACAACGCGATGCGTGGTGGGGGCCCGTGTATGGCCTGCATCGATTCGCCCATTCCGACTGATTGTACCCGAAAGCCTATGTCTACGACGCCCTCGTTCGACCAGATTACGCCGCCTACCGACGGTGCGCGCATCCGCAAGGACGACGATGCGCTGCATGTGCCAGATCGCCCCATCATTCCGTTTATTGAAGGCGACGGCATCGGACCCGACATCTGGGCCGCGGCGCAGAACGTGTTCGATAGCGCCGTGCACCACGCCTACGACGGCGACCGCGAAATCGTGTGGATGGAGGTCTTTGCAGGCGGCAAAGCGCAAGATGAGTACAACGAGTGGCTGCCCCAAGACACCCTGACGGCGATTGAGGAGTACCTCGTGGCCATCAAAGGGCCGCTGACGACGCCCGTAGGCGGCGGCATTCGCTCGCTGAACGTGGCGCTACGCCAGCAGCTCGACCTGTTCGCCTGTGTGCGTCCGGTGCGCCACTTCGAAGGCGTGCCCTCGCCCGTGAGCGAGCCGGAGCTGGTGGATATGACGATCTTCCGTGAGAACTCGGAAGACATCTACGCCGGCATTGAGTACCGCGAAGGCTCGCCCGAAAACGAGAAGATCAAGCGATTCCTGATCGACGAGATGGGTGCGGACACGATCCGCTTCCCCGACTCTACCGCCATTGGCGTAAAGCCGATCTCGGAAGAAGGCACGAAGCGCCTCGTCCGCTCGGCCATCGACTACGCCATTGAGCGCGGGCACGACAGCGTGACGCTCGTGCACAAGGGCAACATCATGAAGTTCACCGAGGGCGCCTTCCGCGACTGGGGCTACCAGCTGGCCCGGGAAGAGTTCGGCGGCGAGCTCCTCGACGGCGGCCCCTGGGTCGAGATCAAGAACCCGAACAACGGCAAGCAGATCGTCATCAAGGACGTGATCGCCGACGCCATGCTGCAGCAGATTCTGACGCGGCCGAAGGACTACAGCGTGGTCGCCACCCTGAACCTCAACGGCGACTACCTCTCCGACGCCCTGGCGGCCCAGGTCGGCGGCATCGGCATCGCGCCCGGCGCCAACCTGTCCGACACCGTGGCCCTGTTCGAGGCGACCCACGGCACCGCGCCGAAGTACGCCGGCCAGGACAAGGTGAACCCGGGCTCATTGATCCTTTCCGCCGAGATGATGCTGCGCCACCTCGGCTGGAACGAGGCCGCCGACCTCATCATCAACGGCATGAACGGCGCTATCCAGGCCGGCACGGTGACCTACGACTTCGAGCGCCTCATGGAAGGCGCGACGCTGGTCAGCTGCTCGGGCTTCGGCGACGCGCTCATCGAGCACATGTGAGGGCGTTGCGCCCCCGGAGAGGCCCGCGCAAGCGGGCCTTTTTTTTGTTTCGTCATGGTTAAGCAGGGTGAGCGGGGGTACGCCTGCGCCACCGCCCGGGGCCTTGACACCCCGTCATTCATGGCTGCGAAACCCGTTCCGCACACGCTGGGATTCAAGGAGATTTGTCTTATAATGCAGGCGTTGGCATTGAACCCGAGGGAGCCGAAGAGCAGTATCGTGAGCATGATGCGCAGCCGTTTCCCCGTGCGCCTGTCCGCGCAGGAAGACGACGCCGATGGCGGTCTCGCGCTTGAGAATGCGCGGCCCGAGCTCAAGAAGCCCCCGCTGTACAAGGTCGTCCTCCTCAACGACGACTACACGCCCATGGAGTTCGTGGTCGAAGTCCTGGAGCTGTTCTTCCTCATGAACCGCGAGCAGGCGACCCAGGTCATGCTCACGGTGCACACCCAGGGCAAGGGCGTCTGCGGCGTCTATACCCGGGACATCGCCGAGACCAAGGCGGCGCAGGTTAACCAGTACGCACGGGAGAATCAGCATCCGCTCCTGTGCGAAATCGAGGCATCGGAGGGTTGAACCCCGGGGAGCACTGGCCATGCTGAGCAAGGATCTTGAGCAGACCCTCAACGACGCGTTCCGCGCCGCCAGGGCCCGCCGGCACGAGTTCATGACCGTTGAGCATCTGCTGCTGGCGCTGCTGGACAACAACGACGCCATCCGCGTCCTCAAGGCCTGCGGCGCCCAGATCAGCAATCTCCGCG
>CAZBTM010000372.1:0-2330 GCA_964494425.1 uncultured Rhodothermales bacterium | reverse complement strand
CGTGACGAAGCCGTTGTCGCGGTGGGCCTTGCCGACGATGGTGCGCGCCTCGCCGGGGAGGCGGGCGCCCTCCAGCTCCGGAATGCGACGCAGTTGCACGTCGGTATCCTCGACGCCTTCGGCCCCTTCAGCCACGGCCTGGGCCATCTGGTAGGTGTGTCCGTACGAGGAATAAAACGGGATAAGAACGTTGGTTGCCATATCAAAATCGGTTGGTTGTGCAAAAGAAAATAGGAGGATGCGCAGGCCATTTTCCCTGCGCGGATGCTATGCCACCGGCTCGGAAGCAGCCTCAATCGGCGTGAGCTTGTCCTCGATGGAGGCCCGGTCGGACTCCAATGCCGGAGGCAATGTCACTTTTCCGGCGTCGGCCTCTTCCACGGGGAATGGGGCCCCCGTATCGGTGGCGATTTCGATGAGAATGCCGCCGGGCTCGCGCACATAAATCGACGTAAAGTAGTGCCGATCGATGATGGGCGAGACGTTCAGCCCCGCGCTCGTAATGCGCTCGTGCCAGTCGGCAATCGTGTCTTCGTTGGGGGTACGCAGCGCCACATGGTGCACGCCGCCTTTGCCCAGCCAGCCGCGCCCGGCGTCCGATCGTTCAATCAGATGCAGTTCCGCCGCCGCCCCGCCATCGCCAATCGAAAAGACGGTGGCGGTCTCAGGGGGATGCGGGAGGTCCACGTCAGAGTCCGGCGCCTCAACGGTGTAGTCGCGGGTCGGCGCCAGGCCGAGCACGTCGGTAAGCACCTTTCGGGTAGGCGCATCGGCATCCACCGTAATCTCGACGGGCCCGAGGCCCTGAATGGCGTATTCGGGGGCCACCGGGGACTGCGTCCATGGTGTGGTGTCGGGCAGGCGATCTACATCAGGTGCGTCATTGAGCAGGTGCAAGGTCTGGCCCTCGGCATCATAAAACGTAATCGCGGATCGGCCCGCCCGCTGATGGATGGGCGTACGCCGTACCCCGACTGCATCAAAATGCTCGGCCCACGCCTGCAGCGCCGCTTCGCCCCGCACCCGCAGCGAGGTGCCGGTGATGAGTCCGGTGCCGGCGCGCTGATCGCGAGCGCGGGCAATGTCGAAAAACGTGAGGTCGGTGCCCGGCGAGCCATGCGTATCCGCATAAAACAGGTGATACGACGACGTATCATCCTGATTTACGGTTTTCGCCACCAGGCGCAGCCCCAGCGTCTGCGTGTAAAACTGCACGTTGTAACTGGCGCGTGCGGTAATGGCGGATACGTGGTGAATGCCCTGGAGGGAATCGTTGGAAGCCATGGGGATAGAGGAATCAGTTCGTGTGTAGGAACGCCCTTATGCAGCGCTGTCGCGCAGGCGGTGGAGCAGCCGGAAGAGCGTCTCCTTATCGGGGGTAGAGAGCGCGTCCATTAGAGACTGCAACAACTGAGCGTGCTCAGGAAACACCTGCTCCACGAGCGCACGCCCGGCATCGGTCAGTGCCACCTGCTGAATGCGCCCATCACTGGGATCAGTGCGGCGAACGAGCAAGCCGTCGTTTTCCAGCTGGTCGAGCACGTAGGTCATGCTGCCGCTGGTAAGGAGCACGCGCTCGCCCACCTCGCCCACTGGGAGCGGTCCTTTGTGCAAGAGCACCTCAAGCACCGCAAACTGCTTCATGGTGAGGCCGTGCGCCTCCACCTGATGACGCAGCGGCGCGTCGATGGCATGCTGCGCACGGTTCAACGCAATCCACACCTGCAGCGCTCGGCGGCGATCGCGGTTCATAACGCGTGTTATCACATGATTATTTATCTTTATATCAAGATATTGGAGTACGAAGCACGTAAATCGTTTCTTGCGTTGCATAGTTGTTACGGGCGGCGCTCTGCTGCGTCGGCGAAGACATCCAGGCCGCGCGGCTCCGTCTCCGGCTATCGGTAGCCCGCCAGGCGCTGCCGCGAGCGGCCCAGGTTTGGGGGCACCTCATCGGGGGGCGTGAGCTCACCGCGCAAGTTCTCCTGCATCAGGCGGCGGACCTCCTCGGGCGCGTGGCCCTGTTCGAACAGGTAGTAGAGCTTCGCCAGGGCGGCCTCGGTGGTCAGGTCATACCCACTCACCACGCCCGCCCGAGCCAGGGCATGGCCCGTAGCGTACAGATCCAGGTCGGCGGTGCCATGCAGCGGCTGGGTGACGTCTACGATGACCGTGCCCTGCTCAGTAGCCGACCGAAGCGCTTCCAAAAAGGCATCGTTGTTGCTGGGTGCGTTGCCCGCCCCGTAGCACTCCAGCACCACGCCCTGCACCGGCGGCGCCAGCACATGCGTCAGGTACGAGGCATCGAGCCCTGGAAACACCCGGAACGC
>CAZBTM010000371.1:0-2352 GCA_964494425.1 uncultured Rhodothermales bacterium | reverse complement strand
GATATGCGTGCCCAGCCAGTCGGCCACATCGGCCATCCACGAGCGCACCGAATCGGGCTGTTTGAGTACAAGATTGGCCAGTTCAGATCCACGATGCGGAGTGGCCACCGTAACCAGTGCTGCGATGCGATCGTGCAGTCCCATCTGGCTGATGAGAAAGCGCGCGTCGAGTCCGCCCATGGAGTGAGCAATGATGGTGATTGCCTCGGCCCCGGTTTCGTGGAGCACATGCTCGATGTGCCGCTTCCAGGTCTGGGAGCGGGCGCGCACGGTGTTATAAGGCGACACGTTGGGGGCATAGGCGCGCACCCCGCGCATCCGTAAATACATGGCCTGCTCGTGCAGGTGCCCGCCGCGCCGCAGCGACCCGCCAATGCCGAACCCATGCATCATGACAACTGGCAGGCGGGTGGGGATGACATCGGGCTGCGGAAGCGACTGCAGTCCGGTGAGGCGGTGGAACGCCGAGGCAGGAAATGTAGACATAAGGCGCACATCGCGTCAGGCGGAGAAAAACGGACATGAGGCCAACAACAGGCGGCATCGCAAAGTTGCCTGTGTAGAACGGCTACCCAAGCACAGCAAGCACTGTGCCCATGCCCAGCGGCACGGCGATGTTGTCATTGAGCGAGAGCGGAAGGGCCTCCAGCACCGCACCTACCAGGGCCGCCGCGCCCACAGCAACGAGCGGGAGCCCCGCCCCGGCCAGCACAACAGCAGCCATGACCACAAATGCCGCGGAGCCCTCGGCAGTGCGTCCATGATCGCCCCAGGGGTGGCGGCCCAGGCGGCGTCCTACAATAGCCGCAGCGGCATCGGCAAGGAGCGCAGCGCAGAGCGCAGGCACCGCCACCGCCACCGGAAACAGCCATCCGGCCAGCGCGCACGCCACGAGTACACACGTCGCCCCGTTGAGTGTGATGCGTCCTTCGGCATCCGCCCACTCCGACGGACGCATCAATCCGCCGAACACTGTGCGAATGAGGGCGCGGAATTGGGGCGAGACGGCCCGGAGCACATCGCCGGTTACGCCAATGAGGGCCGCTGCCGTTACAATCCACACCGCCAGCGGCGCTCCGATCCAGGCCATGCTCAGCGGAATGCCCAGGGCCAGCACATGAAGGGCCTTGCGCCCCAGTTCAGCACGAAACGAAAACGCAGCGTCGGCAGCCATCAGCGCAGTACGAGGAGCAGGGCGGAAAAAGGAAGCGTATGACAAAAGGGTCAGCATGCAGCACCGCCCGATATTGGACCGTAGGCGTAACGGTTCCGTGCCCGAAGGACTTCAGAGGAACGCCGCATGGCTTCGGTCTTTTTACGCGATACCGATGTGTACGTGTCGCTCTGCTTATCTACCAAACCGCCTATCATGACCGTCAACTACCCCACGTTCGCTACCCGCTGGCTTCCGCTCATGGCGGCGGTGCTTCTGCTTCCGCTGGCCATTGGGTGCGACCAGTCGTCCGATTCCGACGCGTCTCCTGATGCCGATACCACCGCCACGTCGGCCTCGCTGTCTTATGTGGATGCGATGGCTGAGGCGCACGCCGCCGACACGTCGGATGCATCGCCGCTGGTGCAGCCCCCTGCGGGGCCGGTGACCACCGAAACCGTACCTTACGGCACAAGCGAGGATGGCACCGCATGGACCGGCTATTATGCAGCTCCCGAGGCTGCCGACTCGCTCCGTAGCGCCCGTGGGCTGTCCGCCGACGCACCGCTACCCGGCGTGGTGCTCATTCATGAGTGGTGGGGCCTGAACGACAACATTCGCGCGATGGCCGATCGCCTGGCGGCTGAAGGCTATCAGGTGCTCGCGGTCGACCTGTACGAGGGCGACGTTGCCGACACACCCGACGGCGCGTCCTCGCTCATGGAGGAAGCCATGGGGCGCGGCGACGTGCTGAGTCGTCATCTCGAATCGGCGCGCACGTTCATGATCGAAGAACAAGGCGCGTCGCAGATCGGCGTGATGGGCTGGTGCTTCGGCGGCTACTGGTCGCTACAGGCGGCACTCAACGCCCCGAGCGGATGGGACGGCACGGTCATCTACTACGGCAACGTGGGCGACGCCTCGGCCGATGCCGTGGCCGCGCTTGAGATGCCTGTGCTCGGCATCTTTGGCGGCGATGACGGCAGCATTCCCACCGAAAACGTGGAAGCGTTTGCCGACCAGCTCCGCGATGGCGGAGTCAACGCCGACATCCGCATCTACGAAGGGGCGGGCCACGCCTTCGCCAACCCGACGGGCACCAACTACGTCCCCGAGGCGGCCACCGACGCCTGGGCGCGCACGCTCGACTTCCTGCAGACCACGCTCTACCCTGATGCGTAAGCACAGGCCGCACAGGA
>CAZBTM010000370.1:0-2359 GCA_964494425.1 uncultured Rhodothermales bacterium | reverse complement strand
GCGGCGGGACGGTGCCGTGGGCGCGGGCTGTGCGCTCGGTGTCGGGCCCGCGAAAGATGATGGTGAAGCGGTAGCAGATGGGATGCGCGTTGTCGTTCTGTACGCGCACTACCACACCGTTGCGGGTGCCGCGCGCTTCCGAGTAGAAGAGGTACGAAAACTGCACGTTGGCGCTGCGATAGATGGGCACCCAGGCATCATCGCTCCACCGCTGGGTGGTATCTGACGCAAGAACGACGGGCGCTGCGTGGTCTGCGACCGGTGCTGGTGGAATACGATGGACTGTCGCTTCCCCCCGATTCAATCCCACCACGAGTAGCACGGTGCTCAGTGCAAAA
The DNA here is from genome assembly GCA_964494425.1 of uncultured Rhodothermales bacterium. Classification (GTDB taxonomy): domain Bacteria; phylum Bacteroidota; class Rhodothermia; order Rhodothermales; family Salinibacteraceae; genus Longimonas. The sequence goes on along the minus strand of CAZBTM010000370.1, from coordinate 2,021 downwards.
CCGAGTCCGCACCAGAGGTTACGGTGTGCAGGCAGCACCAGTCGCATCGGACGGCGGGGCAGAGGTGGTGACGGCGTCGGGGGCGATCCATCCGCGCAGGCGGTAGACCGCGTATCCGACATACTCGCGGATTGCGCCGGTGCTCCGGCTCAGCGCGACGGCACTGGGCACGTAGCCGAGCGCTGAGCGCGGACCCTGCACCACGCGGTGGTCGGTGGGCGCGGGTATGGCGGGCACTCCGGCGGTGCAGAATACGGCAAGCGCCCGCGCCATGTGGGCGGCGGAGGTGACGAGCAGCACGCGGTCGAGGTTGCGCTCGCGGAGCAGATCGGCGGTGCGCTGGGCATTCTGGTAGGTCGTGGCGCTCTCGGGCTCGGTCCAGATGGCGGATTCGGGCACGCCCCACTGCATGAGCACGCGGCGCAGGGTGAAGGCTTCGGGCGGCGTATCGGCCCAGGGCAGGCGTCCGCCACTCACCACGATGCGCGGCGCGCGCTCAGCCTGGTAGAGCCGAAACGCGTGCACGATGCGGTCGGAGGCGTCGTTGAAGTCGGGATCGACCCGGGGCGGCACCGGAGCGCCCACGCCACCGCCCAGCACCACGATGGCATCGGCGGTCGGCAGGGCACGGGCCGCTTGGGGCGGATGCGCCTGCTCCAGCGATCTGTATAGCGCATCGGCCACCGGCGGAAAGGACGGCACCACGAGCACGAGCAGTCCCACGCCCACGAGCACCTGCCCGATGCGCGGCCATCGCCATGCCAGCGCCCAGCCCGCACTGAGCAGCAATAGCGCCACCACGAGCGGGTGAATGAGCAGGCTAAGGGCTTTGGCGGCGAAGACGGACATGGTATTGGACTGCGGTGGTTTGGGAGGCGGAGCGGAATAGATCTGACAGGTCTTTGGAGACCTGTCAGATCTTTACCATAATCAGAGTCTGGAGAAGCACCCCAAACCACGCAGAGGCGCCCTACTGGGACGCCTCTACGGAGTTGTGGCAATGTTGGTTGAGGAGACGCGCTACGCCTGCTTCAAATCGCGCACGGTATCGACCACATGCTCCGGCGTGAAGCCGAACTGGCGCATGTTCTCAGCGCCCGGGGCTGAGGCGCCGAAGCGGTCGATGCCCAGCACGCGTCCGTGGTCGCCCACGTAGCGGTGCCAGCCTTGCGTGCAGCCGGCCTCCATGGCCACGCGGGTGGTGACCTCCGGCGGCAGCACGGTGCGGCGGTAGGTGTCGGACTGCGCCTCGAAGAGCTCCCATGAGGGCACGCTCACTACGCGCACCGCCAGGTCGTCTTCGCTGGCGAGCGTGTCGGCAGCCGCGACAAGGTGCTGCACCTCACTGCCGCTGCCCATCAGAATGGCATCGGGCGTGCCGTCGGGGTCGCGCAGGATGTACGCGCCGCGCTGCACGCCTTCTGCTGAAGCATCGCCGCTGTGGTCGAGTTCGGGCAGGCCTTGCCGCGTGAGGGCCAGCACGGTGGGGCCACTCGTGTTTTCAAGGGCCGCGCGCCACGCCTGTGCCGTTTCCGCACCGTCGGCAGGGCGAATCACCGTCACGTTGGGCATCGCCCGCAGCGCCGCCAGATGTTCAATCGGCTGGTGGGTCGGACCGTCCTCGCCCAGCCCAATGGAGTCATGCGTGAGCACGTAGGTCACGGGCTGCTCCATGAGTCCGCTCAGGCGCAGGGCCGGACGCAGGTAGTCGCTGAAGATCAGGAAGGTGCCCACGTACGGACGCACACCGCCGTGCAGGACCATCCCGTTGGCGGCGGCGGCCATCGCGTGTTCGCGCACGCCAAAGCGCACGTACGACCCATCCGGCGCATCCGCCTGCATGTCGGCCTGTCCGTCAACGTGCGTTTTGTTGGAGCCGGTGAGGTCTGCCGAACCGCCGACAAGGTACGCGCCCATCTCGTCAACCAGATGATCGAGCACCGTGCCGCTGGCCGCACGAGTCGCACGCGAGGTGCCCGTTTCAAAGGTCGGCAGCACCGCGTCCCAGTCCGACGGCAGGT
>CAZBTM010000369.1:0-2367 GCA_964494425.1 uncultured Rhodothermales bacterium | reverse complement strand
CTTTGCGTACGAAGAGATCGGATACCGCGCCGTGCGCCTGCAACTGGGTGCGCGTTTCGACTACACCGAAACCTCGACGGTTGATCGTAGCGACATCCGCGTGCGAACACGCGAAGGGGAGCGCATCACCAAGCCGGTGCAGAACCGCACCTTCGGCAACGCCTCCGGCTCGGTGGCCGCGCTCTACAGCGTGTCCGACGCGTGGACGGTGGGCGCGAGTGGGTCGCGCTCCTTCCGCAGCCCTGCGATCGAAGAGATGTACTCCGACGGCCCGCACCTGGCCGACTTCTCGTTCGACATTGGCACGCCCGACCTCGCACCCGAAATCGGGCACGGACTCGACCTGTTCGTGCGGGGCAACACCCCACGCCTGGAAGTCGAAGCCGCCGCCTACGTCAACCGCGTCAACGACTACATCTTCTACGCGCCCACCGGACTCACCGTGTTTGTGGACCGCGAGGGCGATCTGGGGCGCATCACGCCGGTCTTCGAGGCCGAAAATGCCGATGCCACCTTCTGGGGCGGCGAAGGGCGCGTGCAGTACGAACTGCTCCCGCGCATCATTGGCGACGTCACTGCCAGCTACGTGCGGGCCACGCGGCGCGCCGATAGCAACCCGCTGCCCTTCATCCCCCCACTCACCACCGATGCCGAACTGCGCTACGACGGATCGCGCTTCTTCGGGCACCTCGGCATGACGTGGGCCGCCGACCAGACCCGCGTGCCCGACCCCGTACAGCGCGGCAGCACCGCCGAGCGTCCGCAGCCACCCACCGACGGCTACGTGCTGTGGCGCGGTGGGGTTGGCGTCGCCTTCGCGACGCATGGCACGCAGCATCGCATCACCCTGCAAAGCCAGAACCTAACCGACACGACCTGGCGCGACCATACGTCGCGCATCAAAGACGTTGCGCCCCAGCCGGGCCGCAATATCAGCCTCACGTATCGCGTCCGCTTCTGACGCGGCATCTGTTCACAACCCAACCCAATCAGTTATGAAAACGACCACACCGTTAGCAAAATTTGGATCGCTGCTGGCGCTGGCCCTGCTTCTCATTGTGGGCAGCGCATGCGACTCTATCGTCGGCAGCGACGATGACGACGACCATGATCACGACGAAGAGCACGGCGAGATGGCGCGCGTCCAACTCGAAACCCGCGACGGCACCGGCACCGAAGTTGCCACCTGGACCGACGACGACGGCTGGGACACCGGCGCGCTCACCGTAACGCTTAGCGACGACGGCGACCATCCCGTGTGGACGGTCCGCATGTTCGACGAGGACGGCGACGAAATCACGCTCGAAGAAGGCGGCGAGTTTGAAGCGCGGTATGCTGTTGATAATGCTGCCCCGCAAGACATCATCTACTTCGACGGATCGGGCGAGATCGACTTCGAGGGCGCGGCTGCCGCACTCTACGGCGACGACGGCGAGCTCTTTCACGGCGACCACGTGCACGTGTACCCACAGCAGGCCGGCACCACGCAGGTGCGCTTCCTGCTCTGGCACGACAACCACTCCGACGACGACACGGACCTCATCGACCTGACGGTGCAAGAGTAGGCGTATCTGCGTCCGACGGTCCCCCGTCGGACGTGTGGGCAAAGCCCCTCCTGCGTCGTTGCGTAGATGAGACCATCAGCCCCCACGATCCGAAAATAGACACGCGCTCGTAGCGGAATGGCTGCGGGCGCGCTGTCGTTGATAACAGGTTCACAAAACATTGTCAGGGGGGAGGCGAAAGCCATGAAACCTTGCAAGTTTGGACTCGATCTAAATAGGTGCATTTTGTCCGCTCCAACGTACCTTTAGCGCGCTATGCCATCCGCTTCGTTTGACACGTCGACTCTTTTCGAAACCGATCGCGGCCATGTGGCCCACGCCGACGAGGGCCGCGTACACATCACGTTCGATGATGTGCAGCTGGCCATGAGCACCGAGGGCCTGCAGCAGGTGCACCAGAAGCTGCATGCGCTATCGGGATCGGTGGCCGGATGCGAATGCTCCAGCGGCTGTCGCTGGCAACTGCGCGTGCCGTGCACCAAGCAGCCCGTGCTCGTCCTCAACACCGACGAGATGCGCGCGCTGGCCACGCTCATCGGCGGCGCTGCCACCATGATCGAGCTGGACGGCATCTTGGGCGAGGCCGCTATCGATTGGTCGTAGCAGCACGGCGGACCAACTGTACCGTGTAGAGCATCTCTTCAAATCAAAAAAGCGCCCCACACAGCGCCGCGTACGGGCGCGCTGCATAGGGCGCAGTCGTCGTCTCCACGATGGTGGGCGGGATAGAGACGACGAGTGCTTAGCACATCACATCAACTCCACTCTACTGAAACTGCGGATCCACCGGCGTTCGGGCCAG
>CAZBTM010000368.1:0-2371 GCA_964494425.1 uncultured Rhodothermales bacterium | reverse complement strand
GTCACATCAGTGGCCTGCGCATGCTTCACGGCGTTGGTCAACGCTTCCTGTGCGATGCGGTAGAGCGCGTACTCCGCCTCATCGGTGAGGCCAAGGGTTCGCTTGTGGGCAGCACTCTCCATGCGGATACAACATGTGGGCGCTCGCTCTGCTGTAATGCGGGCCAGGCGCCGCAGGGCAGCGGACAGCCCAAGCGCCTCAATGTGCGGCGGACGCAGTGCCACCAGCACAGAGCGCAGGCGCTGCGCAACTTCGTTTACCGCATTCCGCGTCTCGAACACACGGGGCTGGTGGTCCGGTGCCGCATCAGCAAGGCGGTCCAGGTCGTGACCTACGCGGTACAAGTCCTGAATGGGCCCGTCATGCAGGTCTCGCGCAATGCGATGGCGCTCCTGGCGGCGCTCCCGTGCCAGACGCCGCTGCACACGCAGCTGCTCCATCTGCTGCGCGCGCAGACGTGTGATGCGCCACCGAACTCCGCCTCCCACGAGCCCGACAAGCGCCAGCAGGCTACCCCACCGGACCCACACTGTCTGCCACCACACCGGCTGCACGATGACATGCAGTTGGGTCGTTTTGGTGCTCCACACGCCGGCGTGGTTGGTTGCGTGTACTTCAAACGTGTACGCATCAGGTGCCAGGTTGGTGTACGTGGCAACCGGCTGCGTAGAATACACCTCGCTCCACGGTTGTGCATCCGCGTCACGGAGCGGGCCTGCGGGCCCCGAAGACGGCGTTAGGCGGTACCGATACCGAATGGTCCGCGGATCGATGTAGTCGAGTGCCGCAAGGTCAAGGGTTAGGTGCGTTTCGTGAGGCTGGAGGCGTAGCGTGTCGTTGGCAGGTGCCAACAAACCCGGACGCCGCTGCCCAAAGATGCGAACGCCCGAGACCAGTACTGGAGGCGCATACTGATCGACGCCGGTGGCCTCCGGGTCGAAGCTGTTGAAACCACGCGGCCCGCCCACGTACAGCCGTCCGCTGCGCCCCTGATGGTATGCCATCAGGTCGAACGCGTCGTCCTGCAGCCCATCGTCGGCGCCAAACGCGACAATGCGCTGCGTATGCGGATCGATGCGGGCCAGGCCGCCATCGGTGGTTGCCCAGAGGTGCCCTTCGGCATCGGCCATGAGCCCGTAGACCACGTTGTGCGGCAAGCCCTCAGCAGCAGTCAGGCAGTTGAACTGTTCTGTGCTTATGTCAAGGCGACACATACCACCTCCAAACGTACCGACCCACAGGGCTCCCGGATCGGCGGGGGTCTCCGTCATGGTCCACACCACAGGCGCTCCCAGGCTGGCTGGATCCTGCGCGTCGTATCCGAGACGATGGAAGCGTACCGTGTCGCGCCGCGTGTGTGTCATTCGTGCAATACCCTCGTCGGTGGCCACCCACAGCGTACTATCGGTGGATTCGTAAACGCGGTTTACACGGTCGCTGGGCAAGCTGTTCGGGCGAGTGGAGTCGTGGCGAAACGCGCGCAGATTCCCCGTTTCCGGATTGCGCACAAAGAGCCCCGTGCTGGTCCCAATCCACAGGCGTCCGCTACGGTCTTCGCTGATGGACCGCACGCCGGGTGCGACCCCGTCAACAGACGTAAACCGCTCGGTTTCGGGGTCAAGGCGCATCAGCCCGTCGCGCTTGCCGCCTACCCAGATTGTCCCCTGACGGTCTTCGTAGACCTGCCACACGGCATCGGTGCGGGCCGTGCCTTGATCGGCTGGATTATAGGTGCGGAACCGATCTTCGGCGGGCCACAGGCGGTTGAGTCCACCATTTGTGGCAATCCACACCGTGCCGTCGCGGGCTTCGTGGATCCCATTGACGCGCTCGTCGCTGAGTCCGTCGGAGGTGCGATATAGCTGAAACGGACTGCCGACGTCCGTCCAGTAGCTTATGCCGCGCTCATGGCCGACCCACACAATGCCCTGCCGATCCACGAACAGGGTACGCGCATCGTATCCTCCCAGCGACGCCGCATCGCCCGGATCGTGCTGGATTGGATACGCAGCCTGCGACGCGGTATGAAAGCGCACCACGCCCCGGCGCTGCGTGCCCGCCCAGACCGTTCCATCGGGAAGCGTGGCAAGGGCGCCGTCTCCCCACTGCCCCGCATTCGAAATATGCAGGGTTGCGGTACCCGAATCCGTGTTCAGCCGCATCACGCCGCGCTGCTTTTGGAGGGCCCACAGCTGCCCCTGCGCATCGCTCCACATCGTGTACCAGCTGTCTGAAAACTGTGGCTGGTCGGATGTACACGACATGGTACGCCGGTTGAGCATGCACGTACTCCGCGGGCCAAGGGACACCGCAACGGACACCCAGACGGCGCCTGTAGGCGTCGTGGCAAAATCCATGACGATGCTTTGCG
>CAZBTM010000367.1:1115-2378 GCA_964494425.1 uncultured Rhodothermales bacterium | reverse complement strand
GATGCAGAGACAGATTGCCGACTCGCAAAACGAATTGAACCAGGCTGCTGAGCAGTTAGCTCGGGTGGACCAAGCCCGGTCGGCACTGGAGCAGGCGAAAGATCATCAAGCGCGTGCCGAACGCCTTGCCGCGCACCGCACCCAGGTCGGCGCGCTGGTTGCCTATGTGAGCGACCGCGCTCCAGATGCGCTCTGGCTTAATGAGCTGTTGGTGGAAACCGAAAGCGACGGGCCCCTCGATCTTAGCGCTTCGCGCCCCCGCATGCAGGTTCGCCTCGATGCCCGCGGATGGTCGCGCGATCACGGCGCAACGGATCAGTTCATTGAGCACCTTGAGGCAAGCCCGTTCATCGACCACGTCCAGCCAGTCTATGTCGAGGCGCTGCAACGCGCAGAGGTGCAGCGTCGCACCCGGACCTGGAACCAGCCGCTCACCCAGTTTGAGCTACGTCTTCAGGTTGATCGGTAGATCTGTTTCGGGCGACATACGCTGAACAACGATACCCAGGAGAACGGACCCAAACACGTATAGCGACTCACATGGATAACGATACATGGCGTGCACACAAATGGCGTATATGGGCCGGGGCGTCTGTTCTCATAGCACTTTGTATCATCTACATAGAGGTCGTGCCGCGCATTCAGCAAGGCATGACGCATTGGACAACATGGACGGCAAACACCCGGGAGCTCGCCCGCGCGGACCAGTGGGAGAAGGATCTGAACCGCTTACGCGCTGAGCTGGCAGACGTAGAGCAGGCCTATGCCGCTGCATACGAGGGCGACATCATGGAAGAAGGGGTGTCCGCTACCCTGAAACAGCTTCGCCGTGCCAGTGCTGAAGAGGATATTATCCTGCGCGAGATACGCCCCGGCGAAGCGGTAGAGCATGACGTGTATTCCGAACGCACGGTTGAACTGCGCTTCGAAGACGCCTTCCCGGCTGGCGTGCGCCTGATTCACGCCATCGAGCAGAGCGATCGGCTGATGCGGGTTGAAGAGGTGCAGATGGTGAGTGAAGCCTATCAGAGCAGTAAGGTCGCTGTGGCCCTTCGCCTCCGTGTCATTGTACCGAAGGCTGAGCTTGCCCTTTCCGAAGAATAGGTGCCTGAAGTGTTGCTGCCTGAGGAGTTACTGCCTGAAGAGTTGCTGCCTGAAGAGTTGCTACTTCCATAGGCCATAGCCCTCACGACGCCCTTTCACGATCTCCTTTACCCCTCATGATTTCGATGGCTGCCTCAACTGACTCTGCAACACTTCAAA
>CAZBTM010000367.1:0-1041 GCA_964494425.1 uncultured Rhodothermales bacterium | reverse complement strand
CCTGCCGAGCCGGTGAGCGCGCCGAACACGGAAGCCCGTGCGTCGGGCCCAGCTTCGCCGAGTAGCAGCGATGACCGCTTTCCGGACTTTACTGGGTCCGTTTCGGACGTTTTCACGCCGAAGATTCAGGCGCAGACATCGCCGGCCCGGCCCGATCCCCATCGATCTCAGCGTCCGGACCCGCCTCCCGAACTCCGGTATCAACTGGTTGGCCTCGTCAATGGCATGGCCATGCTCAATCACCCAAACGGCGCTGTTGAATTTGCTCGACATGGGGATGAACTGGACGGGTACCGCATCACCGAGGTGCAAGATGACCGTCTTATTCTTCGGCATGGCGCGAGGGTAGACACGCTGACGTTATCTGAGTCCGAAGGCAGTTTTAGACGCTGAGCACATTTCAATGCGCACGTCTTGACAAACGTGCCTGCTTGATTGCTTACGCAAGAGTACGTATAACCACAGACCAATCACACAGATCATGACTTTGCCCCAACAGAAGACCCCATCCCAGAAGCCATCCCTTCGGAAGCTATCACCCAAACAGAAGCCATCACCCAAACAAGAGAACGAAGCGGTTTCCACGGGGGAAATGCCTACGGAAGAGATGCCTACCGCGGCATCTGCCGCCCATGATCTCTTTTCGCCGCAGACGTGGCGCTCCGAAGCGGGCTACTCGCTGATTGAGATTATGGTTGTTGTAGTGATTATCGGCATCCTTGCCCATCACCTTGGCGCCAGACCCGAAAGCATCAGCCGGGCGCTTCACGAACTTGAAGGCAGCGGCACGGTCATGCTCGAGGATGAAGTTATTCCCGTGCCGGAGCCAGAGTCCCTTGCACCATTCGACCTGTTCTGCAAGGCCATGCGCGCAGCGCGTCGTAGTGAAGGAAATGACGTGCGACACATCGAGTCGTTGCGGCCCATCTCGAGGTGCTCGAGCTTGGGCTTCGCCAGCGTGCGCACGGCGCGTCCCCACGGCGTGCCGTCGCCCGAGGGGCGTCGTGAACGGTTCGCCGATCGTCGGGACGCCACGCGTGA
>CAZBTM010000366.1:0-2387 GCA_964494425.1 uncultured Rhodothermales bacterium | reverse complement strand
CCAGTGCGCGCAGCCAGATGCTGAAATACCACATCCAGACCTCAGGCCGCAGCCTGCACGCGCAGGAGATCCAGTTCAACGACATCCGCACCACCTTGCAGGCGCTGATGGCGATCTACGACAACTGCAACTCGCTGCACACCAACGCCTACGACGAAGCGATCACCACGCCCACCGAAGAAAGCGTGCGGCGGGCGATTGCCATTCAGATGATCATCAACAAAGAGCTGGGTACCGCCAAGAACGAAAACCCGATTCAGGGTAGTCACTTCATCGAGGAGCTCACGGATCTGGTGGAAGAGGCGGTGCTGCACGAGTTTCAGCGCATTAATGACCGGGGCGGTGTGCTGGGCGCGATGGAGTCGATGTACCAGCGCGGCAAGATCCAGCAGGAGTCGATGCTCTACGAGGAGAAGAAGCACTCCGGCGAGCAGCCCATCATCGGGGTGAACACGTTCTTGAAGGATGAAGACGACGCCGGAGCCATCGACAACGACGAGGTGGAGCTCATGCGGTCCTCGACGGATGAGAAAGAGCATCAGCTACGCAGCCTGAATGGCTTCCAGCACCGCAACGACGACCGCGCCGACGAGGCGCTGGCAACTTTGAAAGAAGCAGCCCGCACGGGCGGTAACACCTTCGCTGCACTCATGGAGGCCGTGAAAGTCTGCTCGCTGGGCGAAATCACGCACGCCTTCTTCGAGGTCGGCGGACGGTATCGCCGGAATATGTAGGAGGATAGGAGCTACGCCACTTGCCCAAAAATATCGTCAGGTCTTGCATTAGGACGGGGCAGAGCCCCGAAACGGGGGCGTCACGAGGCGGAGTCTCGCGACGAGATAACATGATGTGTGCCGCAACTGTGTATCTCCTTAAAGCAACGCGATAGCAGGTCGCCTTTTCCCATCAAGGTCAACCCCAAACTGCGTAGGGACACGGCGTGCCGTGTCCCTACATGCATGTTGATCCGGTTGCTGTAATGCTCGTTGCAGTAAGATAGTCTCCGCTTGGAGGTCTTGTTGGTTTCCACAACGTGTCATCTGAGTGCTCTGAGCATAGGGGAGCAGTATGAGTGCAGCAAGTTAGTATTTGTGGTGACGTTCTGTTGGAATGCAAAGGAACTACCACCAGACAGATGCGCAGTCGAAGGGTCTCCTTCAATGACAGGCAGGATACACCTGCGAGGCGTTCGCTGGACCTCAACGAAGGTTCGATATGCCCTATCTTGATACTGATAGAGCTGTAAATGTCCCGTCCAGAGTGAGAGGCGTATCCAACGTATCTATTGGCGTATCGGCGGGAATGCGCGACGGCAGGATTGGAAACAATGGCGAAAGTCCAGGGGGGAGATCATCGAGTCGCATGACACTGCGCGCCTCCAGTACAATTCGTGCCTGTACCTCACGCTTGTCTACGTATTCGGTAAACATCTCGCCCTCGTCAATCAGGTACAGGTTAACCCCCTCCGACGTTGACTGTCTGTAGATGACCGAGACCCCATCGATACTGTCTGGGGATGCAACCGGTTGATTGGGAGTCTGCGCCGCCACCAGATACTCGGTGTCGGTCGCCAAATTGTTGTCCGATATGTAGCCGAAGTCGAGCGTATGGGCAACGCCCTCATGAGAGGCAGACGCCCGGATTTCGGCGATGGCTTTGCCATCAAAAAGATCAATCAGGTCGTCGGGGAGATCGTCTACTTCGTTGGTGGTACGCTGGTTGAGAAGCAGAGCGCTTCCACTCAAAGTGAACGAACCCTCGGGGCCTTCAATGGTCGCGTTAAATGCAGACGTCGATCGGTCTGGAGTTGTTGTGTCGCATCCTGCAAGACCAATCAGCAGGATCAGCTTAGATGCCGAATCATGATATTGCAATCTATTTGTGTTTTAGAGTCGGATTGAATCAGTCAAAACGTAGATGAGCACTACTGCTTGACATTTAACGATATAGGTTTTTGCAATAAGAAGCAAAAATATTCGGTAGCAGTCAAGCGTTACGTGATACCATGCATACGAGATGGGCCCGTGTAGCCGCTATCGTCATGGGGAACGCAGTGAAGCATCGCAATAAATATCGCAGATTCTGTCCTTCCACTCCTTCATGGGTTGCAGGAACACAACCACCATGTCTTACATGTTTGACATCATAATTTTTGAAACAACGGCTCAATATTTTCATCTTTAAAACTTACGGTATTTGCCGGCAGTGATGCGAAGGTGAGAGGATCGCCAGGCAGCCACCTGGCAGGACAGCCGGTATCCCTCGCGAGCTTGCTTGCGGTTGATGTGCGTTCGTTCCGTCGGCAGGATCTCGCAAGCCATGACCGCGATGCCGGGCGAGGCCATGTCAGGGCTGATGGCGTCCTTCGCCGGGTCGTAGACGTAGGA
>CAZBTM010000365.1:0-2392 GCA_964494425.1 uncultured Rhodothermales bacterium | reverse complement strand
GCCAAGGAACCGAGAGCTTCTTCGGTGGAGTTGGCGATCTTGATCGCGCTCCGTTTGCCGCTCTGGATGGCGGCGAGCACGATCTCCTTGAATTCCTCGGGCGGCGTCCAAGGCGTACCGCGAACCATCAAGCCGGACTCGGTCATCTGCATGCCGTCGATGTCGTCGGCGATCCGTGTATAGACCTCCTCAACGAGATCGATCGCCGCAATCACGGTCGCCTTGGTCCTGGCGACTTCGCGCGCGGTTGACGTCGCCTGGGATGCCTTGATCGCCTCGACGCTCATCCCTGAGAGCTTAGCCATCATCTCCAGTTGCTCGTCAGTCGACGCGTGGCGCGTCCCAGCACGTTCCAGCATGTACCGGAACGTTTCAACCAACGGGCTGGGCTTGAAGCCCTCAGCGATCAGCCACTCCTTGGTGCGCACCCAGGCTTCGAGTGCCTCGGCATCCGAGGGGGTCTCAACGCCAGTGCTGTTGAGGAAGGCGCGATTGGTCATCTCGGCGTCGAACTCGCTCAGTGCGTCGTTCAACGCGTCAATGCCGCCTCCCTCGCGCTGAGCCCGGTTCGCCATGCGCATGGCCGTCGCGGCGATGCGTCCATTGATCTTGCCCATCAGCGAGAAGCCGATGAGGTCCTTTGTCGACGCGTCCATCTGGTCGATGATCATGTCTGCGTTCATGTCTACCTCCAAAAGGTTAGGCGAGGCCACACGGCCTCACCTGCGAGTGAAGCGAGTTAGAACGGAACGCCCGGCTCTTCGTCGAGCGGGCGATCCGGATGCAGGTCGAGGTTGACCGGCGCGTGGCGCTCGGCTTCCTCGCATGACGCGCATACTACCCGCTCCGTGTACGGATAGAACCGCGCCTTGTAGGTGAGGCACCCACACTCACTGCACCGAACGGTCTGGCCGTTCAGTGCCCGGATGATTTGGCTCATGACAACCCCCGTGAAGGACGAGCGCCCCGGATGGAGCGCTTAGTGATTAGAACGACGGCTCTGGCGGGCCGTCGAACGGAGGCCACTGCTCAAAGTCGTCTTCGAGCAGACCAGGATCGTCGTAGCCGTAGATGTCCTCGATCTCGTCTCTGAGGACTTGCAGGGCGTCCTGCGCCAACTCGATTCGATCAGACTCGTTCATGGTGAACCCCCAAAGGCTAGGCGAGGCCACACGGCCCCGCAAGTTGTTAGACAGACAAGAAGTAGCGCACGTATGCGCCCGCTGCTGAGGAGCTGAGTCCCTGGAGCTTGGCCGCCTGATAGGCGCCAGATAATAGGTATGATGGGTAGTTAGTCCAGCCCGTCGACTCGCGCGTGCAATACTCGATCTGCATGACAGACCTCCAAGAAAGAACGCAGGACCAAGCGCCTGCACCAGCGAACGAAGTGAGCTTTTTTAGGGTCCAGTCGAGAGGTTTTTCGAATCGAAGATCGAAATCACGAAGCGATTAGGATCGGGACCGGGAATAAATTCGACCTAGGGTAGATCCGGATACACACCTATACGCCAAAAATTTTGTGAATTTTTCTTCTGCCTTGCAGCCCCAAACCAAAAGCCAGTAGAATCAGCGCAATGCCAGCGCCCCCGAAACCAAGAACTGAGTTCCAAGACCCTCTCGCCGGTGCCTCTCCCGCAGAGACCGAGGAGATGGAGCGTCTGTGGAGTGCCCTGACTCCGATCAAGCAGTCTTACGTGCGGCACCGCCTCCTAGGCAACTCAGCGCGAAAATCCTATGCCGCCGCTCGTCAGGAAATAAGCGGGGACGTCCCATCGGAAGGAAGTCAAGCCTCCCACGCCAATCAGTTCGAAAAAGACCCACGTATTTCTAGGTACTTAGCTCTTACCACCAAGACCGCAGTCCGACGCACCGTCGTCACCAGAAACGACGTCATTCAAGGATTGCTCGATGCAGTGGATGCCGCAGCCACGTCGACCGAATTGACCGCCGCGTGGCGCGAGCTGGGCAAAGTGATCGACGCTTACGCCCCAGAGCGCGTAGAATTGACCCTGACCGCTGAAGACCTCACTCGTGAGCGACTATCTAATATGTCGACAGAGCAGTTGCTGGAGCTGACTAAGCGCACAGACGGTGTTTACACGTTGCCCAAAGGCCAAGACCCGGACCGTGAGCTGTTTGAAGCGTTCTCCGGCGCCTTGGAGAAGCCGCAGCCGGTGACTTCTAATGGCTAGGCGCAAAGCCACTAAGGCCACTACGCGCGAGCTGCACAGGCCCACCACGTGCAAGACGTGCAACGCGGTTTTCGACTACCGAGTAAGCGCCCCCAAGCCCGAAGAGTGCGCTACTTGTCGTATCCAACGGATGGAGAACGACCCGAAATACGCTACGTGGAACAAGCCCAAAAACCTCGTCGTGGCAGCCCAAGGCCGGC
>CAZBTM010000364.1:0-2400 GCA_964494425.1 uncultured Rhodothermales bacterium | reverse complement strand
CGCTGCGCGACAGCTCCCCTCTCCAGGGGAGCGGCTTGGGGCGGCGCGCTTGCACCTGTTTCCTCCTACGCTAAACACATACTCCCAGTGGGACGTCTCTACGGCCAGAACTGTGTCTCCGCTACTCCCAGAACTCCATCCAGAAGAGGATGCTTACAATCAGCATCATCACGCTCAACACCAGATTCGTGACCGTCACCCATCCTTGCTGGATCTGTGCAAGCTTATCCTGGCAGAGCTGATACGCACGGTCGTATGCCTGATTGGCATCTTTGAGCACAATCGTTGTGAAGTGTTCGGCATCGGTGTTCGGCGTGTCCGGATCGGCGGCAATGACCAGTGCGAGCTCTTTCACGTCGCGCTCCAGATTGCGCAACTGCGGCTGCAGGCGGCCCAGGTCACTCAAGAGGCGGTTCAGGCGGCGCCAGCTACGCACATTATAGAACGCGGTGGAGCACGCGTAGGCTTCGTGCAATACGTCGTTGAGCTGCTCGTCAAGCGCACGACCGGCCCGAATGAGCTGTGCCACCCACGCCCAATACTCTTCCCAGCTCAGGTCCCATGCCTCCGGATCGTCCAGTACATCGGCCAGCGTCAACCGAGCGACTTCTGGACTCTCCTCCCCGCCAAAGGCTTCACGCAGCGCATCGCCCTGCTGGTAGCCAGGCTCTTCCGTATCCATGGGCTCGTTGGGGAGCTCGTTAAGGCGATCTGTGTCAGCAGTAAGCTGGGATGTAGCCGTATCGGCATTCATAGTCGACGAAGCATCGGGGGCCACAAATAGCGTCAGGGGGATACGCAGGTACGCATCCCCCTGTACAGCGTTGGACCATTTCCGGATGCTTCATGCAGACCGCTTTCTGCAGAGATGCTGATGGATAGGCTCGCGCCCGCAGCTACCGTTCCCGACGAAAAAGCTGGTAGCAGTGTTCGTTGGATGCGTAGGGGCGGGACGTTTCGGTGCGCGAGGCCGCTTCAGCCAGGTGGTGCCGCTGCCCCCACGCAATGAGCGCCTCCTGCGTCGTAGGCCATCCCGGATCGTCGTCTGGGACCGGCACCGCAGACGGATCCAGCCCCAGCACGGCCCACCCGCCGGGCTTGAGCACGCGCTGCACAGCGTCGAAGGCAATGTCGGGCGTGGTGTCGGCATATGTGTTCAGGTGCGGCGCAACGACCCAGTCAAACACCGAGTCGGGATAGTCGTCCAGCGCCGGCACACACGGCTGCACGCACTCGGTGGCTTCCGACGGATCTTCCATCAGGTTGGCGATGGCCGAGCGGGTGGCGTGCACGGCCTCCGCATCCGCACTGCACGCATGCACCGGGAATCCGAGTCGGAGCAGCGGGGCCGTGTAGCGTCCGTCGGTGCAGCCCAGCACCAGCACGTAGCGGTCTACGGGCACCGACGCCAGCGTGCACAGCACATAGTCGCGATAGCTCATGGTGCATGCCTCTATTCGGAAGAACGCACGTGCAGACAGTTACGCATCTTTCGGTGCTTTGGGCTCCGCATCGGTCCCCGATGGCGTGCCCACGGCCGCCTGCAGATCATCCGTCCAGCAGCGCGCTTCGGTGACGCACTCGCAGTTGGGGCAGCGCACATCGCGTTCGTCTTGCGGATAGCGCGGCAGCTCGTCAAGCGGCTTCAACGGGTACTGGCCCTCAGGGGCGCCATCGCCGCCATGCCGTAGCGTGTTCACATCCACCGGATAGTTGAGCTGCGCCATGGTCGACTCCGCCAGCGCCTCAATAAAGAGCGGATGGCTGTTCAGTCCAGACGTCACCTCGTAGCGCTCAATGCCAAACTCCTCGGCTTCCTCGCGCACCTCGATGTCGAGTTCGAAGCTGGTTTCGACGTGGTCGGTCACGAACGCCACCGGAATCACCAGCACGTTCTCCACATCGTGCTCTTCGGCCAGTTCTTCCAGTTTGTCGGGCGTAGAGGGCGTGAGCCACTGTGCCGGACCCACCTTGCTCTGGAAGGCCGTGTGGAAGGGGTAGTCGTGCTCGCGGTACTTCATGAGCTGGTTCACCGTCGAGTGCACCAGGCAGCAGTACGGATCGCGGCGCTCGGTCATCTCTTTCAGCGGCGTGCCGTGGGCGCTGAACAGCAGGTGCACGTCCTCGCGCTCTTCGGGCGTAAAGCGCTGCAGCCCCTCATCGATCCGCTCTGAGAGCGCCCGAATGTACTTCGGGTTTGTGGCATACTCGAATACCGTGGTGGTGGGATACTCAGGCAGTTCGCCCTCCTCTTCGAGCGCTTTCCAGAGCACGAGCGAGGAGCCGGTGGTTGTCTTCGAGTAGTGCGGATACAGCGGCAGCAGCACCACCTTGTCGACGCCGTCTTCCTTCATCTCGCGGACGGCATCTTCGCTGAACGGCTTCCAGTACCGCATCGCG
>CAZBTM010000363.1:0-2414 GCA_964494425.1 uncultured Rhodothermales bacterium | reverse complement strand
CCCTGCCATGCGGCCAGCGTCTTGGTCTGGGTATCCAGCGGTTGCCAACTGCCTGTTGTCGCATCATAGACCTGCGCGTCCGCCTGAAAGCCATTGTCGGCCAGTGCACTGCCGCCGGTGGTGAGCGACGACAGCTCGTAGTCGGTCGGGTACGGGTTGCCCAAAAGGTGCCAGCGCGCGCTCCGCGTGAGGTCGTCGCGCACGACTGGGGCAGTGCCGTGCCGCGTGGCGCTGGAGCTCTCATCCAGCGAGACGGTGAGTCCGACGGACTCGACTGGGTCGCGGGTATCGTCTCGAAGGTAGAGCAGCGCGCCGCTGCCCAGGTCCAGCGGAGTGCTCGCGTCGGCGGTCGTGTACGCACCGGTGCCGCCGGTGCTTTCGTCGGGGTCGCTGTCATTCCACACCGCTACAACGTTCAGGTTGAAGCGCGGTGCGTTGGTCCCGGCGGAGGAGGCCATGCGCACATCGCCCGCCACCGCGCCGTCGTAGGGCACACTTAGCACGCGCCAGCCCGCGTCGGTGCCCGTACCGTCGGTGCCGGTGATGGTGACACTGGGGGCAATGGGCAGGCCGGGCGTTTCGTATGCGCCCATGTTCACGGTGGCAGTGCCGTCCTCGTCGCCATCCTGGAGGCGGTTGTCGCCGATTAGGTCAGTATCGATATCCTCAGCGCTGCCGCCCGATTCAAACGGGGCGTTGGTGCCCGCATCCACGGCGGGGGAGCCCGCCGCGAGGCGCAGGCCATCATCGCTCGTGCGGAACGTGCCGTCGTTACCCGCAGGCTGCTCTGCATCCACAAAAAGCGGATCGGTGTTGAGGTTATTCCCGCCGTCGGTGGTGGTGGAGCCGTTGTTTTCGCTGATACCGCCGATTCCGCCCTCAATGAGTGTGTGCGTGAGGGTGAGTGTGGCGTCTGAGTTGTTGAATATCTCGTCACCATTGTTGGCGGTATTCCTCCACAGGATGGTGTTCGTGACCTGCGGGCTGCTTACACTGCCAGAGCCAGTGTTGTAGAGCGCACCGCCCTCCATGTTGGCGCTGTTGCCAATGAAGGTTGCATTCGTGATTTTCGGGCTGCTCGTGCCCCCATTCCCATTGCTAAACATCGCTCCCCCTCTGTCTGCGCTATTGCCCGCAA
This sequence comes from uncultured Rhodothermales bacterium, assembly GCA_964494425.1. Classification (GTDB taxonomy): domain Bacteria; phylum Bacteroidota; class Rhodothermia; order Rhodothermales; family Salinibacteraceae; genus Longimonas. The sequence goes on along the minus strand of CAZBTM010000363.1, from coordinate 1,276 downwards.
ACACACTATTTGTGATATCTGGGTTACTCGTGCCGCTACTAAAACCAGAGTTGTAGAGCGCACCGCCGTCGCCGGCGGAGTTGTTCGCAAAGGTTGAATTTGCAATCTGGGTACTACTCGTTCCAAAGAGTCCATCGTTGAAGATTGCCCCGCCTTCATTCCCTGCAGTGTTGCCGCTGAAAATCGCGTTTGTAATCTGCGGGCTGCTTGTCCCCCTAAACCCGACAGTGTAGAGTGCGCCCCCTGAACGACCTGCGGTGTTTTCGATGAAGCGGGTATTGGAAAGCGTGGGACTGCAGATGTTGTCTTGTCCGTCGCAGTATAGCCCACCGCCGGAATTGTTAGGATTGGACCCGTTGGCATTCCCTCCGGTCACGGTCACGCCATCGAGGCGCGTGGCATTGGTGATACTACTCGAAGAAAAATCGCCTCCGATCTTCTCGCCGCCATTGAAGACCAGCACGTGGTAGGCGTTGCCGGAGTCATCCCTTTCGTCGCCGTTGATGTTGCCAGAGAGAATGGTTTCGTTGGCTGCGAGCGTGCGATTCCCCAGCTTGCTTTCGAGATCGGCACGATCTGCGAACGTCTCGCTTCCGCTCCACCCGCCGTAGATCTTCAACCCGTCCTGTTCGCCAGTGACCTCAAAGGTGGCCGCACGCGCCTCGCTGCTTCCATTCAGTGGCCTGCTGGGCACGTAGGTCCCGGCGGCGATGGCGATCACATTTCCACCCGAAGCCACATCCAGCGCATCCTGTAAGTCCGTAAACCCGTCCGCAAAGGACGAGCCATTGTTATCCCCGTCTGTGGATGAGGCATTTACATGGTAGATGGCCTGTTCGGAGAGCCCATATTCCCCGAAGCTCGTTTGGTCGGAGAACGTGGCTGTGGTGCCGGTGAGGGTAGCATCCGCACTCCGATTCGTCCAGTTTGCCGCCGGGCCCGGTCGGCCCACAAGGCGTACGGCGGGAGATGGAACGGCCACGTCGCCGTATGTCAGTTCAAGATCGGCGGTTACGCTGCTACTGGCAGCGGTATTGACAGCGCCCCACACCAGGTTGGCCCGCCTGGTGAGTGCACCGGGCAAGGCGTTGTCATCGAAGACCTCGGTGGTGGCGTCGCCGTAGCGGTAGAGCGTGAGACGGTCCGTGGTGCTGGTCACCGTGGCAGTGAGGGCTTGCCCATCGGTTCCAATGGTCCCATTGGTTCCTGGGGCCACCACCTCACTTTCTTGCCCGAGCGGCGCGCCGCTGGCGATCCACTGCGGGGCGCCTTCAAA
>CAZBTM010000362.1:2018-2415 GCA_964494425.1 uncultured Rhodothermales bacterium | reverse complement strand
TTCCTGCTTTCCTTGTCACGAATCTGCTGGAAGGGGGATGCCTCGGTAACCTTTTCTCCTTCAGGATGAGTAATCCTAAAACCGGCGGGCTCCGATGAGAGTCGCACATCTTCTGGGCGATGACCAAAAAGCACAGTGGAGAGCTCAGCAGTTCCAACGGCAATGAGCACATCGGTGTAGTTGTGGTAGCGGTACGGGACAAATCGGGAAGGCAGGATCACAGGTTGCTTTTAGAGAATGTTGGAAACTCCAGTCATCGTGGTGCCGCCATCTATTTTGTGTTCTTTGCTCACCTCGGAGGTAGCCAGTTGATCACTTCGGCGCAGCATGTAAACCAGCAAGGAACGAATAAGCGTACTTTCTGAGGAGGCATCCCGGTCAGGCCACACGGGGCTCT
>CAZBTM010000362.1:990-1879 GCA_964494425.1 uncultured Rhodothermales bacterium | reverse complement strand
CAAATATTCCCGCCGCGACTGGTTGACTTTGTATTCGCGGATGGAGGTTGTACCAGGGCTATGATGGGTGCGAATAGCTGCCATCGCCTGAGCGCATGTATCACGACTTTCTCCACTCGCTTGAAGCATCTTTGCAATTGGGACGGCGGCTGCCCGTGCACTTTCCGCTGCATGCGAGGAGGGACGTCTCCCTTCGATGCGGCCTCCGTGTGCCAAGGGCGGATCGGGATCACCACACGCCCATTGCCAGCCGTCGGCCAGTTTTGCCAGATCGTGTGCCCAGATGATAAGATCAATGACGCGCTCTGGATCACAGACGTTTATGTGCGGATGTCGGTTGGAGGCAGACAGACGGCGGAGCGCGTCAAGCGGAGCTTTCCTGACCTCGCGTTGCTCGTAAAGACGGCGAATATGCTCTTTGTATTCTTCCTCCTCGTATTCATAGCGCATCCATCCCGCCGCCTCCTCGCTCGGCTCGAATGTACGGTCTCCGCTTTCACCTAAGCGCAAGCCCAGTCGTTTGTCATAGGCTGCATGCGTGGGCTCGATCACGAATCGGCGAGAAGGCAATTGCATGCCTTCTACAACCGGCTGTACCATGAAGTATTTATCGTCCGGCTGCTGACCCGCTTCGTCGGTGAACTCCTTCACGACGAACGCCCGGCTGCTCTCCTTGCTGAGAAAGCCACGTAGCGTTCCCCGCGTCACGCTAACGGCGGGATAAGCATAGGGCGATGCCTCACCGCGCTCCATTGCTACAGGGTCTGACAGGATGACATCTACGTTGTCGATGTGGCGGACGAGGATTTTGTTGGCGGCGTAATCGTTCGTCTCCCGTGTCTGTTGAATAAGAGAGGCGCGTGTGGCTCTCCCACTATGATACGCCTGG
>CAZBTM010000362.1:0-980 GCA_964494425.1 uncultured Rhodothermales bacterium | reverse complement strand
TAATCTGCTCGTGGTACTCCGTCAGAATCTGATCAATCAATCCTTGAAGATCGGTAAAACGTAGGTTCTTCTGATCACCCAGGTGGTCTATCGTACGGCGCGTCGACTCTTCATCGTAGGGCAAGAAGTTACTTGCCTTCTCCATTGACGGGAGTGGATAGACGTGAATCTGCGCCTCGTCCTCCCCTGCAAAGCGCGCCGATCGTCCAATACGCTGCAAAAAGCTATCGATCGGACTGATCTCGGTGTGCATCACATCGGCAGAGATATCCAGTCCTGCTTCGACGACCTGCGTGGCCACGAGGACAGCCTGCTCCTCGCTGTCCTCTCCAAACCATGCCTCAATATTTTCTTCCTTGCCCGCTCGATCCTCGGGGAGAAAACGGCTGTGCAGCAGCATTCGCTTTCTATCATCACCACGCTTTTCCAAGGCCTCGTCAAGCGTGTCGAACACCTTTTGCGCTCGGGCCACGCGGTTGCAGATAATTAGGGTGTGCTCTCCAAGCTTGTCAGCAATCTTGCCACCATTCAGCGGCCTATCCGCGACACAAATGTGCTTGACCGTCTCGTGCTGGCTTTTGATGTGTGGTATGTCTTTCTCACCAACAACGACCTCTTCCGCGTCGAGAATATCGCACAGTTCACGCCGGAGTGTCCGGCTCATCGTAGCCGTCATAATCAGTACAGGCCACGGTGATTTGTCGAGCAGATGCAAGGCCGTCTGAAAGCTTTTGTCAGGTTCCAGCAGGTGGAACTCGTCAAAGATGAGCGCTCCGCTCAATATACTTCCACACAACACATTCGCCTGTCGGTACGATACGCTGAGCGGAACGTCTGCAAAGCCGCTGAGCGTCTGATCTATCGTGGTGAAGACAGCATGGCGCGTCCCGGACACGACGTTGTTCTCACCTGGCATCCAGTATTCATCACCGCCATCAAGGAAGCGATCTTCCGTTGCGCCGCTGTATTGCGTGGTGAAG
>CAZBTM010000361.1:0-2424 GCA_964494425.1 uncultured Rhodothermales bacterium | reverse complement strand
CCCGACCTTAGCAACACCGAGCGCCTGGAGAAACTCATCGATAGCATGGCCCGCCAGCTCGATGTGCTCTACGGCGAAAAAGAGGCGCTCTCTGAAGAAGGCTTCTCTTCTGCCGACCAGGCCGCCGAACGCATCGCTGATCTGCGCGATGAAATCCGTGCGCTGCGCGACCAAAAAGCCGCCGAGGCAGATGACCGGCCCGATGTTGATGTTGCCCCCGATCTTGTTCGCGAGTGGCGCACCCTAAAAGATGAACTCGGCGTCAGCTCCCCCGCTGATATTCGTGCGCTCATTGAATCCTCCCATCCGTCCGATACGGAGCCAACGAACAAAAAACCAGTCGACGCGGGGTCCACGGAGGCCACGCTTCCTGCCGAGACGGACGATACATCCACGCATATGCCAGGCCCGCAGTGGAGTGCCGGTCCGGCCCTGGCGGATGCAGAGCTTCGTGCCGCCCTGCCCACAATGGACGCTGAAGACCGGGACGCGCTCGACCTTGCGGCCATTCAGCTTGATGCTGAAGGGCATATCCTCACGCTCAACGATGCGGCGTACGCGCTGCCTATGTTCGACCGCCTGCGCTCGAAAGAGGATGCCACAGACACTGCCTTCTTCTTCGATGTCGCTCCCAGCGCAGCAACCGACGCGTTCTACGGGCGCTTCCACACGGGCCTGGAGCAAGAGCACCTCGACGCGCGCTTTCCCCACCTCTTTACAGCCTCCAGTCATCCACCCTTTGTCGCACTCGTACACCTGTTTTACGACGATGGCACCGAAACTGCATGGGTCTTGCTACGCACCGCCTGACGCACGGCCTCGCCGTGGGCCTTCTGCCCGGGCATCCCTCCCCTTGTTCAATGGCTTCCTCCCCGCCGCCTCCCTTTTGCCATGAGTGATTCTGCGACCTCCGACCTGTTTTCGTACCTGAAGGAGAAGTCCAACCGCTCGTCTAAACTGCGCTCGCAAGACGCATCTGACGCCTCTGCTGATGCGCCGAGCGATGACGCAGACGATGTGCCCAGCGATGCCACGTCCCCACCGGACGATTCGTTGGCCTCGCTCGATTTTGAAGACCCAACTGTGGGCGAACAGCTTCGTGATGCCTCGGAAGAAACACTGAACAGCACCGATTTTGGCATCATCCGGCTCAATGACGACGGCGTGGTCCAGTTCTTCAACGCCTACGAGTCTGACTTAAGCGGCGTAGCACCCAAGGATGCGGTGGGCCAGAACTACTTCAATGAACTCGCGCCCTGCAGCAACAACCGCGTGTTCTACGGACGCTTCCGCGACGGTCTGAAAAACGGTGAGATGGATGAGCACTTTACGTATACGTTCACGTACAAAATGCGTCCTACGCTCGTGGATGTACACCTCTACCGCGATGACGAGGGCAATAACTGGATTATGGTGCGCAAGCGATAAGCGCTTTGCAGAGACAGCTATCGTTCTCTTCAACTAATGGGTTGGTAGGCGGATGCAGGTTGCAGTGCTCGGAGGGGGCATTTCGGGCATCACCACTGCTGTGCTCCTGCGTGCCTGCGGATACGCCACCACCCTGGTCACTGCTGCCCGCGCCGACACAGCTCACGGCGCCGACTGGCCGCGCCTGGCCAGTCACTACCCGGCGGCCTCTGTCATCCCTCACACGGTGCGCATCGCAAACCCCGCCCGCCACACGCGCTGGAGCCAGGCCTGCTTCGACGTGTTTGCTGATCGACCGGCCTGGGGGGTGCGAAGGCAGCGCCACGCTGAACTCTTCGAAGCCCCACCCGCTCGCCCTGCATATCTCAGTGCACTGCGCTGCGTTACGCACCTCCCCGATGATGGACGCGGGGCTCCGGGCCTTCCGCGCCGTCCGGAGGCGGATGGCCTGTTCGGCTGGACGTTCGATATGACTTTCGTGGATGCGCCGCGCTACCTTCGTAAGCTCTATCATGCGTATCAGGCTGGGGGCGGCACCATTCAACGCATGCATATCTCGCCCCATAACCGCTCGCAGCTGCCCGGAGATGTGTGGGTGAACTGCCTGGGAGCCGGAGCGCCCCAAGTCTTTGAAGACGATGCCCCAGCCACGTTTCTGCATGGCCACCTGCTGCATATAAAGCCTCCCGTTGCGTGGCAGGCGTGGGCGGAATCGGCTGCTGTGCAGTCGTACAATTATGCACCTACACCGGCATGCTACCCGTCGCATATTGAAGATGTGCCCGGTGGATTGTATTTCTACCCACGTGCATCCACCTGGATTGTAGGCGGCACCAAGCATCCTGCACATCGCCACGGGGGCTACGCAACGCCACTCCGTGGCCCCACTCGTCATGTGCACGGCGTCGCGCTACCTGAAGCGATGTGGACGGCGAACGCCGCCCTCGTCAAGCAAAACCGCCAGCGTATCGGGCCAGCCAATTTGGGCGACGGACT
>CAZBTM010000360.1:1541-2432 GCA_964494425.1 uncultured Rhodothermales bacterium | reverse complement strand
CTAATCCACGCGATGGCCCATCCCACACCGACGGTAAACGGCACCGCCACCCAGAACGGCTCAATGCCCAGAAGCAGGCCCAGCGCGATCCCGCCGAAGGCCGCATGCGAAAGGCCCACGCCCAGAAAGCTCATGCGGCGCTGCACCACAAACGCGCCGTAGTAGCTGGCCAGCGCGCCCAGGCACACGCCCACCACCAGCGCACGCTGCATAAAGGGATACTGAAGCGCGTCAATCATGGGGCGGACCTCCTTGCAGCATAGCGTGGGCGTGTCCGACATGGCCAAACGCCTCGCGGAGCGGATCGGCGCCGAGCGCCTTCTGCGGCGGCCCGTAGCTGATGCAGCGTCCGTCGAGCAGCAGCACGTCGGTGGCGTGGTGGTAGGCCGCGTTCCAGTCGTGCGTCACCATTACGATGGTGGCGCCGTGATCGGCCTGGTAGCGGTCAAGGAGCTCGTAGAGGTCGGCAGCACCGGTGGCATCGACGCCGGTCGCGGGCTCGTCGAGCAACAGCAACTCGGGCTCGTGCACCAGACAGCGGGCCAGATACACGCGTTGCAGTTCGCCACCCGAGAGGTCGCTCAGCATAGCGGTAGCCAGGTCCGCGGCGCCCACGGTCTCCAATGCCGCGTTGGCCTGTTCAGTGGCGGCTTGGGTGCGCCAGAACGGCCACGCGTGGGTCAATCCGGTGCACACCAGGTCGATGACTTCGGCGGGAAACGTGCGGTCGAGCGTCTTGACTTGCGGTACGTAGCCAATGCGCTTGGCATCGCGCCCTGGCGGGTGGCCCAGCACGCGCACCGTGCCATCGGAAGGCTCTACGAGTCCCAGCAGCGTATGCAGGAGCGTAGTTTTGCCTGCGCCGTTGGGACCGACAATAGCGACGAAGGA
>CAZBTM010000360.1:0-1519 GCA_964494425.1 uncultured Rhodothermales bacterium | reverse complement strand
CGCCGCTGGAATGGTATCGCCATAGGCGGTGCGTAGGGGATACTCGGCGGAGATGTCGCCGTTGGCCATCTGGCGCAGCGTGCGGCGTAAGAGGCGGCGGCGAAAGGCGCTCAGGTGGTCGGTGAAGAGAACGCCTTCGAGGTGGTCGTATTCGTGCTGCACCACACGGGCCAGCATATCGCCCATTTCGTACGACTGCTCGTCGAAGTTGCGGTCGAGATACTCGACCTGCACGCGCTCGGGCCGCCGCACCGGTTCGCGCACGTCGGGAATCGAAAGGCAGCCCTCCTCAAACTGGCCGGTCGTCTCGCTCTCCCACGTAATTTGGGGATTGATAAACACCATCGGCTGCTCCGGAAACTCGACGCCATCGGCGCGCAGTTCGTCGGCGAGCGGGAGCAGGTCCACCACAAAGATGCGCTCGGTGCGGCCCACCTGCGGCGCGGCCAGCCCCAGCCCGTTGGCGGCCCGCATGGTTTCGATCATGTTGTCGATAAGCGTTTGCACCGCCTCGGTGTTCTCGGTGACGGGCTCCGTCTCGCGCCGCAGCGCGTCGTGGCCAAACACGTAGATGGGCAGAATCATGAAGCAAACGGGGGCTGGTAGACAAACAAAACGCAGTCTCTATATACCCATGGTGCAGCGTAGAGATTCGACTGCACGTGACCTACTGCAGGCCACTTCACGAGCGCCCGTAGTCGTCTTCGAGGCGGATGATGTCGTCTTCGATGCAGAGCCCGAGCTGTGTCTCAATAAAGACAAACGGCGCATCGTTTGGGTTGGTGACGCGGTGCACGTCGCCAATGTCAATGAAGACCGAGTCGCCCACCTCCATCGTGATCACGTCGTCGTTGAGCGTCACGTCGGCGCTGCCCTGTACAGCGACCCAGTGCTCCTGGCGGTGCTCATGCTTCTGCAGCGAGAGGCGCTCGCCCGGGTTCACTACAATGCGCTTTACGCGGTAGCCCGGCTCGTTCAAGTACTCTTCCCAGCGTCCCCACGGACGGTCGTCGGCATCCAGTAGCATGTGGTAATCGGATTAATCGTAAGAAAAGATGGAAGCTGTAGTATGCCTGATACGAATGGTGCTACGCAAGCACCACACACGCTCTTTTTATGAAAATGCGGTGCTGGTCAGGCGATAGTGGTGTGTCACACGTCAATCTTGGAGGGCAACGTATTCCTCTCACACGCTGTCATCTTAAAGCGGCTGCGCCCAGGAGACACGGGCGTCCCGACACGAGCGAAGCGACTGATGAACACAGTGCATGAACGCAGCGAATAAAGATCTCCCCCGAGGTGGGCAGGCCCCGTGTCCCGACGGATCTGCTGAGCGCCGAGGAGATGGTTCGGCGTGCTCACCATGACAGGCTTCGTTGGGAGACACAGAGTTTGACACAGTCTCCGTACCCTACCATTCAGGGGTGACGCCGCAGTAGTGCTCTGTCACAGATGACTGTTTGGGTTGAACCAAGATAGATACGCGTGCCCTTGTCCCCCTGGCAGTGGATAGACGTTA
>CAZBTM010000359.1:0-2445 GCA_964494425.1 uncultured Rhodothermales bacterium | reverse complement strand
TGAGCGCAGTCCCGCACCCTGTGGCTCCGACCACTGTCGGAGGAACCATCTCCCCGGCGTTCAGCGGGAACGGTTCGAGACGGCACGACACTACAGTATACGACGAAACCTGAGCAAGCTTTCACAGCATCGGTATGCCCAGTCCCCCAGCATGTCATTCCGATGCCGACAGCCGTCGGCAGAGGAATCTCTCCGGAATGGGCGGAGTCAGACCGGAGGAAAACGGCGGCCAGCCCTTGGTTCCGCTGGATTCGAAGAGATTCTTCGTCGCCACGCTCAACCGGCTCTCCTGCAACCGGCACGGTTACGCATTCAGCGCCTGCAGTTCTTCTTTAAAGCGGTCGGCGAGGGCCTGGGCCTCGTCTTGCGTGGGCGCTTCGGTGTACACACGCAGAATGGGTTCGGTGTTGGAGGCGCGCAGGTGCACCCAGCCCTCAGGCAAGTCAATCTTCAACCCGTCGGTCGTGTCAAGGGTGGCGTTGGAGACCGTTGCGTATTCGGATTTGAGCGCAGTAAGCAGTGCCTCCACGTCGAGGCCGTCGAGCGGCAGTTTGTCTTTGGCCATGGCGTAGGTGGGCATGGCATCGTGGAGTTCGGCGAGCGTGCTTCCGGTGGACGCCAGATGCTGCACGATGAGGGCTGTGCCTGCGAGCGCATCGCGCCCGTAGTGCAGTTCGGGCAGAATCACGCCGCCGTTGCCCTCGCCGCCCAGAATGGCGTTGTGCGCCTTCATGGCCTGCACCACGTTGATCTCGCCGACTGCCGACCGATGCACCGGCTGGTTGTACTGCACGGCCACGTCGTCGATGGCACGCGAGGACGAGAGGTTCGTGGCGAATGCGCCTTCGCGCCGCCGCCACAGGAAATCGGCCGCGAGCACCTGGGTGAGCTCCTCGAGGATGATGCGGCCCTTGTTATCGACCAGGGCCAGGCGGTCGGCATCGGGGTCCACAGCAAGCCCCAGGTCGGCGTTGTGCTTCGTTACAGCGTTTGCCAGCGCGGTAAGGTGGTCGGGGCGCGGCTCAGGCGGACGCTCGAACTGTCCGTTGGGCGTGCAGAACAGCCGTACGATCTGCGTATCGCGGACGCCCAGCTCCTGGAGGAGCAGCGGAAGCGCCACTCCGCCTACGGAGTTGCATCCGTCCACCACGACGGTAAGGTCGCGCGCGGCGATGGATGCCGGGTCGATGTACGACAGCGCGCGGATGGCTTCAATGTGAGCGGGCACGAGATCGGCCTGGGTGTATGTGCCCATCTTGTCGTGCGAGACGACGGCTGCTGCATCCCCCTGCGATCGTTTTTTCATAGCGGCGCCTGCCTCGGCATCCAAAAACTCGCCGTTGTGGTCGAGCAGCTTCAGCGCGTTCCAGTCGAGTGGGTTGTGGGAGGCCGACAGGATGACGCCGCCTGCGGCATTGTGCTGCAGCACCCCCATCTCAACGGTGGGCGTAGGTGCTAAGCCCGCGTCAAGCACATCGCAGCCCATGCTCTGCAGCGTGCCCATGAGGATGCGCTGGAATGCTGCGCCACTCGGACGCGCATCGCGGCCCACCACAACGAGCGGCTCGCGGTCCAGGGCCTCGGCCTGTTCACGACACCACGCGCCAAACGCCATGCCGTACCGCACGATTACGCCAGGGTCGAACCCCCGCCCGATGATGCCCCGAATGCCCGAAACGGACTCAATGAGAACGGAGGAGGAAGCCATGTGAATGCGTCGTTTGTGGAACGGATCGGTTCGATGTGGAAAGACGCTTCAACGTAGGCGTTAGGCCCGAACTTGTTCGGTATGGCCCACTCGTTCGACCGCTCTTAATGGAACGGGCATCCAATTATGAAGGTATCTATGAACCAACATGCTATACTTTTACCGTCCGCTGCAACGGTGCATTATGACGAACGAATCGGCTTCCTGGCGCTGGACATGGCGTCGACGCTTTACGTACCTGACGTTGGCCGTAACGGCGATTCTTATTTCGTGGGGCGGCTGGGTAACGAGTATTGAGGCGGGGCTGGCGGTGCCCGATTGGCCCGCCACCTTTGGCTCCTACGATCCGTTCCGCACCGGCATGTACGACGCGAACGATCCCAGCGTGCGGTGGTGGCGCAACATTCCGGTGCTGGCGGAGCATGGTCACCGGCTCTTGGGCGCTCTTGTAGGGATGCTGACGCTTACACTGGCCGGGTGGACGTGGTGGGCCGACCCGCGCAGTTGGATGCGCAAGCTGGGCCTCTTCGCTGTAGTGCTGGTTACCACGCAGGGCGTGCTGGGCGGGCTGCGCGTCACCGAAATCTCCTCGACGCTCGCAGCGGTGCATGCCTGTACAGCCCAACTCTTCTTCGCCCTGCTGGTAAGCATGGCGGTCTTTACGACCGATGCCTGGCGCTCGCGCAGCTCGATCCTGCCCGATTCGCCTCGCGGACGCACCATGCGCACGCTGGCGT
>CAZBTM010000358.1:0-2461 GCA_964494425.1 uncultured Rhodothermales bacterium | reverse complement strand
CGAACTACACGGCCGGGGGTGCGCGTGCTTTCGAGCTATGAGTATGGCACCTTCGCCAATTACTCACCGCGCGGCAATTCAGAGCTCTCAAAGCAATCCCGAGGCACCTGCGGCGCCATCAAGGCAGGCCGGATCGATATCATTGCCTCGGCGGTCCCGCACCTGAGGCACCGGAAGGCCGATATCCTGCGACCGTTCCTCGGACCGGATGTCACCCTCGTGCCTGTGCCGCGTTCCGCGCCGCTCGCGGAAGGGGCGCTTTGGCCGGCAAAAGTCATCTGTGACGTGCTGCGTGAGCACGGCTTTGGGCAGGATGTGCAAAGCTATCTGAAGAGAACGAAGGCGATTCCGCGGTCGTCGAATTCACCGGCTGCCGAGCGTCCGCTTGTGCCGGTTCACCTGGACAGCATCGAGGCCGAAAGGCCGTTCTTCGTCCCGGACAAGATCACGCTCGTCGATGATGTGTTGACGATGGGTCGGACGACATTCGCGTGCGCCGAACTGCTCCGAGAGGTGTGCCCGGATACAGAAATCCGCATCTTCGCGATGATCCGCACGCAAAGCCGGGTCCCCGACATTGAGAAGATCGTGGATCCGGCGACAGGCATCATCAAAGGGTTTGAGTCTGGAAAGACGTACCGTGACCCATAATCACACATAACCACAAATGTGGGTTCCGGGCGTTTGACACAAGCAGCTTGAGTGGTATGTACCGTATATGGTACAATTGATTATGGATAACTATCGCCGAGGCCAGTCCTTCGAGGATTTTCTCAAGGAACAGGGCACCTATGAGGAGACGACTGGGCACGCCGTGAAACGTGTACTTGCGTTTCAACTGGCAGAAGCGATGAAAAGCCAGGGTATCAGCAAGGTCGAGATGGCCAAGCGGTTGAAGACCAGCCGGTCGCAACTCGATCGCCTGCTTGACCCGGAGCATGATGGCGTCACCCTGGGCGTCCTGGCACGCGCTGCCAAAGTCGTCGGACGTGGCCTGCGCCTCGAACTGACTTGAGAATTCCCACCAACGGCTTGCCGTTGGCCCAAAGGTCGCGACACCGCCCGGTGCGCGGCCTTTGCTTTACTGAGATAGCGCAGGAGATCCTCAGCGACGCTTCGTTTTTTCGCCTACCGCACACCACAAACCCACTATTGGGGTTTTGTGGGCGTGCCATAAGAGTTCGCCAAAGGTGACTTTTATGTTACCATTAGCGCAGGAGGGGCGTCATGGCACTGACACGAGATTTCAAGGACACGATCCAGGCGCGGGCGCAACGCGATCCCGCCTTTCGGCGTGGGCTCTTCCAGGAGGCCATCGAGGCGTTCCTGAGCAACGACACCGAAACCGGCAAGCTCTTGCTCCGCGATTACGTGAACGCGACCGTGGGCTTCGAGAAGCTCGGCGCCGAGCTCGACAAGAGCCCGAAGAGCCTGATGCGCATGCTCAGCAGCCAGGGCAATCCGCGCGCGGACAACCTCTTTGCCGTGGTCGGCCATCTGCGTAAGCAAGAGGGCGTGGCCTTTACGATGCGCCCTGACGGCCAGCCATCAAACCATGTGAGCTGAGCACGCCGGGCGTGCTCGCGGGGTTTTCCAGAGAAGGCGTTATCACACTTTCAGTCGTGGATAACTGCTCGCTACATTTTGCGTTTCCTTATGCGGGCATGTTCTAATGGTGGTATGAAAGCTGTCCGTTCACACCCTTTCCGAAAAGAACCCTGACTCATGAACCAAGCCGCACTTGCAGAAACCGCTGACTTCTTCAGAGCTGACACATCTGCACGGCTTGATCCGAAACGGCGCTCGGCTCTCGGCCAGTTCATGACGGCTACACCCTTGGCACGTTTTCTTGCCAGCTTATTCGAGAACATAAGTGGCGACATCTGCCTTCTGGATCCAGGGGCAGGCGTTGGATCGCTTACAGCCGCCTTTGTTGAGCGCCTCTGCCACGAGACCACAAAGCCACGTTCCGCATCGCTAGTATGTTACGAGATCGAGCCTCTTATGATCGACTACCTGCAGGCCACACTGCAGGCTGCCGAGCAGCAGTGCTCAGGGGCTCAGATCGCCGCTCAAACCCATGTCTTCGAGCAGGATTTCATCCTTGCCCATGCTGGAAACGGCCAAGCTAGCATGTTTGACGCGAAGCCCGGTGCCGATCACGAATACAGCCATGTGATTATGAACCCGCCCTACAAGAAGATAAGTGCGGCATCGCGCCATAGAGAGGCGCTTAGACAGGCCGGTATCGAGACGTCGAACCTTTACACCGGGTTTATGTTTCTGGCCGCCCAGAAGCTGCGACCAGGTGGTGAAATGGTGGCTATTATTCCGAGATCTTTCTGCAATGGGCCATATTTTAAACCATTCCGGCAGAAATTTCTTTCGATGATGGCCCTGCGGCATATTCATGTCTTTGAAACTCGAAACACGGCCTTCAAAGATGACGATGTCCTACAAG
>CAZBTM010000357.1:0-2506 GCA_964494425.1 uncultured Rhodothermales bacterium | reverse complement strand
CAGGCGCAGAATCTCGCCGGCTTTTAATCGCACCTTTGAGGTATACGTAACGTCCCAGGGCACTGGGACGCCATTGCAGAGCCGCCCTCGCATGCGGACGGGGCACATGAGGTTGAGATCGCGCTGCTTTGCATGGGCAGATGCCGCTCCGCATGGCACCGCATCGCTCCCGGCGACGCAGGCCCTGCGTCGTTACGGTAGGTTGGAGGGACGCATCTCGTCGGCCTCGGCTTCGCTCGGGACGGGTGCACCGTTGGCATACGTACCATCCCAGCGCGGTGGGGCGCTGTTGCAGCATGTTGTGTCCTAATCAACGATAGTCGGGGCGGAGCCATGCGACGAGTGGTGGAAGTACGTTTTATCGCACCTGAGGTAGACGTAACGTGGTAGTGGGTAGACGCTAAATGATGTGCTGGAACGTTGGCATGCACTTTTCCCCTTTTCTACCGTGTCATTCCGAGCGCAGTCGAGGAATCTCCTGCACGCCCGAGACGCGCTTCCGGGAGCTCATCATTTAACCATGAACCGCTACCCGTAACGTTCCAGGGCGCTGGGACGCTGTTGTTGGTCCCTTCCATGTGAGACAGGGTGAGCTTGGGCCATGTCCCTGCACGGTTGCCCCAAACGCACTACGCCGTGCGCTCGGCCACCTCGTCCGGCTGGGCGAACTCGTCGTACTGCTCGCGGCGGATGTCGATGCCCGCGTTCTGTAGCTTCTGCTCCAGCGCCTCATAGCCGCGGTCCAGGTGATACACGCGCAGCACTTCCGTCGTCCCTTCGGCAATCATACCCGCCAGCACCAGCGACACGCTGGCCCGCAGGTCGGTGCTCATCACCGTAGCCGCCTGAAAGTTCGTAGGTCCGTGAATGGTGGCGGTGGCGCCGCTTACCTGCGCATCCAGCCCCATGCGCTGCAGTTCGGGAATGTGCTTGAAGCGGTCGTCGTAGATCGTATCCGTAATGCGTGCGGTACCGTCGGCAGTGGCCATGAGCACGCCCCACTGCGCCTGCAGATCGGTAGGAAAGCCGGGATACGTGGCGGTGGCAATGGAGACCGGCTGGATGCGTTCGGGCGGAGTAAGCGTGACCACATCGTCGTCGTAGACAATGTCGGCCCCCGTGTCGGCCAGATGCTTTTTGAAGGCGGCGCCCAGATGCGGGGGGTGGCCGTTCTTCACCTGAAACGGCACCCCCGGTTTGCCCGCCAGCAGGGCGGCCACCATGAACGTACCCATCTCGATGCGATCGGGCGTATTGCGGACGCTGATCGGTTCCAGTGCATCCACGCCCTGAATCTCAATGGTGCGTGTGCCCAGCCCGTCAATCTGCGCGCCCATCTGCCGTAGGGCCTCGCCAAAGGCCACCACATCGGGCTCCTGGGCGGCATTTTCGATGCGCGAGCCGCCACGGGCCGTCACGGCCCCCAGCAGCAGATTGATCGTCGCGCCCACGCTGGAGGGCTCCATCCGGAACGTTCCACCGTCCAGGCGTCCGCCCGGCGTGTCGGCCACCACGTAGCCCTGATCCAGCTCAATCGACGCCCCGAACGCCTTCATCCCCTCAAGGTGCAGGTCCACCGGACGCGGCCCCCAGGCGCAGCCGCCCGGAAGCGACACGCGGGCCTCGCCGCAGCGCCCAATGAGGGCACCCAGCATATAGAACGACGCACGCATCTTCTTGACGAGGTCGTAAGGCGCTTCGGGATGGTCAATGCGTCCGGCATCTACCGTAAGCTGGTGGGCCGACTCGTCGAACGAGACCGACGCGCCCGACACGCGCAGCACGTTTGAAAACGTGTACACGTCGCGCAAGGCCGGAATATTGGTGAGGGTGGTGGTGCCATTGGCCAGAAGCGAGGCGGCCATGAGCGGCAGGGCCGTGTTTTTGGATCCGCCAACCGTGAGCGATCCGGTGAGCGGCTGTCCGCCTGTTACAACGAGTTTGTCCATGAGGGTTTGGGGACTACATTTTCGCACAACAACGAGAGGGCAACGGTCGTCTTAAAACACGCGCATGGGCACTTGTTCGCCTGCGGCGCTTGCTGCCGAGCACAGTCCCGTTCTGTTTGTTGGATTCGACGTGTTTTCGCTATGTCTACCGCCACGATCTACCTGGACCACGCGGCCAGCACGCCGCTTGACAAAGCGGTCTTGGAGGCCATGATGCCGTACCTTACGGAGCATCACGGCAACCCGTCGTCGGTGCACCGGTGGGGGCGGCAGGCGCGTGTAGCGGTCGAGGAGGCCCGCGAGCGCGTAGCTCGCTGCATTGGCGCAGAGCCGAGCGAGGTCGTGTTCACCAGCGGCGCCACCGAAGCCAACAACTGGGTGCTGCGTAAGCGTATGGCGGATGCAGGGGCCGGGGCGCACCTCATCACGTCTACGGTGGAGCACGAGGCCGTGCTCGAACCGGCATCCGACCTCGAACGCGCAGGCTACCCGGTCACCCGGCTGCAGCCCGACCGCTACGGACGCGTTACCCCGGATCAGGTTGAGGCCGCTCTCAC
>CAZBTM010000356.1:0-2525 GCA_964494425.1 uncultured Rhodothermales bacterium | reverse complement strand
CTTAGCCCGGGATCAGGAGCGGAGCGGATATCCCGGGCGGTTATTGAACCTCGCTAAACACGCACCCCGCCTTGTGACGCAGGCTGTTCAGGGGCACAACAGGCATGACCCTTCGGGCCCCTCCGCCCCGTACGGGTTTTTAGGAAATGAGACTTGCTCGGACGCGGGAGCATCCTCGCGCCAGCGACTCAGGGGTGGATGCGCACCGATCAACGGGAAGGCATGTAATATCGCACTTACTTTCCTGACGCCTGCCGGCGTGGGGTCCCTTTTGTCTTGATACAAAAGGGACTGAAAAAATCAAGGCGGTGAAGAGACCGGCTGATGCTCCGCCGGGCGCTACTAAAATCATCGAACTCCTCCGACTGCTGTCGGAGTCAAGCAGCGATGATTTTGGCCGCAGCGCCGCTTTGGAGCATCCGAGACGCCGTTCTCTTCAAGGCCGAACGGTTCCAACGCCAACTGTTGAAAGCGAGCGCCCTGCCGGAAACTTCCTCCCTACTGTTCCGCTGCTTCTACTGAAGGTTTGTGCCACACGTGCAGGGTTGGCGTTGAGATCCTTCCCCCGACGGTCGTCGGGGGGCAGGATGACTTTGAAGTGCAAGGAACGAAGAATAAGCCTGTACAGCTCCCCCCTGGAGAGGGGAGCTGTCGCGCAAGCGACTGAGGGGTGGATACGGAACGGTCAGACCTGACCGGTTTCCAAACCCTGTCAGGCTCTAAAAGCTCAGGAGTGTCTTCATAGCCGGGAAGGTTACGGAAGCCGTTGCATGAAAAGTCCCCAGTAGCGCGGGACTGGCCACGTCCCGCGCATGAACAGTGCGCATTTTGCGCTCTGCACAACCCTTCGCATCCCACTGATTTATTACGACCTACCACATGACCGACACGCTCTGGCCGCTGCTGGAAACGCACCTGTTCGAGGTGCCCTCCACCGAGGAAGCCTTCAACCCGTACCGCGACCGCCATCCCGAACTCGACCAGCCGGGGGCACCACAGGTGCGGCGTGAGAACCTGCGGGGCTACCTCGACGCATTGCAGGCTCCGCGTCTCTTCATGATGGCTGAGGCGCCGGGTCCGTGGGGCTGTCGTTTTACCGGCATCCCGATTACGAGTGAAGACCAGCTGCTCGATCCGGCGTTTCCGCTGTCGGGCCAGCGCACCAGCACCGCCGACGATCCCCACACCGAGTACAGCGGCTCCATCTTTTGGCGCGTGATGGCTCCGGCGTTCCCGCACTTCTTCATCTGGAACAGCGTGCCGTTGCATCCACACGACGAGGGCGAACCGCTCACCATCCGCACGCCGCGCCGCACGGAGGTGCGCGCGTGGAGCGACCTCACACAGGGCTTGCTGGATGCGATGCAGCCGGAGCGCATCGTGGCGATTGGGCGCAAGGCCGAGCGCGCCTTCAACGAGTTGGAGGCCGACCCCATCTACGTGCGGCATCCCTCGCACGGCGGGGCGAAGAAGTTTGCCGCAGGTATGGAGGCCATTCTGAGCGATATGGGGCTGCCCACCGCCACCAACGCGTAGCCTGAACCGGCCTGTCAGGAAGCGGGAAGCATCCCTGCCGCGCCGCGTTGGCATGATCCGCCGTCTGTTTCGAAATGCCCTTGCTCTTGTGGAATCGACCGACCGTTGGCCCGCCATTCTTGCACTGCTACACGCCGACCGGTGGATGCGGGCCGAAGATCTGGCCGCCCAACTTGGCATCAGTCCGCGCACGGTGTACCGCGAGATGCAGCGGCTCATGGACGCCGATGCGCCGGTCGAAGCAGCCCCCGGATATGGCTATCGGCTGGATGCAGAGCGGATGCGCTCGGTGCACAACCTGACCGATGACGAACGTGTGGCGCTGACGGTGGGGGCGGCGTGGGGCGCTGCACAGCTTAGCGGTCGGTGGCAGGCGGCAGCGCATAGCGTGCAGGCGGATCTCCAGGCTACGCTGCCCAAGGCCATGCAACGACGCGCCGCGTCGCTAACCGAAACACATGTGCGCGGCCCAGCCCAGCCTGCTCCGCCGCGAGATACCGTGGCCCATCGCCTGCAGGACGCCATCGGGGCCGAGCAGACGGTGCGTCTGGAGCGTGGGAACGAGGCGGACAAGGTGGAGCCCGTTCTCCTGAATCCGTATGCGCTGGTTCGCGCCGGAACGGCGTGGCAGGTCGTCGGCTACGTGCATCAGACGGAGCGGGTGCAGCACATTGCGCTGTCCACGATCACCGATCTGCATACGACCGACACCACGTTCGAGCGTCCGCCGGGCTATCGGTCCACCGCGCGCCGGACTGCGCCCCCCGAACGGACGGTGCACGTGCGGTTCGATACCGAGGTGGCAGAGGCGGTGACGGCTCCTGCGGTCGCTACGGTTGTTGAGCGCGAGGCCACCCTGCAGGGCGTGCGCATGACGCTGCGCGTGGCACACGAGCGCGATCTGGTGCCGTGGCTATTGAGCTGGGGCGCCGAGGTGTACGTGGAAGCCCCCACTGCACTGCGCAACCAGCTTGTTGCGGTAGCGCAGC
>CAZBTM010000355.1:997-2537 GCA_964494425.1 uncultured Rhodothermales bacterium | reverse complement strand
GTCGGCGCTGCCGTAGTAGGTGCGGTTGTACTGCGTTTCGTAGGTCTTTTTTTGGGATGCGGAGAGCGTTTCCTGTCGCACGTAGGGCGGGTTGCCAATGACAATGTCGAAGCCCTCTTGCGCCTTCCACACCGCGCCAAAGTGGATGCGCAGATCGAAGCCGTCGTTGCCCATGAGCGTGTCCAGCAGCGCATCGATCTCGTCTTGCAGCCGCTCTTTTTCGGAGGGATAGGCGGTGCTTACGTAGCGCTCCATGAGCGTGTAGAGGCGCTCCTCCTGTTCGTTGTTCGCCAGGGTCCGCTGCATCTGACTGAGCGCATCCCCCTGTACAATTTTGTAGCGGAGGTTGGGCAGCGGCTTGATCTGCGTGAAGTCGTCCTCATCGACCACGAGCGAGAGCCACAGGCGCAGTTGCGCAATGTCTACCGCGCTGGGTTCGATGTCGACGCCGTGGATGGTGTGCTGAATGGCGTGGCGCTTGAGCGCGTAGGCCGAGCGGTCGGTGTTGTCGTCGAGGTAGGTAGCCAGCACGCGGCGGGCCTGCACGATTTCTTGCATCATGCCCACCGGAAAGGCGCCGGAGCCCACCGCCGGATCGCAGATTTTGAGATCGGCCAGGCACTGGTCCAGTTCGGTAGCATGCGTGCGAATGGCGGTGGGAGCGCGGTAGGTGCCGTCGTACTTGCCGCCGTCGGGATGGCTGCCGCTGCGTACGCGCCGGTCGTGTTCGTGCCAGCTCTGCCCCTCGCGCACCAGCGCCGTAAGGGCGGCTCGGTCTACGGTTTCGGTGTAGGCGGATCCAGAGAGCGTGCCCTGTGCCCCAGGGGCCGGGCCAAACGCGTTCTGCTGACCGGCGTGCGTGCCCAGGCTGGTTTCTTTTGTGTTGAGGGCGCTGTCGAGGTGGTCAATGAGGCTTTCCTGGCACATGTAGTGCACAATATCGCGCGGCGTGTAGAAAGCGCCGTGCTCCTTGCGCTCGCTCACGTCGAGCATCTTCTCGAACACCTTGCCGAGCATTTCGGGATCTACGGCCACCTCCTTATCGAGCGGCTCGTCTTCGCGCACGGTAAAGTTGTAGCGGTCGAACGTGTCGAAGATGGAGCCGAACACGTCGTTGGGGAGGTCGAGGGCTACGCGTCCCCGCCGAAAGTCGTTAAGCGGCTGAAAGAGGCCGCCATTCAGGAACGGAATGCGGCAGTCCAGGCGGCCAAAGTAGTTGCCGCGTCCCCGATCGGTGGCCAGTGCGTCGTAGAAGAGCGGGTCGAGAATGTCGCCGTAGAACGAATCATACGCGACGTATTCCTGATCGTAGAGGCGGCGCAGAAAGTCGGTCGGTCCGTCGCCCCAATCGCTGTGCTGACGCACGCCGAGCCATCCTTTTTTCTGGAGGAAGTAGAGGAAGACGAGCTGGCCCAGCAGCTTCTTTGCGAAGTCGGCGGGAGCGATGGTGCAACGCTCGAACTCCTCTTGCGTGGAGGGATGCGCCTGGCAGGCGGCCCGCACCGCATCGGCCAGCTCCAGATAGTGGTCGCGGTATGCC
>CAZBTM010000355.1:0-987 GCA_964494425.1 uncultured Rhodothermales bacterium | reverse complement strand
GAGCCCTCTCGGCGAAGATTCGCCCGCAGGGCGGGCTCACACAGGAATAGTTGCCATCATCGGAATCGTGGGAGCTGTATCCTCTCTGTGATGACAGAGAAAATCTCTCGCGTGCTTTGCTTTTCTTTGCGAACTCCGCGTCCCTTTCCGGTAATCCTGATCAGATCAGGCCGCGGTTTGCCATCGAGGTGCACTCCTCGCCGGTGACCACGTCGAGGTCGAACGCCGTGTGCAGCGCATCGAGCGTGGGGCTGGATTCTTGCTGTACGAGTCCCTCGAACTGACGCTCGGGCGTGTGGGTGGGCTCGTCGGGCCCGACCAGAAAGGAGTAGCGGACGGGCGTGAGTTCTTTTTCGGTGCCCACGGTGCCATCATCAGCAATGACGGTGCGATACTCGAGCTGCACCAGCGAGAGCCGCCAGGCGTCGGTGCCCTCGGCGTAGTAGGCAACGAGCGCAGCTTCGCGGAACGGGCGGCTGTCGTCATTGAGGTACGTGGCCACGAAGTTGCGCTGCATGGTGCGGGCGCGTTCGAGCTTATGCGGCGCGTTAAGTTTGACGGCAAGCACGTCGAGTTCTTGTCCGCTGGGGTCCACGTACTTGGCCAGCCGTTTGTACTGAGCGATGTGATCGCGAAAGGCCGCGTAGATCATCGAGCCCGAGCGGTGCCCGCGGTGTGTCATCTCGGCCCCTACGAGCAGGTTCTGCACGAACTGCCGGACGGTGGCTTCGTCGTAGGATTGCTCGAACGTGCGGGTGATGAGGCGCCGGGCTTCGCGTGTGGTCATGCAGATATGCGGGATGGGTGGACGGGCAACAGCGTAGTCGTGTGAATGGCTCGTGGGGCGGCTGGATCCAATCGCAGGAGATGGACTTCGGCTTCGGTGGCCGTGCAGAGGGGGCGTGCCCTACAAAAAGGAGCGTGCCGGGCGTGTGGGGCTGGCGTTGAGATCCTCCCCCCCGACGGTCGTCGGGCGTCAGGATGACG
>CAZBTM010000354.1:0-2545 GCA_964494425.1 uncultured Rhodothermales bacterium | reverse complement strand
CCTGAAGTGATTGGCGTTACTCAGAGGGACGAATGGATCCCGGATCAGCGGCGCCAAGAGCGCCTTGTCCGGGATGACTGCTTGGGGGGCATCACTTGCGATCTAACGGCTACCGTCCAATATATTTTCTTGTCCAATTATGTTGGATGCTGTTTCATAATGGACAGACAGGATCATGGATCTGACGCCTACCTGAAAACACCCGAAGAGGTGACGATCTTCAGCTATCGGGCCCCTTGTACGACGCTACAGCGCCGCATATGCCTGAATGCAATGCACGTGCAGCACGAAATCACCGGCCTGCTTATCTCCGATCAAGAACCCGATTTCGCAGATCGAGGCTGCCTCAAACGACGGGGCATCGGGGCGGAGCTGGCCGCGGCGCATGGGACGCAACTGCGCAAACGGCAGGTAGTGCGTAGCGGGCTGCGGCGTTGCCCAGAACGGAACGCGGTAGCTGATGCGTCCGCCCGGCTCGGTGCGCAGGGTGAGCTGGTAGCGGCGCGGCGGGCCCTGTGCACAAAGCATGATGCCTGTCTGCCCCGAGAGGTCGGCGGAGCATGGTGCTTTCGCCGACGCAAACCCGCCGTTGTTGGCGAGCGAGACGGTCCCCGCAAACTGCAAGGCGCGGTCGTCAGGGCGTATGACGCGGCTGGTGGACTGCCCCCCCATCACGTCGTCATTCACGCAGGTCCACGGACCGAGAGTAGACGCGTCGGAGAGCAGGGGCATGATCATCGAAAGGCTGGAAGTCGTAGGCGACGTCAATCTTCTTCGCTTGTATGCGGCGCGCTCCGTTCATCGGTTGTTTTTTCGCGGGCACGCAGGCTGCGAAGCAACGAACTGGCCGCTGTGTCGGAAAAGGATTCCGGCATCGCCGTCGGAGCCTCATCCGCGGTTCCATCACCCGATGCGTTGTCGAATACTGACGCGCTATCAGACTCATCATCTTCTACATGCTCAGCCGGGGCATCATTGGCCTCTTTGTGCAGCTCTTCGTTGACTTGCTCCTCAGAACCCGGAACGGCTTCGGTGTCAGGGCCAGAGGCAGGTGCCTCGTCAGCGGTTTCGGGAACTGTTTCGGTCGGTTCAGAAGCTGTATCGGCTGCGGGCGATGTGTCCTCCGCGTCTCCCTGGTTCTCTACAGGCGCAGCCTTACCGGGGTCAGATTCAATCTCTTGTTCTGACGTACCGCGGTCGGCATCGGTAGGAGGCGCCGCCTCCTCTTCACGCGCCTCGTCTTCGACCAGGGCGGGGGATGGTTTCGGGCTACTGGTACCTGCACCGGGCGCCACAAGCACCGCCCCCACGCCCACAACGCTTCCGCGCTCGCTCCGCAACGGGCGCAGGTGCGCTTCATACGGACGGCTGCCCGCGTCGGTGTCGATCATAACTTCTTGATTGACAATGTCTTGCTCATCCTTCATCAGCGCATCCATCGCATTACTGATGCGCCCCTGATCGAATGGGTTCGACAGCGATTCAAACGCCATGCCCACCACGTCGCGCAGCGGGCCCTCTTCGGTGTTGTCGTGGCTAACCGAGCGGATGATGCCGTCGCGGTCAATCACCATGAAGGTGGAGTCGGAGCTGTGCAGCGGCGTGGGGTGCACCGTGGCCAAGACCGCAGCTCGGCCGTCGACCAGCACTTCGCGTTGACGCACACGCGCCGGGAAGTACGACCCGTCGGCACGCTGGTGCAGGGCAAGCACCGAGCCGGGATCACGATACGATGCCGGCGCCTGCAGGTCGTTGGCGGTGAGCCCGGCAAAGTCTTGCGCTTCGTATCCATACTGCGACACCGCTGCCGCATTCGCTTTCATGATGTGCCCATCGCTCTGGGCGTACACGTACATGGGCTGCGGATTTTCATCAATGAGCTGCCGCACCTGCGCCTCCGCACTACGTAGCTCGAACTGATTCACGACCACGTCGGCCATGCGCTCGAGGATTTCGCGCTGCGCAGCATCGAACGTCTTGGGCTCGTAGTCGATGATGCAGAGCGACCCAATGTGAATGCCCTCGGGCGTGGTGAGCGGGGCCCCGGCGTAGAACCGGATGTACGGCGGGCCCGTCACAATCGGGTTGTCTTTAAAGCGCGGATCTTCAGTCGCGTCTTCAACCACGAGCATCTCTCCGTTGTGGACGGCGTGCACGCAGAACGATACGCTGATGCCAGTTTCGCGTGCATCGAAGTTGAAGCACGACTTAAACCACTGGCGCTCTTCGTCAATGAGCGTAATTAGTGCTGTGGAGGCGTCGCACACCTTGGCCACGAGACTGGTAATGCGATCGAAGTCTTTCTCGGGCGCTGTGTCCAAGATATGATAGCGCCGCAGCGCGGCCTGGCGCTCGCTGGTGTTTTCGAGGCTGGGTGTCGCTGAGGAGGGGGATGGCATAAATTTGTATGGCTGCAGCTATATGTGTCAAATGTGGCCTTTTCACATTGCCAGGGGCTACGCCCGTTCCTCTGCGCTCGCAAACCCATCATATTCGTTTCATTGTAGATGCAAAGCTCTGTTGCTCCTCATCCGTTCCGCATCGG
>CAZBTM010000353.1:0-2549 GCA_964494425.1 uncultured Rhodothermales bacterium | reverse complement strand
GGTAGTAGATAGACGTTAAGTGATAGCTCTCCTGATAAAAACGTTGACTGAGGCGAACGGTCCCCCGTTCGCTCTCGTCAGCCCCGCCGGAGACGTCCGCGCCGGGCGGCGCTCCCAGTCTCCGGCTACTGGTATATTTCTTCCATCACTTAGCGTTGAACCGCTACCTAATTGAGGATACGTATTGAGGGGGGTGTCTTCTCGGGGCTCTTTTTCTAATGAGAGCGGCATGGTGGTTTACACAAGCGACCCCTGGCACGTCATAAATAAATAA
The DNA here is from genome assembly GCA_964494425.1 of uncultured Rhodothermales bacterium. Classification (GTDB taxonomy): domain Bacteria; phylum Bacteroidota; class Rhodothermia; order Rhodothermales; family Salinibacteraceae; genus Longimonas. The sequence goes on along the minus strand of CAZBTM010000353.1, from coordinate 2,275 downwards.
GTGTCGCGTACAGAAAGTAGATACTTAGCCCAATAATGTCGTTCAGCGTGGTCACAAACGGTCCCATTGCACTGGCAGGGTCAATGCCAAGCCATTTCAGAGCGAACGGCACCAGCGCGCCGTTGGTCGTTGCCACCAGAATCACGGTGAGCATGGTCGACGCCAATGTGGCAACCAGAAGCTGCACATGCCCCACATTCAGCACAGCAACCGCGCTGCAGAGGAGCAGAGACAAGACGATTCCGTTGAGGAGCGCAACGCCCATCTCTTTCAGAATGCGGCGCCCCAGGTCGTCCATCCAGATGTCGCCCGAAGAAAGCCCTTGTACAGCAATGGCAGCGCTTTGCACTGCGACGTTACCTCCCATGGCTGTTACGATGGGTATGAAAGTGGCCAGTACCACCGCTTGCTCCAGAGCAACCTCGAATCCACCGATCACAGACCCCGAAAGCCCGGCGCCAAACAGCCCCACGAGCAACCAGGGGAGCCGCCCCCGACTCACGGCCCACACGGTGTCGTCGGGCTGCTCGATGCCCGATCCCCCGCTCATGATCTGAATGTCTTCCTCGGCCTCCTCCCGAATCACATCAACAACGTCGTCAATGGTGATGCGCCCGACCATCCCGCCGGTGGCATCGACCACGGGGAGCGATACCAGGTCGTAGCGCTCCATTATGCGCGCAACCTCTTCGCGGTCCATGTCTGTGCCTACGGTGATGACGTCGCGGTCCATGACTGTGCGCACGGGGCGGTCGGCAGGGGCCAGCATCAGGTCTTTGAGCGAGACGACCCCTTCGAGCTGGTCGTTGGCTCCGACGACGAACACCGCGTAGATGTCATCGATATCGGAGGCATGCTGACGCACAGCCTCAATGACACGCTCAAGCGTCCACTCGGGAGGAGCAGACACGAACTCGCGTGCCATGATGCCGCCTGCGCTCTCTTCATCGTACTCCAGCAGCGCGGCAACGTCGTGGGTGTCGGCCAGGTCGGGCAAGACGTGCAGCGCCTGGGCGTCGCTCATATCGCTGAGCACATCGGCGGCGTCGTCGGTGTCGAGCGCGTCGATAAGACGTCGCAGACGCTCGGGCTGCAGGGTGTGGAGCAGGTCGCGGCGCTGGCTGTCGCTTAGCTCCAGCAAGATCTCACTGGCCTGTGCATCGGGGAGCCAGCTAAACGCAGTGTGAGACTGCTCGGCAGGCAGACGTGCCATAAGCAAGGCCAGGTCGGCAGGATGCAGGTCAGCCGCCAGGTTCAACACCATGCCGCGCTGCCCCGCTTCCACAAGCACAGAAACGTCGTCAACAAGCTGGGCGTCAAGGTCAAGTACGCCGGGGCGCTGCAGAGAGTCAGGCATGGCACACGGAGCCAGGTAGACGGGGATTGGTCATTCGGTGGCGGAGCGCGGGGCGGCATGTGCATCCAAATACGCCGCCAGATCGATGTACGTACGGGGAGATAGAGCCTCTGCGCGGCGGCGCCCCCAGTCGTTGGGAAGCGTTAGGTCCTGATCTTTCGTCCACAGACTCAAGCTGTTACGTAGCATCTTGCGGCGCTGGTTGAAGGCCGCCCGCACGAGCGTGCGCATCCAGTCGAAGTCGACTTCGGGCTCGTCGTCAACTGCGTAGGTGCAGCGCACGGCAGCGCTTGTCACGTTCGGCTGCGGCGTGAACACATGACGCGAGACGCTGAATAGGTACTCGGGGTTGGCATACAGCTGCATGAGTACGCTGAGGATGCCGTAGGCTTTTGTTCGGGGCTCGGCTACCAGGCGCTCGGCCACCTCTTTCTGCATCGTAAGCACGGCTTCCTGCACGACGGTCCGCGCATCCAGCAGCACAAACAAGATCTGACTGGTCAGGTAGTACGGCGTATTGCTAATGACGTACAGCGGGCCGCCTTTCTCTTCGGCCAGTGCGGCCCAATTTGCCTCCAGTGCGTCCGTTTCGCGGACATCTACAGCAGGTAGGTGTTCGTTCAGATACGCAACAGCCCGCTGGTCAATTTCAAGTGCCGTGAAGGTATCGTAGCGCTCGCTCAGTAGCCCTGTAAGCGCCCCAGTGCCGGGCCCAATCTCAACGATGTGGGCATCGGGCGGTGCTTGCAACGCCCCCACAATCTTGCGAATCATGTTCGGGTCGTGCATGAAGTTCTGCCCGAGACTTTGCTTCGGACGAAATGGAGCGCGTTGAGCCATAGGCTAAACGGGTGGGTAGGTACAACAAAATCAGTGGGAAACACAGGATCGCTTCTGCTACAACATCGCTTGTGCTAC
>CAZBTM010000352.1:0-2551 GCA_964494425.1 uncultured Rhodothermales bacterium | reverse complement strand
AGAAAGAATCCCCTCGTCGCATGGCACCACAGGCATGACCGTCGGCCCCTCCGCCGTGCGACGCAGGCCGCGCAGGGGCTCTGCCCCGTCCGCGCTCGTCATACATGCCTGATGGCGAGCCGCTGAATAAGCAGTACCCGAACGCATTCCGATCAGGCTGTGTCACCCATCTGCGAGACGGCCGTCACGACAGGAAGAGATAGGGCTTCCAAGTGTCGTCGAGGTTGCCCACGAAGTCGCGAATGAACATGACGTAGCTGGGACGGAACGGCTCGCGGTTGAGCTCCATGCCTGCCTCTTCAGGCGTCATGTCGCCCTTGCGGTTGTTGCAGGTCACGCATGCAGCAACGAGGTTCTCCCACGTATCGCGCCCACCACGCGATTTGGGACGGATGTGGTCGATGGTGAGCCGGTCGCGCGATCCGCAGTACTGACAGGTATGATGGTCGCGCTTGAGTACATTTTTGCGCGAGAGCATCACCTTCTTGTACGGGATGCGTGCATACGCCTTGAGGCGTACGATGCTGGGATACGGCATCCGCGTGCTGGGCGAGCGTACGGCTTTGCCATCCACCGACTCAACCAGATGCACCTTTTGCAGATGCATAAGCACGACGGCGCGCTGCACGCTGCATACCGTGAGTGCGCTGTAATCTTGGTTCAGAACGAGCACGTGTCCATTCATCACACGCAGCCCCCCACTCCGCTACGGAGTGCATTCGTGGAGGCAAAAGCATACAAACGATGCATTGGAATACTGAAGAGGTCAGCCCTCGCCGATCGGTCGGCATCTTGTGTGGATGTACGTGGCGTGCGTGGCATATACACACGCTGTTACGTATTACGAGCGTTCACGCTTTGTTTCCGAAATCGCGCTCTACGCGCAGCTATCGCCGAAAAACAAATGATTACGTTGCATCGGTCGGGGTGCGGTAGCGGCAGACTGTTACGCTACTTCTGTCTGCTGCTTCTGGGCGATAGGGGCATGCAGGCAGGCGTTCGGAATCGCAAAGGCGTCGACCAGGGGCTCGGCCATCGGGCGCACCTCGTTGCAGAGCGCGTTGGCCTCGTGGCGGATGGCTTTGGCCTTGCTGCCTTCAATGTAGTTCTGCTCTAAGAACCAGCCGCGGTCCGACTCAATCGCTTCCAGCGCAAAGAGCGTGCATAGCGTGCGCAGTACGCCGCGCAGGTCGTCGTCTTCGGTGGCTTGAATGGAGGCGTGGAAGTGGTCGAACACCAGCTGCTCCGATTTGGCTTTGGCGAGCGTGACCAGATGGTCTTGCACCTCGATGAACGCGTCGTAGGTGTCCATGCCGTCGTCGATCCGCTTTTTGAGGCGGCGTGCTGCCGACTGCAGGAGCGCTTCGCTGCGGTAGCGGAAGGCGTTGCCGTGGAACTCGGGATCGCGCAGGTGCGCCGAATCGGTGTTGCGGCGGATGAGCGGGTTTTTCTCCTTCAGACGCGTGCCCAGGTCCGATGCCACAAACTGCACCATGTTGAACACATTCATATCCCGAAACTCGCGCTGAAAATCTGATAGCAAACCCTTGGCCACCTGAAGTAAGAGCACGGTGTTGTCGCCCTCAAACGTGGTGTACACATCGGTGTCGGCTTTGAGCGCGGCAATGCGGTTCTCAGCCAGGTAGCCCTGTCCGCCATACGCCTCGCGGGCGGTTTGCAGCACATCGGTGGTGTGCCACGTGCTATACGCTTTCAGCGCGTTGGCCTCGGCCTCGATGTCTTCGAGCGAATCGTTGGGACCACGCGCGGCAAATTCGTTGGTCAGATGCGCCAGGGCAGCATGGATGGCGTAGGTTTTCGCCAGGCGCGGCAGGAGCCGTCGCTGATGCGTGCGGTAGTCCAGAATCGGCACCTCGGGCTCATCTTGCGGACCAAACTGCCGCCGCCGGTTGCCGTAGCGCACCGCAATCGTCAGGCCCGACTTCGCGGCGCTGCAGGCCGACCGCGCCACGCTGATGCGCCCGCCTACGAGCGTACTGAGCATCGTAAAGAAGCGGCGCCCAGCGCTGGGAATATCGCTTTCGTATGTGCCGTCGGCATGCACATCGGCATAGCGGTTAAGCAGGTTTTCGCGGGGGATGCGCACGTGGTCGAACCACAAGCGTCCGTTGTCAACCCCGTTCAGTCCCATCTTCCGCCCGCAGTCTTCGATGCGCACCCGCGGCTGGGGCGTGCCCGCTTCATCACGGATGGGCACGACAAAGGCATGCACGCCGTAGTCTTCGCCGTCGGTGTGCAGCTGGGCAAAGACCGTGGCTACGCGTCCGTGCGCAGCCGCATTCCCAATCCACTCCTTGCGCGCGCCATTGTGCGGCGTGTTGATGACAAATTCCTCCGTCTCGGCATCGTAATGAGCCGTCGTCTCCAGATCGCGCACATTGGAGCCGTGGCCGAGTTCGCTCATCGCAAAGCAGCCCGGCAGCTCCAGCGTGCCAATGTCTTCGAGGTATTTCTCATGGTGACGTGCGCTCCCCAGCTGGTGCACGCTGCCGCCAAACAGACCAAACTGCACGCCAAACTTGATGACGAG
>CAZBTM010000351.1:0-2567 GCA_964494425.1 uncultured Rhodothermales bacterium | reverse complement strand
CCAAACCAGTCGTTTTCGGTGGATACAAGGACAACGGCGTCCCCGTCTCCATTACCCCAAGCGCAAGGCGTCTGGAGAACCGGACACGTTCCGCGATATTTTTTGAAAGGGGCTTCTGGCAGGATGCGAAGGTCGGATCCAGTCGGCTATCTGGTCTCAGATCCCGCGGTTACATCGTCGCCACGTAGTTCGGCCCATGCGCGGCGGGTAGCTGCCTGGAATGCAGAGAGGGTGCCACGCCATGGCACCACGCAGATCTCGTTGCGATGCCGGTACAGCCAGTGCATCCCCAGCCGAATTTCGTTGATAGCGCGCTTGGTGACGGCCATCTCCTCCTCACTCTCCAACCAGGTGTCGATGTGCGTTTGGGCCTTGGTGCAGGCCGCACCGGCGCGTGTGTCGGCGTCGTACACCGTGGTGCCGCGAAGGCGTCCATGGCGGATCCACAGCCCGTGCATCGTCCCGTCGATGTCGTCGTGGTACCATACCACGCCCTGCCGGGTGCGCACGGGTGCTTGCCACAGCTGCTGCCGGCGCACGAAACGCTCAACGGCGTCGTGGCCATCACGAAACTGCGCGGCGCGCTCAAAGTCGAGCTTTTCGGAGGCGTCGCGCATGCGGTCATGCAGGTAGCCGAGTAGCTCGGTGGAGCGCCCTTCCAGAAAGGACTCGACCTGGTCGACGGCGGTGTCGTAGTCGGCGTCGACTTCGTCTTCGCAGGGCGCCAGGCAGCGGTCCATGTCGGCGTAGAGGCAGCGCTGGCCCAGGCGCAGCGTGTCGTCGTCGCACTCGCGCAGCGGGTAGCGCCGCGCGGCCATGTCGATGATAAGCTCGGCCTGGTCGGCGTTGCGCACCGGCCCGTAGTAGGCAGCGGTGTCATCTTCAAGGCGGTACGACCAGCCCAGCCTGGGGTAGGACGCGGTGCGGTCGAGCATCAAGAAGGGCCGCCGTCGGTAGCGGCGCTGTGCGCGGTTGTAGCTGGGCTTCTTCTCTTTGATGAGCCGCGCCTCCAGCAAAAGGGCCTCCAGCTCCGTATCCGTTGTTCGCCAGGTGATGCGGCGCAGCTTCTTGAGCAGCTTGCGCGTGCGCGTCGGCTTCGACTCGATGCCGCTGAAGTAGCTGCGCACCCGGTTCGAGAGCCGCTTGGCTTTGCCGATGTACAGCGTGGTGCCGTTGCTCGCCTTAAAGAAGTAGACGCCCGGTGCATCGGGCAGAGTGGGCAGCGTCTCGTTGCGCAGCCGGTCGATGTGCGGCGGCGCGCTGCGCACATTGCGATACGACCGATTCTGAAAGCGCATCAGCTCGTCGAGCGTATCGATCTGGTGCTCGAAGGCGCATTGGTTCAGAAATCGCATGAGGATGCGTCCGGTGGCCTCTGCATCCCCCAGGGCCCGGTGGCGCCCGTTTACGCGCACGTCGTAGAACGTGGAGAGCGCCGACAGCCCGCGCGATTTGAGTCCGGGCAAAAGGCGCCGCGCCAGGCGGAGCGAGCACAGCGTGTCGTTGCTGAGCGGCTCGTGGCCCAGCCGGGTGAGAGCGGCGTTCAGGAATTTCTCGTCGAACGAGAGATTGTGCGCCACCAGCACATCATCGCCCAGGAAGTCGAGGTAATCGGGCAGAATGTCTTCCATGAGCGGCTCGTCGACCACCATCGCGGTGCTGATGCCCGTAAGCCGCTGGATGTTCTTTGGTACGGTGCGCTCCGGGTTGATGAGCGACTGGAAGCGGTCGATGACTTCGCCGTGCTGCACCTTTACCGCGCCCAGTTCAATGATGCGATCCTGGCCCGCCTTGGGACCGGTGGTTTCGGTGTCGGTAACAACAAAGCAGGTTTGGTCGAGCGAGGGCATGCGGGTAGAGAACAGGGCAAACAATACGAGCAGGAAGCGGCAAGCGCTACTCTTCGGAGCGTGCAGGCACAAGCCGATCGCGCTTGCGCTGCAGTTGCTCTTCGGGCGAGCGGCTGTAGTCATAGTCGAAGAGCGCGCCCTCCCAGGAGCCGTACTGCGGGTTGGGAAGCATGAACCAGCGCGTTCCCCAGAATCCATGGCGGGTTGCGCTCATGCGCTCGCGCTCGTCAAGGGTGGTTTCGACCTCAGAGAGGAAGTCGCCCAGGTTGTCGCCAATCTGCATCACGATGCGATGCGACTGCATGATGTGCTCGCGGCGCGGGGCTTTGTCAGAGGCGCTCCAGGCCGCGCGCTGCCCGCGCATGATGAGGCGATCGTCTGAAACTGGAAAGCCGAGCGCCTCCAGGTTATCGCGCGTGGCGGCGCGCACGACGTTGCGGCGATTGGTGAGGTAGAACACGGCGACGCCCGCGTTGGTGGCGTGCTCCACAAAGCGCAGCGCGCCCGGCACCGCCGTGGCCGTGCGCTCGCGGCACCACGCGTTCCACGATGCAGTGTCGTAGGTTTCATCGTCCAAGATGAGGCGTGCCTGGTAGGCCGAGTTGTCGAGCACCGTTTCATCGACGTCGAGAATGACGGCAGGTGGAAGATCAGCATAGGCCCCCACGCGCATCTGCTGGTTCTGCTCTACGGCGGCGATGAGGGTAGAGTCTTCGA
>CAZBTM010000350.1:2184-2576 GCA_964494425.1 uncultured Rhodothermales bacterium | reverse complement strand
GCTTGCGGATACGGGGGCGGCCGCTTCGCCCCCCCAGTCCGAAGCGCGCTCCACAACATCCTCTGCTCCGCCAGAAGATACGCTAAACGCACAGGCAGACAGTGCCCCCCCACCGGCCGAGCCCGCCTCGAATGAAGCACCCAGCGCGTCAACATCGTCGGATACGGACAATACTGCAGAGGCTGCCTCATCCGATACCGCCTCGTTGTGGGGCCGCCCCGATGAGCGGAATGCGGATGCATTGGAGGATGCAGGTGACTCCTCGGCCTCGCAGAGCAACGCAGGAACGGAGCGCGGTGCTGCGCGCAACAACGACCCGCACGAGCCCACCTGGGACGTCCCCAGCGGCCCGCGTCCGGTCTCTTCAAACGAATCGGCCCCAGCATCCGAAG
>CAZBTM010000350.1:0-2174 GCA_964494425.1 uncultured Rhodothermales bacterium | reverse complement strand
GAAGCCATGACCCTTCGTGCAGCAACCCGCCAGCGACTCGAGGAGATCTCGGGCATGGTGATGTACAGCGATCTTCGGGCCCACCTCGAACGAAACGCCCTCGACAACGTCGTCTGACACGGAAGACGCTGCGGACGCCTCCCCCTCCGACACCGCGTCGCTGTGGGGCCGCCCCGCTGAGCGGGGTTCGGACGCATCGGAGGATGCAGATGACTCCTCAGTATCGCAGAGCAACGCAGCAGCGGAGCGCGGTGCTGCGCGCAACAACGACCCGCACGAGCGCACCTGGGATGTCCCCAGCGGTCCGCGTCCGGTCTCTTCAAATGAATCGGCGCCAGCGTCCGAAGACGCCCCGTCCAACGGGCCCACGCCCCGATGGAAGCAGTTTCATCAGTCCTCAGAACGCGCTTCATCTCAAGCGTCCTCCTCATCAGATGAGTCGTCGGCGGGGGGCACGGCGCGCTGGAAGCAGTTTGGGCAACGTAGCACCGCTCAAGACACCTCCGAAGGCCCCGCGGCTGCGTCGCCGACCCCCGACCAGCTCGATGCGCTGGAGTCCGACGCGCTCGGCGATCTTGATGCCGGACAGCGGCGCCTGTTTGTCGATCAGCTCTTCGATGGCTCAACCGCGCGCTATGCGAAAATCTTAAGCGCGCTGGGCGATGCCACGTCGTGGCGCGAGGCGTCGCAGATCATTGCGCAAGATGTATTTCGGCGTAACAAGATCAATATCTACAGCGATGCCGCTGTCAACTTTACCAACGCGGTAGAGCGGTGCTATCGATAACGCCACGAAAACCCGTATAAGCCCAGGCATCCCGTGAATAACGTGTGAGCGATGCCGTAGACGTCCGTTTAAGTGGATGAATGCCTTCGTGGCATTTGGCATCTTCGTTTCATTCCGTATCTTATGCGGACGTATTCTCTGCGGATAACCCCACCTGTGTATGTCGTTTTCTGTTGCGTTGCTACGCGGCGCGTTTGGTCTGGCCGTGTTTGTTGGCATTGCGTATATATTTTCTACTAACCGAAAGGCGATCGACTGGAAGCTGGTGGGGTCAGGCATTGCTTTGCAATTGGTGTTTGCCCTTCTCGTCTTAAAAACCGGCCCCGGCGAGGTCGTCTTCGATACGCTGGCCAGCCTGTTTAACACGGTGCTGTCTTTCACCTACGAAGGGTCCACATTTATCTTTGGGGATGCGCTGGGGAGTCCGGCTGAAGGGCCGTTTGCCTTCCACGTGCTGCCTACCATCGTTTTCTTCGCCTCGCTGATGGCCGTGCTGTATTACTTGCGCCTCGTGCAGCCGGTGGTGCGTGGCGCGGGCTGGATTATGCAGAAGACGCTGGGCATCTCGGGGGCCGAGTCGCTGGCTACCGCCTCGAACGTGTTTATTGGACAGACCGAAGCGCCCCTGGCAATTAAGCCGTATATCAAAGGCATGACGAAAAGCGAACTGTTCGTGCTCATGTCGGGCGGTATGGCTACGATCGCGGGGGGCGTACTGGCCGCGTATATCGGATTCTTAGGGGGCGAGTCGGAGGCTGAGCGCGTCCTGTTTGCCAAGCATCTCTTGTCGGCCTCGGTGATGAGCGCCCCCGCCGCTATCGTCGTGGCTAAAATCTTGATCCCCGAAACCGAGACGCCTGAAACGGCCGGCGCTGGCGACATCAACTATGAGCAGCCCAGCGACAACATTCTGGATGCCGCCGCCGATGGGGCTTCCGAGGGACTCAAGCTGGCGCTGAACGTAGGCGCCATGCTGCTGGCGTTCATTGCACTGATTGGCGTCATCAATGCCGGGCTCGGGTGGCTCGGCGGGCCTACGGTGGGCGGCACGCAGCTTTACGACATCAACACGCTGGTCGCCGAGTGGTCCAATCAGCGGTTCGAAGCGCTTTCGCTCCAGTCGATCTTCGGATTTGTGTTTGCCCCACTGGCCTGGGCGATGGGCGTAGAGGCGGCTGACATCTTGAGCTTTGGCACCCTCATGGGCGAAAAAGTGGCTGTCAACGAGTTCATCGCGTTTGCCTCGCTGAGCGAACTGCGCGGTGTGATGAGCGAGCGCTCTATCATCATTGGCACGTATGCGCTGTGTGGATTCGCCAACTTCTCCTCCATTGCCATTCAGTTGGGCGGCATTGGCGGCATCGCACCTGAACGTCGAGGCGAAATC
>CAZBTM010000349.1:0-2585 GCA_964494425.1 uncultured Rhodothermales bacterium | reverse complement strand
ATGAGCGTACGGGCAGCCGTCTGTTCGATGACGGCCAGCGCATCTTGCACGCCTCGAAGGCGCTCGTGCGCCTCGGAGGTAACACGTACCAGGGCAGCCAGATGGTCGTTGAGTTCGCGATCGGTCATGCAGTCGGAGTGCAATACAAATGAGAGAAAACGAATTCAGTGGCATTCAGCACCAGGAAGCACCGTCCAGCGGCGTATAGCGTAATCCGTACAGCACCTGCATCAGTACGCTACGACGTAGCCTGGGCATTGTCCCACATGGAAGCAACGGTTTCGCTACGGTAGCTCTCGCCCGCCAGCGTAGCGCGGATCGCACGGATGTACTCGTCAGGTTTCCCTTTCATGACATATCCCTTGGCCCCAGCCTGGTGGGCGGCTTCAACATACGCCTCCTCGGCATGCCCCGACAGGATGAGGCACGCCAGTGATGGATGCGCCTCGCGCAGCTGACCGACCAACTCAATTCCACTCATGCCCGGCAGTGCAACGTCTACAAGGACTACATCAGGCGGCGCCCCCCCCGAATCCACCAGGTCATGCATTGCCGCTTCGCCGCTGTCGGCTGTACCTACTACGTCGAAGGCATCTTCAGCAGACAGATAGGTGCGCATTGAAGAGCGCATAAGGTCTTGGTCTTCAACCAGATAGATTGTATGTGCCATGGTGTGCTATATTGGATATAGAAGGTAAAACAAAAAAAGCGAACGCCGCTACCTTGAGACGCTTGGAGATGCCGCATCCGGCGATTCCGGATCGAGTGCATCAACAGGTACCTGGATGGCACAACGCGTGCCTTCACCCGGAGCTGCTGTTACGCGCAGCGTACCGTCAATGGAGCGAAGCCGCTCACGGGCTTTCCACAGCCCACTTCCGTTCGTTCCGCGCTGCAGTGCCGTACTCGGGTCGAAGCCCGTCCCGTCGTCTACAACATCGAGATGGAAGGTCTGGTCTTCGGTGTATACGTGCACTTTTGCCGCCCCCACATCGGCATATTTGCACGTGTTAAGGAGTAACTCGCGCGTCACGCGAAACAGCACGGTACGCACCTCTCCTGTACATGAGAGGCCGTCGGTTTCGTCGTTGAGGTGTACAACAAACCCGTGTTGCTTTTTGAGATGCGAACGAAGCCACTGAAGTGCCTCAATGATTCCGTCATTGTCGAGCACCGGCGGGGCCAGGTCGAGGGTCAGTTTGCGTGCAGTCTCGATCGCTTCATCCATCAGGTTGTTGACCTGACCGGGCGAAACAGGAAGCGTCGACATATCCACCTCGCTGGCCTCATGCATGCCGTCAACCAGCATGCGTAATTGGACTTGAATACCGTACAGGTACTGCAGTAAATTGTCGTGCACGGCGCTTGCAATCTGCGAGCGCTCACGCTGCTCTTCCATTGTAAGCGCTGCCGAAAGTTCGCGCAGTTTAGTGGTGCGGGCCTCCACCTGCGCCTCCACCTGTGCTTCTGCTTGCATGAGCCCCTCTTGTGCCCGCTTACGCTCGGTTACGTCAAGCAAAATGCCGTCGAGCCAGCGGACCGATCCATTCTCTTTGAAGGAGGGGCACCCGTTATCTTGCACCCACCGAATGGTGCCATCGTCGCTCTGGATGCGATATTCAACGCGGTAATACGTGCGCTCTCGTACGGCTGTAACAACCGCGCTACGAATACGATCAAGGTCATCCGGCATCACAACTTCTTTGAATGAGCGCCCAGCAGGGTCAAGGTCTTGTGGATCCAGCCCACAGATCTGTTTGAACCCCTCTCCCATGTAGATCGATGTCCAGGCGGTATCGTACGTGCAGCGGTACACGGCACCCGGGAGGCGGCTTACCAGTTCGCGCACATCGGCGCCTTGCTGGTATGCCGGCGCTGACAACGACGCGGCTCCAGAACGGGCCGCCGAGGCGGTCGAGGGGTCGGCATGCTCTGGGCCTGATGTGGATGCCCCTTCCTCATTCGAGCTTGGGTGATGCGATGAAGCAGAAGTATCATTTCGTTTCATAACACCTTACAGCATGAGTTAGCGGGCATCGAAGGCTATACCAATGCGATTATTCCGATGGAACGATGGCTGCCGGAACGAACACGTAGAACGCAGTGCCTTTCCCCTCCTCAGAACGCACAACAATATCACCGTCCATTGCCTCCACAAGCTCTTTGGCTACGGTGAGCCCGAGCCCACTTCCAGAGCCGCGGTCCCCGCGTACGTATGGTTCGAAAAGATCGTCGATCAGGTCAGAGGGAATACCGGGTCCATTGTCCGATATGGTAATGCGCACCTGGCCCGTACGTTGCAGGGGATCCGTTTTGCGTTCCTCATTGAATCGTCCCTGCGCATATCCCGGATATGTCTGGGGCGGCTCATGGCCCGGGGCCGCGTATACCGCAACCGTATCTTCTGCTCCGATATAGCTGATCGCATTGGTTACCAGGTTATCTACAACACGACGCAGCGACTCAGCGTGCACAACGGCACGCAACGGCCTGGAGGGCACGTTACTACGTAACACAACGTGCTCGCGCTCTGCATACAACTCAATGGCTGACACGGCAGCACCGAGCACTGAGCGCACATCGCA
>CAZBTM010000348.1:0-2621 GCA_964494425.1 uncultured Rhodothermales bacterium | reverse complement strand
ATGTCGTGCGTGATCGTGAGCGCGGTGGCGCCCCACACAGCCGACGTGTATGCGTCGCCGTTTGCGAGTACGGCGAGCTCCTGCCACGACCACGCAAGCCACCCGCCGAGCGCGGCGGCCCGGTAGGTGTGCTGGGCTACCGTTGATTTCAGAACGACCGGAACTGTCACCACACATGCAAGGACCGCCAACTCGCTGAGTCCGGCGGCGTGCATGATGGGCGTTACGCCCTGTTCGATCGTTTCGATCTGCTCGATCCACACCACCGCAACGAGCGCGGCGAAGGCGTGCCCGCTCCAGCGGAGCACCGGCGCGCTGAGCCGGCGGGCGGCCCAGTGCAGCATACCCATCTCCACGCCCAGCGCCACGAGCAGCGTTGCGCCATCCAGCAAGGTCGTCAGCCCAATGGCGGCGAGGACGGCTGCCACCAGGGCATGCGCAGGTGCGTAACGGGTCAGCGCATCCTGGCGCAGCCGCAGGTACGCCATGCCGTAGAGCCCCGCCCCGGCCAGTGCGATACCGCCCCAGACTGCATTTGGCACGCTGTTCCAGACCAATTGTGAGGCTGTAAACGCCAGCAGGGGCGATATGCTGACGAGCGCGTAGGCCGGCGGCGTGCCCCAAACAGGAGGCAGCCGATCGCCCAGCGGCCAATCCGGGCGGGACCATTGCTCGGGCGCTCGGGCCTGCAGCCAGGCACGCACCACCGGCACGCCGCCCAGCAAGAGCCACGTGGCCACGAGCCCGCCCTGCACGGTCCACTGCGTAAGCGCGGACGCGTCGTTGGTGAGACTGGCCACCGCTGCCAGCAATACGAGCCATCCGCCCACCGCCGACGTCGCGATAAGCGACCGCCAGCCGCGGTAGAGATAGATGGCCGCCATGCCTGAAAGCAAGATCACCGCGTAACCGACAAGTCCAGTTACACCGGGCGCGGAGCCCGGATCGAGCACAAATGGGGTGCCCAGTCCGCCTATGGCGCCAATGGTACCCAGTGCTGCCCCGTCTTGCCGAATTGCGAGTGCGAACGTCCCGGCCGTCACGGCTATCATACCGACAAAGCCGGCTGCGTACGGGAGGAGCCCATAGAGTTGCTGTGCGGCAAACACGGTGATGTAGAACGCCGCGCTGCTTCCCCCAAGAAGCACCTGACGAAGCGCCGGGCGGGTACGCTGCATGCGGAGCCCGCTCCACAGCAGTCCGCCCCCAAGCGCAACGCCAAATGCTACGCGCACCGCAGGTACGATCCATCCCTGATCAACACTGTACTTGAACAAGAAAGCCAGGCCAAGCAGCAGAAGCGCAATGCCAATCCGGTTGAGCCAGTCTTCGCTGCGAAGCGAAACCCGCTCTCGCATCCAGGTCTCAACCCGCGATGCCATGCCGGGCGATGCATCCTGAAGTGCAGTGTCTTCTTCGGGGGGCTCTGAGACGCCGTTGCTCTGCTCGCGGAGGGCCGCACGCAACGCTTCCATGGACCTGTGCAGCTTAGCCACGCGGTCCTCCAGCCGTTCGACGCGGTCCTCCAGCGATGAACGACCGGATTCTTCCATAACAAATACGGGGGGCGTTGGAGCAGTGACGAGGTACCATCCTTCGTGCCACACGATACCGGACTGCCGGGCCAACCGCAATGTTCGAGCCGACTCGTCCACAGCGGATGGTGTTCTCCGTCTTGGGCTGCGGGCCTATTTCCGCGACCACGTAGCGTTGAACCGCTACCGAAAATCGTTGCGTATCAGATGACGTGCATCTATGCTATCTTCGGAGCAGATACAGGCCAACGTTCGCATTCATTGCAGTACGAGGCTATGTCAATGATATACTGGCTGCGTCGCGGATTTGTGGGGGCGCTCCTCGTGTGGGGCGTGGTGCTGGCTGTGCAGAGCGATCAGCCCGCGGTCGACGCGGCTGAAGCGGCCACCGGGCCGTACACGCTGTACGTGGTGCGCCACGGCTGGCATGCCGGACTCGTGCTGCCGCGAACCGCGCTGGGCGAGGCGGCGTGGCCGGTGCTCAATAATTTTCCGCCGACCGCATACGTCGAAGTCGGCTGGGGCGAGGCGGCCTACTACCCAAATCCCAATCCGGGGCTTGGTACGCTCTTGCGCGCCGGGCTGTGGCCCACCGCCAGCGTCGTGCACCTGGCCGTGTTCGACGGGCCCGTGACCGATGCCTTTCCGCAGCACGACATTGCCGCCATCCAGGTCTCCAGGGCCGGGCTGCATCAGGTGGCGGCGTTTGTGCAGAAGAGTATGCACAACGCGGACTCTGATCCGATGGCCCCCGGACGTTATCACGAAAGCGCTTTTTTTCTATCACCGCTTCCGTATCATGGGCTCAACAACTGTAATCAGTGGGCGGCAGGAGCGCTTCGAGCAGCGGGCTGTCGCACAGCGCCCCGGCGCACCCTGCGCGTTACGCGTCTGATGCACGATGCGCAGTCCTGTGGCCGCTGGATCCAATCTGCTCCCTAAAAAAACAATGCGTGCGTATGCACATCCACTTCTGCAATCCCGACATTGCCGAGCATCCCACGGGCGGCAACCGCTACAACGCAGCATTGCGCACCGCCTGGCCCTCGAACGATACATGCACCACCGGCACATCGTGGCAGGAGA
>CAZBTM010000347.1:0-2627 GCA_964494425.1 uncultured Rhodothermales bacterium | reverse complement strand
TCGAAGCCGATGGCTATGCCGCCGACCGCGTCTCCGGCTTCCTGATGCGCTGCCTCTTTACCATGTTCGCCGAAGACGTGGGGCTCTTGCCCGAGCGCCGCTTCTACGACATGCTCAACCAGTACCGCGGCCACCTCGACACCTTCCCGCAGGCGCTGGAGCATCTGTGGACGACCATGGACCAAGGCGGATTTGAACCCAGCTTCCAGGCCACCATCCGGCGCTTTAACGGCCAGCTGTTTGCGGAGGCAGAGGCCCTGCCCGTCTCCGAGGCCCAGCTCGAACTCCTGATTGACGCCGCCCTCGCCGACTGGTCCGAAGTCGAGCCCGCCATCTTTGGCACCCTCCTTGAACGCGCCCTCGATCCGCGCGAGCGCCACAAGCTGGGCGCGCACTTTACGCCACGGGCCTACGTGGAGCGCCTGGTGGTGCCCACCGTCATTGCGCCGCTACGATCGGAGTTCGAGGCCGCCCAGGCCGCTGCCGTAACCATGGAGGCCAACGGCAACGAGGCCAAGGCCCGCACACAGATCGTGCAGTTTCACCGCCGCCTCTGCTCCGTTCGCATCCTCGACCCCGCGTGCGGATCGGGCAACTTCCTGTACGTGACGCTGGAGCACCTGAAACGCCTCGAAGCCGAGGTGCTCGACGCCCTGCACGACTACGCCGGACAGCAGTCGCTCGACATGACGGGCGGCTACCGCGTCTCGCCCGAGCAGCTCTTGGGGCTGGAGGTAAACCCCCGCGCCGCGGCCATTGCCGATGTGGTGCTCTGGATTGGCTATCTGCAGTGGCACTTTCGCACCTATGGCGATGCCGAGCGCCTCGACGCACCCATCCTGAAGAGCTACAACAACATCCGCCACCAGGATGCGGTGCTCGCCTACGACGAAAAGGTGCCCCGCACCGCCGACGACGGCACGCCCGTGACGCGGTGGGACCGCCGCACCTACAAGGAAGACCCCACCACCGGCGAGATGGTGCCCGATCCCGACGCGCAGGAGCCGGTCTACGACTACACCAACCCGCGCCCCGCCCCCTGGCCCGAGGCCGATTTCATCGTGGGCAACCCGCCGTTTATCGGTAAGGGGGAAGCCATGCGTGAAGCGCTTGGTGATGGATACGTCGAGGCGCTCCGCGATGCGTACTATCGCAAAGTGCGCCAGAGCGCCGATTTTGTGATGTTCTGGTGGTACAAAGCCGCCAAAGCCGTACGCGGGAAGCTGGATGGGTGGGATGCCAATGCGGAGCGCTTCGGGCTGATTACCACCAACAGCATCCGGCAAACCTTTAACCGGAAGGTGATGGAGAAGCAGATCAAGGCCAGTCCGCCGGTGAGCCTGGTCTTCGCGATTCCCGATCACCCGTGGGTCGCCTCCGCCGATGGCTCGGACGTGCGCATTGCGATGACCGTGGGTGCGGTCACCGACCAGAAAGGCACGCTGCAGACCGTAACGCGCGAGGAGCAGTCCACCGGTGTCCATTGGGATGTGGAGCTGGATGAACACATCGGCAACATCCTGCCGGATCTAACGATTGGCGCGGATGTCGCGGGGGCAGAGCCGTTGGAGGCAAATGAGGATATGGCTTCTTTCGGAATGATGTTGAGTGGTTCTGGATTCAAAGTGAAACCAGATAGAGCGAGAGAATTGGGACTTGGGAGGATACCAGGTTTAGAGAAGCATATTCGTCCTTATCGTCATGGACGAGATCTGACTCAGCAGCCGAGAGACTTAATGCTGATTGATCTTTTCGGGCTTGATTCAGATGAAGTAAGGGAACGATTCCCAGAAGTTTATCAACATGTGAAACAGCAAGTTAAACCTGAGAGAGATCAAAATCGACGAAAGTCAACACGTGAGAACTGGTGGATATTTGGGGAAGCGCGCGTAAACTTGCGTGATGCGTTAGAAGGCCTTGAGAGATACATCGCAACACCGGAAACTTCAAAACACTGCTTCTTCCAGTTTCTCGATTCTGAGATTCTACCCGACCATAAGCTGATTGCATTTGCTCTGGAAGATGCACACCACCTCGGCGTTCTATCCAGTCGAATCCATGTGGCTTGGGCATTAGCGGCTGGTGGACGCATGGGTGTAGGGAATGACCCTGTTTACAACAAAACCCAATGCTTCGACCCCTTCCCGTTCCCGGCGGCGAGCGAGGCGCAGAAAGCGCGCATCCGCGAATTGGGCGAGCAGCTGGATCGGCATCGCAACGAGCGGCTGGCGGCGCACGACGGCCTCACCATGACCGGGCTCTACAACGTGCTCGACAAAGAGCGCGCCGGCGAACCGCTGACCGACGACGAGCGGCAGATCCACGAACAGGGGCTGGTGGGCCTGCTCAAAGAACTGCACGACGACCTCGACGCCGCCGTCGCCGATGCCTACGGCTGGCCCGCCGCCCTGCCGGAGGACGCAATCCTGCAGCGCCTGGTGGACCTGAACGCCGAGCGGCGCGCCGAAGAAGAGCAAGGGCACATCCGCTACCTGCGCCCCGCCTACCAGGACCCCGACGCCAGCACCCAGGCCGCGCTGGATCTGGAGATCGAACTTAGCGGCGATGGCGCGCCCGTTGAGCCGCTGCCGTGGCCCGGCACGCTGGCCGAGCGGGCCCAGCTGGTG
>CAZBTM010000346.1:980-2630 GCA_964494425.1 uncultured Rhodothermales bacterium | reverse complement strand
AATCTCAAAGGTGGGATGCTGTGCCAGCAGTGTGCGCGCCGCCTCTGCATCCAGCTCTACGAACAACTCCTCGTGCGGCACATCGCGCCACACAAGCTCGACCGAGTCGGGGCGCGGGCCCACGTTCATCTGGTCGAACGCAAAGAGCGCGGTAGCGCGGGTCGAATCCTCCACAACAGCGTTCGCCACCACGTAGAGCTGCTCCAGCCGGCCCGGCCCGTCAACCTCGTTCAGCGGCTGGATGCCATCGGCTCCAGTGTGCACCCACGCCCCCGGCGACCACGCCAGCGTAAACTGCCAGTCGGTCACCGAGTCACGGGCCGTGTAGGCATAGTCGACCTGAATACGGTCGAACTGCGGCAGCCACCGGTCGTCGAGGTCCTCCGCCCACGCCTCCACCTGGGCGCGCTCGGGCCAGCCCACCAGATTCATGGTGCCCTGGCGTGCCGACATGGAATCAATGCGCGTTGTATCGGGCGCCTGGGCATCTACAGACGCAGGCGCTAATACCGCTATGCTGGTTAGTAGCAGGCATCCGGCAAGTAAGCGAGTGATCATAGCAACACATCAAAAGACGAGCGGGAAGAGATTGATAGTCGCGCAGAAGGTGCTGTGCACGAGCACTTACATAGACGCGACGAACAAACCATTCGTTACATAGCGCCGATATCTCTTCTGCGTAGACGCACACCGGTAACAGCATCCGGCTGTATGCAACGCGCCTGGATGCATTCCGGTCTCATTCTTCCTACCTTGCTTCTACCTGTCGCATCCCCCTGACTCGACCGTACGCTTATGCGCTCCCTGCTACGTTTTAGCGGCCTCCTTGCCAGTATCGTGCTGTTTGTCTTTGCCCCTGCCGCCCTCTACGCCCAGGCGCCCAGCGACTCGCTCACCGTGCAGCAGATCATGCAAGACCCAGAAACCTGGATTGGCGACTGGCCCAGCAATATCCGATGGCACGAAAACGGCTCCGCGCTCTACTTCGACTGGAACCCGCAGGGGCAATTCCCCAGCGACTCGCTCTACAGCGTCCCCGTCGACGGCAATGCACCGGTCAAGGTGGATGCCAAGGCGCGTCGTGCCCCCACGCCGTTTTTCACAGGATGGCAGCACGGCAGCCACACCTACACCTCCAACTTTGCGCGCAAGGTGTTCACCCACGACGGCGATGTCCACCTCTACAACCGAGAAAGCGACACCACCACGCGCCTTACCAACACGCCCAATGCCCTCACCCAACCGCGCTTTTCGCCAGATGGGGCGCGCGTGATTTTCCGCGACGGGCTGAACCTCTTCGCCCTCCACCTGCAACGCGGCCCCCTACAGCAGCTTACGGATGTGCGGGCCTCTGATGAACCGCCCGAGGAGGAGCTCTCCCCGCAGGAGCGCTACCTTGAGGAGCAGCAGACCGAACTGTTCGAGACGATCCGCGAGCAGCAGACCGAGGAGGAGCGTGAGGTGGCGCTGCGGGCCCTGGAGGGCATCGGCTTCGCCCGCGAGGCGGACGAGGCCTGGGACCGGGCCGAGGCACGCTTCGAGGAGATGGGCGACATCGCGGTCGAGACCCAGCCGCAAAAGGTCCGACGGCGCAGTCGCGACTTCTACTGGTACAGCCCGATCCTCCGGCCCAAGCTCGACCCGGTGACG
>CAZBTM010000346.1:0-970 GCA_964494425.1 uncultured Rhodothermales bacterium | reverse complement strand
ACCGAGGAGGAGCGTGCCGAAGACGCCCAGGAGGCCGACGAGGCCGCCGACCCCGACCCGACAACGCTTTACGTGGGCGACGACAGCATCGTGCACCTGTCGATCGATCCGTCGGAGCGATACACCGCGGTAGGCACCTCCAATGCAGAGAACGTCGAAAACACGCAGGTTATCGACTACGTGACCGAAACCGGGTTTGCCGATGTCATCAATGCCCGCGCCAAAGTAGGACGCGCGCCAAGCGGATACACGTTGCATCTGGCGGATGCAGAGCGCGACACCACCTACACCGTCGATCTCAGTACGCTGCCCGGCGCTAACGAGTGGCCCATGCCCACCATCGCAGACCCCGACACCATCGACGGCGTCGACTCCACGCGTACGCTTCGCGCGTTCGGTCCGTACTGGAACGAGGATGGCTCGCTGGCTGTGCTCGACGTCCGCGCCGCCGACAACAAAGACCGCTGGCTGGCGCGTCTGAATCCCGAAGACGGATCGGTGACCTCGCTCGACCGCCAGCACGACGACGCATGGATTGCGGGTCCGGGCATCTCGTGGTACGGCGGCGCCAGCACGCTTGGCTGGATGCCCGACGGCGAAACGATCTACGTTCAAAGCGAGGAAACCGGCTACAGCCATCTCTACACGATCAACGTCGAATCCGACGAGAAAACAGCGCTCACCGAAGGCAACTTCGAGGTGTTTGA
This sequence comes from uncultured Rhodothermales bacterium, assembly GCA_964494425.1. GTDB lineage: Bacteria > Bacteroidota > Rhodothermia > Rhodothermales > Salinibacteraceae > Longimonas. The sequence continues at coordinate 263 of CAZBTM010000346.1, read as the reverse complement.
TCCACAGCTCACGCAAGACGGATCCGCCTGGCTCTTTGCCAGCACCGAGGACTCGCCCCACAACCGCCACTGGTACCGCATGCCCGCCGAGGGAGGCGAACGCACGCGCATCACCAGCGGACAGGACGGGCAGTACGCCGCCGCTCCGCACCCCAATGACACCACGCTGGGCCTGCTCTACGAGTACATCACGCAGCCGCCCGAGGTCTACATCCGGGACGACAACGGCGAGCGCCGCATCACCACCTCGCCCACCGACGAAT
>CAZBTM010000345.1:0-2642 GCA_964494425.1 uncultured Rhodothermales bacterium | reverse complement strand
AGGCGCTTCATGAAGCCAGACCATTATCCCCCATCACAGGTCATCCTGATGCCCGACGGTTGTCGGGCAGAAGGATCCCAACGCCGTCCTCGCAGGCTCAGCACGCTCCCTGCCCATGTAAAGCATCATCCCGCTGCAGGTTGGGCGGCATCGCTTTGTGATGCCAGGACCTCGCTTCCACACTGTGATCCAGTACAAAGAGACACAACAAAACAGCCTGCCAGGTTGGATCTCTGGCAGGCCGGTTGTGGCGAGCGAATGCGGAGCCAGCAGCCGTTACCGCACGAAGTGTTACCGCACGATGGTGAGGCGCTGGGTTTCCACCGTGCCGCCGGCCACCATCCGCACGAAGTAGGTGCCCGCAGCCAAGTCATGGACCGACGTCTGCAGTTCATGGCGTCCGGCCTCGACCTGTGTGCGGGTGAGGGTGGTGACGCGGCGTCCCAGGAGGTCGTAAACCTGAAGCTGCACATCGGTCGGCTCGGCCAGCGTATAGCGCAGCGTAATCGCGCCCTGAGCGGGATTCGGGAACGGTGCCTGTAGCGTGACCGACTGGGGCGCAGGCACATCCATCACAAACGGCTCGCTGAAGCTCTCGGTGCCGTCGGTATCCGTCTGACGGAGGCGGTACGTGAGGTGCTCGACGGCAAAAGGCACGTCTTGGTCGCGGAAGCGGTAGGTTTGAACCTCGTCGGTGGTGCCTGCGCCTTCCACGAACCCGAGCGCCGTCCACGCGGCAGTGCTGTCGGCGCGGCGTTGTACCTCAAAGCCGGCGTTGTTGATCTCGGAGGCGGTTTCCCACTGCAACTCTACGCTTTGCTCGGTGGTAGTCCCTCCAAAGTTAGTCATCTCCACCGGAAGCGCAGTAGCGCCGTTCGACAGCGGCAGTGCGGCAAATGTCGTTTCGGGTTCGCCGTTTACCTCCGTAATCGATGCGTCTCCGTTGATCGTGAGATCCGAGGGCTGGTCGAGGAAAAACTGCACATCGCTGGCCGGGGCCCCTGCATCCACATCGATCGTCAGAATCAGGTATCGTGTTGATGAGGGAATCGGGTCGCTGAATCCACTGAACGTGATAGTTGCCGGCGCGCTTGTGTTGTCGGTAGCAACCGTGGCGAGCTCGGTATCGCTTCCGGTGTTGAGCGTGGCATCTGCCGACCCGAAGAGCCGGGCCGCCGAGATGCCGGAGATGCCGGGGGCATTGCTGGTGATGGTAAGCGCCTCAAGCGCCGCTCCACTCGCGTTAGCCGAAAGCGCTACGATGCCGACCGCGTTGTTGGCTGTACCTGGCGCAACGGAGGCATCGAAGTCCAGGCCACTGGCCGAGCCATCCGTGATCGTAAGATCGCGGGCCTCGCCGGTCCCGGTCAGCGTGATGTTGTAGGGACTTTCGTCAGGGTCGTTGTTGGTCACGCTGAAGGATTCGGAGAAGGCGGTGGCGCTGGGGGGCGTGAATGCGACGTCGAAGGTAAACGCTTCGCCCGGCGCCAGCGGTGGGAAGCTGCCGCCAATGGCTGTTACGTTGAATGCGCCTGGAATCGAAGAGGGCGGGCTGATATTGAGCGTGGCGTCGCCGTTGTTTTCGATAACAAAGGTCTCCGTTGCGGAGGCTCCAGCGGTGACGGTCCCGAAGTCGAAGGTGTCGCCATCGGGAAGCGGTGTGCGGGGCGACGTTTCGACAAAGACATCTGCCTCTGGGGCGCCCGCCGTGGCAGTGACGGTGAAGGTGTAGGGCGTCTCATCCGTGTCGCTGTTGTCGATCGTGACGGTTGTGGAGTAGGTGCCGGGCGCAGCCGTCGTAAACTGCACCGCAAAGTTGGTCGACGCCCCGGCAGCCACGGTGGATGACGGCGTCTGCGTGAGGGTGAAGTCCGTCGTGTTGCTGAGAGCGGTGTTCGTTACAGCCAGGTCGACGGATCCGTTATTCTCGATGGTGAACGTCTGCTCCGGCGAGGTGGCCACGCCGTCGACGGGGCCAAAGTCGAAGGTGCCCGAGCCGTTGGGCAGCGGGTTGGCGCCATCGGTGACGGTGATAGCGGCTACACCGGCGGTGGTGAAGGTGACATCGCTCCCGATTGCATTGCCCTCCATGTTATTGGCATTCACCCGGAACCCGTACTCGGTGTTCGGCATCAGCCCTGAAAGGTCAACACTCACCGGCGTAGCCGTATCCGAACTGATCGGATTCTGATCGGCGTTGACCTGTGTAGTGTTCGTTGAGTTAGCTGTCGGGAAGTAGGTGAACGTGACCGTGGCATCGGGCCCGCCGCCGGTGCTGGCGGTGCCGTTGAGGGTGGCTGTTGTTGTGGTAACCCCTGAGGCGGCATCGGTGGTCGCAGTAGGGGCCTCATTCACGTTCGTAATGGTGAGCGTGAGGCTTTCGCTGTCGTCGGGCGTTGTCCCCACGTTGGGGTCATCCACGTTGACCGTGACATCGTACCTGGACTTCGTCTCGAAGTCGCCCATTTCGGTGAACTCCAAATCCGTGCCGTTGATCTGGAAGGACCCGGCATCGGTGCCACTGAGCGAGAGGGTGTTATTGCTGCCTGCCTCGTTGTCGTCGCTGATAGTGATGGTAGCGACCGAGGTCGGCGGACTGTTGTTTTCGTCGATGGCCCTGCTCGTGGCACCGAGGGCCACCG
>CAZBTM010000344.1:0-2664 GCA_964494425.1 uncultured Rhodothermales bacterium | reverse complement strand
CTGTAGGTCCGTGCTGTAACAGCAGCATGGTGCACGGCACCCATTAAACAGTCCGTCGTCATGCACAGGAGGCACGCTGTGCACCTGTTCATCCAACAGCAACAATGCAATGGCCGAGCTTTGGGCGTCCGTCATCAATTGGTTTATGGGACTCGGCGCTGAATATGGCGTCGATCCGATTATTTTCGGCAGTATCTATGTAGGAGCCATCCCGTTCTTTTCGGCATCGGTAGCGTGGCTGGTGCGCAACCTGCGGAGCGGTCGCTCGGCGGTGGCACCAACGCTCTCGGCATCGTTCTTCGCCCTCTCTGCCTACCTATACCTGTTCTGGGCCGGCGAAAACCTTCCGCTTGGGGTCTATGCCGCTGTGGCTCTCCTGCTTGCCTACGGTGTATTTGCATCTGTTCAGCGCGTGCGCAAGCAAGTCCCAGTTTCAGCGCCTCCGGTTGATGCCAACAACCAGTTCGATGTCATCGTCATTGGTGGAGGCGCAGGCGGGCTCACGGCAGCGGGTGTGGCCACAAACATCGGTGCGGACACGTTGATGATAGAGAAGTCCAAGCTCGGAGGCGACTGCACCTGGTACGGGTGTATTCCCAGCAAGGCGCTGCTCAAGAGTGCCAAGGTCGCTCACACCGTACACCACGCCGATGCATACGGCGTAGACGCGCCCGACGCCTCCGTCGATTTTGCCGCGGTGATGGAGCGCGTTCGCACGCTGCGCCAAGACGTCTACGAAGAAGCCGACGCCCCAGAGATCTTCGAGGAGATGGGGATCGAGGTGGCCCACGGCACGGCGCATTTTGTGGATGACCACACGGTGGCCATCGATACGGAGGACGGCACGCGCCATGTGCGCGGCGACCGCATTATCATTGCCACCGGCGCCCGCGCCGCGACACCGCCCATTGAGGGGCTGGATGATGTGCCGTATCTCACCAACCACTCGCTGTTCGAACTCGACGAGCAGCCCGCTCGCCTCGCCATCATTGGGGCGGGCCCCATCGGCATCGAGATGGCGCAGGCGTTTACGCGGCTCGGCTCTGAGGTCACGGTCGTCGAGATGGGCGACCGCATCCTGCAGAACGACCATCCCGACCTCACCCGCATGCTACGCTCCCGGCTGGAGGACGAGGGCGTGCGCTTCGTATTGGAGGCTCGCGTGGAGCGCGTAGCGGCCTCGGACGACGGAAGCATTCGCATCCATGCCGTGCAGGGCGACGAAGAGCACACCATCGCTGCCGATGACGTCCTCCTGGCCACCGGGCGTGTGCCCAATGTGGAGGGACTGAACCTGGAGGCAGCCGGCGTTGAGTATGCCCGCAACGGCATTCCGGTCGACGATTCGGGGCGCACCAACCAAGGCCACATCATGGCCGTGGGCGACGTGACGGGGCGCTACCAGTTTACGCATATGAGCGAGCACATGGCGAAAACCGCCATGACAAAGGCGCTGCTCAAAGTGCCTACGAGCTTCGACACCGCGCACGTGCCCTGGGTCACCTACACCGATCCCGAACTGGCACATGTTGGCGCCACTGAGGCCGAGTTGGAGGCCAACGGCACCTCGTTTGCGACCTATCGCTTCCCTTATTCTAAGGTGGACCGGGCCATTACCGATGGCGACACGCTGGGCGAAATCCGCGTATACGCCACCGCCTGGAACGGAAAAATCTTGGGGGCCAGCGTGCTGGGCGCTCGTGCGGGCGAACTCATCAGCGAGCTTGCGCTGGCGATGCGCAACGGCGTAACGCTGCGGGCGATCTCCGATACCATCCACCCCTATCCGTCGTACGGGCTGGCGGTACGTCGCGTGGCCGACCAGTGGTACGCCCAGAAGCAGTCGGCTCGCGTCACACGGTGGGTGCAGCGGCTGTTTGGATACAGTGGGCCCGTCATTGAGCCCGATGCCGATCGCATCGTGTAACGCACCGGCGCGGACGATCAGGCGCGGACCATGTCAACGTACAGCCCAAACTGACGAATCGAACTCGGTTTTACGAATGGGCTTCGCATCGCTTCCCCTCTAAGTTGCTCTATATTGTGTTATGGATCGCACCACGCTCACCGCACCAGCGCTCGACAACCAACTGGCGGCCGACCGCATGCTTCGGAATGCGTTGGCGCATCACCTCCCCGAATCAGTTTTTGAGCCGGTACATGAGCGGCTTCATGAGGAGGGCGCTCGCCAGCAGCGCCGTTACGAGGCCGATATTCCCAGAGAACGAGGAAACGTGCAGAACGAGGATGCCTGGGGCGTTCCCACATCGCACACCACCGTGCCCGATTCGTGGCATCGCGCCCGGCGTTCGCTCACACAGCACGGACTGCTGAAGATGGCCCAGGCCCAGCCCCACGGCGCTCACAGCCGCCTGGTGCAGATGGCCCTGATGCACATAGCAGCACCAGAGGCCCCCGGACTGGCCCCGCTTATAGCAACGACTGATGTGGCCGTGCATGCCCTCATGCGCACCGGGACCGCCGACCATCTGGAGCGCCTCATCCCACGCCTGACCAGTACCGACCCTGACTCTGCATGGCTCTGCGACCTCTGGGGCACCAGTCACATGCTCTCATCTCCTGATGCCGACCTACGAGCCGAGCCCGCTGATGATACGACATGGCAGTTGCATGGGCGCGTGTGTACCCACAGCGCCACCTATC
>CAZBTM010000343.1:1994-2676 GCA_964494425.1 uncultured Rhodothermales bacterium | reverse complement strand
AAGCGGTCATCACAGACTTCGGGTATGACTTTGACTGCGGGCGCCAGGATATTTCGGCGCATCCGTTTACCACCTCGTTCGACGTGACCGACGTACGCCTCACCACACGCTTCGATGCGCAGTTCTTGCCCTCGGGCCTCTTCTCAACGCTGCACGAAGCCGGGCACGGCCTCTACGAGCAGGGCATTGCTCCGGAGCTCGCCCGCACGCCCTTGGCCGAAGGCGCCTCGCTTGGCATCCACGAATCGCAATCCCGCTTCTACGAAAACGTGATTGGTCGCAGCCGTCCGTTCTGGCAGCACTACTACCCGGCGCTGCAAGACACCTTTCCGGATGCGCTGCGCAACGTGGCACTGGACGACTTCTACCGCGCCATCAACCGGTCCGAGCCGTCGCTTATTCGGGTGGAGGCCGATGAGGTGACGTACAACCTGCATGTTATGCTGCGGTTTGAGCTGGAGCGCGCCCTGGTGCAAGAAGACCTGGCCGTGCAGGATCTGCCCGCGGCCTGGAACGATCGCATGGACGCGTACCTCGGCATCACGCCCGACTCCGATGCCAACGGTGTGCTGCAAGATGTGCACTGGTCGTTTGGCGCGATTGGCTACTTCCCTACCTACGCGCTCGGCACGCTCATGTCGGCCCAGATCGCCAATGCCATGCGCCAGGACCTTCCTGACCT
>CAZBTM010000343.1:0-1984 GCA_964494425.1 uncultured Rhodothermales bacterium | reverse complement strand
ACCAGCGGCAGGGCTACGAGATCATGCAGACCCTCGCCGCCGGCTCGCCCGACCAGACGCGCGCTGTCGTCGATGCTGCGGGCCGTCCCCCCGACAAAGGCATACGGACAGGCTGACAGGCAGACGGCCTGCCCCTGGGCGTTGGGCTTGCCGCAGGTGAGCTCGCCCCCGTGCTCGACTGGCTACGCACGCACATCCACCGGTACGGACGCCGCCTCGACGCGCCCGATCTCCTGGAGCAGGCTACCGGCCAGTCGCTTCAGGCGGATGCGTGGCTTGGGGCGATGCGCACAAAGTACGGCGCCATCTATCCAGGGCTGTAGCCCGCTGCAGCATCGGGGCGCGTAGGTGAAGCTCGTGCAGAACCCGTGCATGGGGAAACGCTACGCATGGCCCCTCGTTTTCGCATCCTTCACTTGTTGTCTACGCTTCATCCTCGTTCTATGCCCACCGATACCGCATCCTCCTGGAGTCCGTCGTCCTGGCGCACCCGTACCGCCCGCCAGCAGCCCACGTATCCCGACCCCGACGCGCTCGACGCGGCGCTCCGCAAGGTCGACCGGATGCCGCCGCTCGTGACGTCGTGGGAGGTCGACAATCTGAAGGAGGATCTGGCCCGGGCCGAAGCGGGCGAACGCTTCCTGCTGCAGGGCGGCGACTGCGCCGAGTCGTTCGACGACTGCACGGCGGATGTCATTACGAGCCGCCTCAAGATCATGCTGCAGATGAGCCTGGTGCTCACCTACGGCCTGGATGCGAAGATCGTACGCGTAGGGCGCTTTGCCGGACAGTACGCCAAGCCGCGTTCCTCTGATACCGAAACGCGCGATGGGACGACGCTGCCCAGCTATCGCGGCGAAATTATTAACAGTCCGGAGTTTACCGAGGCCTCCCGCACGCCCGATCCGCAGCGCCTCTTGAAGGCGTACACGCACTCGGGGCTCACGCTGAACCTGGTGCGGGCGCTCTCGGAAGGCGGATTCGCGGATCTGCGCCACCCCGAATACTGGAATGTGGACTTCATGGCGCACTCGCCGCTCGCGAATGAGTACCAGCGCCTGGTGGACGACATTGGCACGGCCATGCGGTTCATCGACACGGTGGCCGAGCAGGCCCTCGACGCGATGGAGCGCGTCACGTTCTACACGAGTCACGAGGCGCTGCTCTTGCCGTATGAGGAAGCCCTCACGCGCACGGTGCCACACAAGCAGGGCGTCTACAACCTGGGCACGCACCTACCGTGGATCGGCAAGCGCACCAACGACCCCGAGGAGGCGCACATGGAATACATGCGCGGCATCAAGAACCCGATTGGGCTGAAGGTGGGCCCCGACATGACGCCCTCGCAGCTCCGCACGCTGATTACGCGCTTTGGTGCCGACCAAATCGCTGACCGCCTGCCGCCGCTCATCGACACGCTGGACAACATGGGCCACTCGGTGCTCTGGTGCTGCGACCCGATGCATGGCAACACCGAGCGCACCGACGGCGGCATCAAGACGCGGCGCTTTGCGAACATCCTGGGCGAGCTGGAGCAGGCCTTTGAGATCCACGCCGCCGAAGGGTCGCGCCTGGGCGGCGTCCACTTTGAGCTCACGGGCGAAAACGTGACCGAATGCATCGGCGGCGCGCGCGGGCTGGAGGCGACCGACCTGGAGCGCGCCTACAAATCGCTCGTGGACCCGCGCCTGAACTACGAGCAGTCGCTGGAGATTGCGTTCAGCGTAGTGCGTAAGTACCGCGCCCTGCACGGGTAGGCGATTTTGGATTCTCGATTTTGGATTCTCGATTGGGGATTGGCGATGCTGGTGTCAGGATGGCAGAAGCGGTGGGGTTGCAACTGTGGAATCTGTGTTGTATGCTTTTGGGTAGTGATTCCCGGTGTCAGAGTGACGCAGGGATGCCTCCGCACACGCGGAGATAGACCTTCGCCTGTACATGCGCAGTAATTCTTCGGCGCGATGCCTCCGCACACGCGGAGATA
>CAZBTM010000342.1:0-2678 GCA_964494425.1 uncultured Rhodothermales bacterium | reverse complement strand
CGAATGGGTCACCAGTCCGCAGATATCGCCCGATGGCGCGCACATCGTCTACGAACGGCGGGGCATGGACGTGATGGAGGACCAGCGCACCTCCGAACTCTGGCTGATGGAGGCCGACGGCTCCAATCACATCAAGCTCACCGACCGCGACGTGAGCGAGTCCAGTCCGCGCTGGTCGCCCGACGGCTCGCAGATTGCCTACATCGGCGGCACCGAAGACGACGGCGCGCAGATCTTCATCCACACGCTGGAGCCACGGTCGAATGTGCAGCATACCCAGCTCGACAACAGCCCGAGCGGACTCGCGTGGAGCCCCGACGGGTCGCACCTGTCTTTCACAATGCACGTAGACGCGGAGGCGCCGCAACTGGTAAAACCACCTGAGGCTCCCGAAGGCGCCGAGTGGGCCGAGCCACCCCGCGTCGAAACGCGCCTGAACCACGAACAAGACGGCAGCGGCATCCGCCCGTTTGGGCACACGCACCTCTTCGTCGTCCGCGCCGATGCCAACGGCGGTCCACCACGCCAGCTTACCGATGGCGACTACGACCACTCCGGCCCGGCGACCTGGACGGCGGATGGCAGCGCGCTCATCGTATCCGGCAATCGCCACGACGATGCCGAGCGCGAATACCGCAACACCGAACTCTACCGCGTCGCGCTCAACGACGGCACCACCACGCCACTCACCGACCGTTTTGGGCCCGACTACGCGCCCCGCACCTCCCCAGACGGCGAAACCATTGCCTACCTCGGCTACAACGACGAGGTGCAGACGTACCAGCTCACGCGCCTCTACACCATGAACCCCGACGGATCGGGCGTGCAGGAAGTGGATACCGGGCTGGAGCGCTCCATCAACAGCTTTGTGTGGGATGAAGAGGGCACCGGATTCTACGTGCAGTACGACGACGAAGGCGTGTCGCATCTCGCTCACATCGCCGCCGATGGCACGGTCACCGACGCCGCCACCGACCTGGGCGGCACCGCCGTGGGCCGCCCCTACACCGGCAGCGCCGACTTCTCGGTGGCCGATGACGGCACCATTGCCATAAATCAGAGCAGTCCGTATCGCCCCGCCGAACTTGCCACAACCTCACGCGGCGACGACGCCACGCGCCTCACCGACCTGAACGGGGCGCTCATGGAGCAGCGTACGCTGGGTCAGGTGGAGGCGATGCGCTATACGTCGACCGCAGACGGACGCGAGCTTCAGGGCTGGATCGTTACCCCGCCCAATTACGATCCCGACCGCACGTATCCGCTCCTGGTCGAAATCCACGGCGGACCCATTGGGCACTACGGTCCGCACTTTGCCCCTGAAATCCAGCTCTACGCGGCGGCCGGATACGTCGTGTTCTATCCGAACGCGCGCGGCAGCACCAGCTACGGCGCCGAGTTTGGCAACCTGCTCAAGAATGACTTCTCGGGCGGTGAGTACCAGGACATTATGGACGGCGTGAACAAGCTGGTCGAGGACGGCACGGTCTCCGAGGATAGCCTCTACGTTACGGGCGGAAGCGCAGGCGGCACCTCCGCCGCGTGGATTACCGGGCAGACCGACCGCTTTCAGGCTGCCGCCATCCAGAAGCCGGTCATCAACTGGATCAGCAAAACCCTCGCAGCCGACAACTATTACGCGTACGCCAATTATCGCTATCCGGGCCAGTCGTGGCAGAACCCGATGGACTACTGGGACGTCTCGCCCATATCGCTGATGGAGTCGGTCAATACGCCCTCGCTTGTCATTGTGGGGCAGGAAGACTTGCGCACGCCCACGTGGGAGGCCAAGCAGTGGTACCACGGTCTGAAGCTGCGCGACGTGGACGCGATGTACGTCGAGATGCCCGGCGCCTACCACTTCATCGCGAACCGTCCGAGCCAGCTTATCAGCAAGGTCGACCACGTGCTGGCCTGGTTCGAGCGGTATCGGTAGCCGTCGTCCCCTTACTCGTTTGTCTCCTCTTTTTTAGATATGCCTATGTACTCCCGACGCTCGTTCCTCCGCATCGCCAGCGCCAGTGCTGTCACGCTTCCCTTTTTGCCTTCGCTCCTGCGCCATGCCACGCCGCGGGCTGCTGATTTTGAGACGCTCCGTCGGGGTGTGGGCACCTTCACCGCCCGAGGCGGCACCATCGGATGGATGGTGCGCGACGGCGCTGTGGTCGTGATCGACTCGCAGTTTCCGGATGCCGCCCAGACCTGTTGGGACGACCTGCCCGAGCGCGAGGGGCAGTCGCTCGATCTGTTCATCAACACGCATCACCACGGCGACCACACCGCAGGCAACGGCGTATTCGCCGCGCACACCGACCGGCTCGTGGCTCATGCGAACGTCCCCGACTTACAGCGCGCTGCGGCCGACGAGGGCGAAGCTGAAAGCCTGACGTATCCTACTGAAACCTATACCGATACGTGGTCGGAGTCCATCGGCGATGAGACGATTCGCCTGCATCACAATGGACCGGCCCACACGGGCGGAGACACCGTAATTCACTTCGAGGAGGCCAACGTAGCGCACGTCGGCGATCTGGTGTTCAACCGCGTGTATCCCTTCATCGACATCGACGGCGGGGCGCTGACGACGAACTGGATCAGCACCCTCGAAACCCTGCACGACACGTTCGACGACGACACCATCGTGATTCATGGCCACGGCGCGCCCGATGCCGGAATCA
>CAZBTM010000341.1:0-2686 GCA_964494425.1 uncultured Rhodothermales bacterium | reverse complement strand
TCGAGCTGGGTGCCGTGGCAGACGAAGCGCCACCGCATGGAGACGCTGGGCCGCATGACGATGGGCGTGGCCCACGACCTCAACAACCTACTTAGCGGACTCATGGGGCATCTGGAGCTGGTGCGCGAAGCCAATGTGCTGCACGAACTGCCCGAGGATGTGCAATCATCGTTAAACACGGTGCACCAAGCGGCCTCCGATGGGGCATCGCTCATCCAAAAGCTGCAGCGCTACATCCGCGATGATACCGAGGTGCACATCGAAACGCTTGATATCGAGGCGCTGATCAACGACTGTCTCACGCTCACGCAGCCGTATTGGCGCAACGAACCGCGCCGCCAGGGCATCACTATTGAGGTGGAGCGTGCGTACGAGCATCCACCGCCCATCAAGGGCGTGGCGTCGGAGCTGCGCGAAGTGTTTGTAAACCTCGTCCTGAATGCCGTACATGCGATGCCAGAGGGCGGAACGCTGCGTTTCACCACCTACGCCAGCCGCATGGGTACGCCCTATCAGCGGGAGGCCGAGGTCGTGCCCGAGGCAGTACCTGCCGTAACCGTCCAGGTACGCGACACGGGCACGGGGATGGACGACGACGTGCAGGCGCGCATCTTTGAACCCCTGTTTACCACGAAGGGCGAAGACGGGACTGGACTGGGCCTCTCGGCCACATACAGCATTGTGCAAGAGCACAACGGCATCATTCGAGTAGACAGTACGCCCGCCGAGGGCACCACATTCACCGTGCAGCTTCCGTGTGCCGATCATGACGAGAGCCCCTCGGCCTCCACAGACCAAGACGATGCTGAGTCTGCACCGCAATGCCGTATTCTTGTCGTAGATGATGAGGCGATGGTACGGCGTACGATTGACAAGCTGCTTACGCATCAGGGCCATGCCGTTACGCCGGTCGAATCGGCCCAGGCCGCGCTCGATATGCTGTCTGATGCTACGTTCGATCTCATGTTTACCGACTTTGGGATGCCCGAGATGAATGGCGCCGAGCTGGCTGAGGCCGTCCATAGGCGGCATCCTGAATTAGCTGTTGTGCTTCTCTCCGGCTACACCGACACGAGTCCGGCGCATCCCCACGTTACCCATGTTGTGAGTAAGCCGTTCACCTCCAGCGACCTTCGTGCTGCCATCGCGGCGGTCTTGCCGGAGCAACATTCCCCAGACAATGCATAAATGGGGCCTGAGCGTGTCAACTTGTCGGTTAAAAGCGATGCGGGACCGATGGTCTGGTCTTTGTGGCTGTTGCCAACTCGACATGGCTGCGCTCCATGCGCCTGACGCGCAGCGGTCCATTCTGCTTTTTCTCTGTGTAGCTGCTTTTATATGAATGAACTCGACCTGAGTGACCTGTTCTCGATGGACGATGCCGGGCCCGATCCAGAGCAGCGTATTCCGCTTCCTACGCCCGATGAGGAGATGGAGATGAGCAATGCTGATATACCGGAGACGCTGCCCATTCTGGCACTGCGCAACACGGTGTTGTTTCCGGGGGTGGTGCTGCCCATCACCGTGGGGCGTGATACCTCGCTCCAGTTGGTGCGCGAAGCCTTCGAGCACGACCGCCTCATTGGCGTGATTGCCCAGCGTGAGAGTGAGGTTGAAGACCCCACACCGAGCGACCTCTACGACGTAGGCACCGTTGCCGAAATCCTGAAGCTTATCAAAATGCCCGATGGATCGAAGTCCATCGTAATTCAGGGGAAACGGCGCATTGAAATCGGCGAATATACGCAGCAAGAGCCGTATTTTCGAGCGGAAGTTGAGGCTGTGCACGACCCCGAACCCAGCGAAGATCTGGAGATCCAGGCGCTTATTCACTCCATTAAGGAGCTGGCGGTGCAGATCGTGAACAAGTCGCCGAACCTGCCCAGCGAAGCCGCCGAGGCGATCGAGAACATCGAGTCGCCCACGTTCCTGGTGCACTTCATCGCATCGAACCTGCAGGTCGAAGTCGATAAGAAGCAGGACATCCTCGCTACGCGTCCGGTGGTTGAGCGGGCCAACAAGGTGCTTGATCAGCTCAACGAAGAGCTACAGGTGCTGGAGCTGTCAGAAGAGATTCGCTCGCGCGTGAAGACCGATGTCGACGAGCAGCAGCGCGAGTACCTGTTGCGTCAGCAGTTGAAGGCAATCCAAGAGGAACTGGGGGAAGGCGCAGGCGGCGGCGAGATTCAGGAACTACGCGACCGCGCCGCTGAGAAGGAACTGCCCGACGAGGCCCGCGAGCAGCTCGAAAAGCAGCTCACCCGTCTGGAGCGTACCAATCCTGCCGCGCCCGACTACGCCGTCACGCGCAACTACGTCGACTGGATCTTAGATCTGCCGTGGCTGGAGTACTCTGAAGACCAGCTCGACATCGAACGGGCCGAGACGATCTTAAATGAAGACCACTACGGGCTTGAAGATGTAAAAGAACGCATCTTGGAGTACCTCGCGGTCCTCAAGCTGAAGGGCGACATGAAGGCGCCTATTCTGTGCCTGCACGGGCCGCCCGGCGTGGGAAAAACCAGCCTGGGCAAGAGCGTGGCCCGCGCTATCGGACGCAAATTTGTACGTATGAGTTTGGGTGGGGTGCGCGACGAAGCCGAAATTCGAGGCCACCGCCGCACCTACGTGGGCGCGCTGCCCGGTCGCATCTTGCAGAGCCTCAAGAAGGCGGGGACCAACAATC
>CAZBTM010000340.1:0-2701 GCA_964494425.1 uncultured Rhodothermales bacterium | reverse complement strand
CGCCCGAATGTACTTCGGGTTCGTCGCGTACTCGAATACCGTGGTGGTGGGATACTCGGGCAGTTCGCCCTCCTCTTCGAGCGCTTTCCAGAGCACGAGCGAGGAGCCCGTGGTCGTCTTCGAGTAGTGCGGATACAGCGGCAGCAACACCACCTTGTCGACGCCATCGTCCTTCATCTCGCGGACGGCATCTTCGCTGAACGGCTTCCAGTACCGCATCGCGATGTACGTCTTAAAGTCGACATCGGCGGCCTGGCCGTAGTGGCGATTCAGGTGGTCGCCCAGCGCCTTCGACTGCTCACGGGTGAGGCGGTTGATGGGCGATCCGCCCCCGATCATCTCGTAGTCCTCGCGCACAAACTTCGAGCGGCGCGAGGCGATGAACTTGCAGAGCCAGTCGCGGATGAACGTCTGCCCAATCAGCGGGATGTCGATGATCGCCGGATCCATGAACAGGTTGTACAGGAACGGCTCCACATCCTCAAGGGTGTCGGGCCCGCCCAGGTTCATCAGCACCACGCCAACCGTGTCTCCCTGCTCAATATCGAGCGGGGTCGTAGGGAAGTACGTACCGCGAATGATGCGCTTGTCGTATTCGTATACGCTCAGAAACTCGCGAGGGGTCATAAGCACGGCCCTTGCATGAGGGGGAAAGTTGAATTGGCGTACTGATTATGCCCTCTGAGCGCTGTTCAGTTCCTGTAGGGCGTTGAACTTTCGCCTAATCAATTTCCCATTACAACGCGGATGCAAGGGCTTCCTGCATCCGCGCTGTACGCGTATTAATAAGTACATAGGGGCGCTCTGATCGTGCCGCTATAGCGCCGCACACTGCGCAGCTACGGTTGGGAGACCGCCGCTTTTTCGTTGGCTTCGTTCTCTTCCGCTTTCATCTTGCGATTCATGGCATACATCTCCTCGCGTCCGGCGTAGTATTCGCCCTCATAGCGAGACAGCACCTGCTCGGACGGCGGCGTACCGAACTGAATTCCTACAAACACGCCAATGATCGCCATCAGCAACGCAATGGCGCCGTAGGCGAGGCCCGAGTCGGTGAGCCAGCTCGGCAGCCAGCCCAGCAGTTCGTAGGCCCCGAGCGTGTAGAACACAAACGTGCCCACCGTACCCAGAATAATGGCCAGGTAGGCCGAGAGCGTTGTCGTCTTCTTCGAGAACACGCTGGCAACGACCACGGCGGTCGTGGAGGTCAGGAGCGCACTCGACAGGAAGTACATGTCGAAGAGCCCTGGGAACTGAAACGCCCACAGGAGCGCCAGTCCAATGAATCCGGCGGTTACGGCGCGGCCCACGTTGAGCTTCGTAGTGCCGCTCACCTCGTACGGTTCAAAGACGAGCGGTTCCAGCACATCCTTCGTTAGGTTCATGGCGCAGACGTTTACATACGTATCGACCGATGACAGCGCCATGCCCATCAGCGCCACGATAAGGGCACCCACCACAATCGGATTCTGGAAGAGCTCGGTGATCATCGACGAGAAGATGAAGTAGCCAAAGCTGCCCACCGTTTCGGGCACCTCGCCTCCCACCGGCGGAAAGATCACCAGTGCAGCTACAGCGATTATCGTGGGCATAATGACCACGATGATAATATTGAAGGCGACGTTCCACCACACGCCCTTGGCGGCTTCAGATTCGTTGCGACTGGCCATGACGCGCTGCCAGGCGCCTTGCAGCGTAATGAAGCCCGGCGTGTAGATTAGAATGGCCAGCGCCATATACGAGTAGCCCGGCGCATCCCAGTCCCAGAAGCCATCGGCATAGATCGGCGGGGTCTCATTGATCGTCGCCACGATGTCGCCAAAGCTACCGGCAATGCGGGCCGCTTCGATGAGCCCAAACACAGTGAGCGTGACCAGCATGAGCGCCGCACACACAAACTGAATGAGGTCGGTGCGCAACACCGATCGGAATCCGCCCAGCGACACGTAGAGTCCGAAGGTGATGCTCACAATGATCGCCATCGTGATGATGTCCACCTGCAACGGCTGCGATAGCACCGCGCTCAGCACGTAGATTTCGGCGGCCAGCCAGGTAAGGTAGGCAAAGCTCTGTACTGGACCCAGCAGCGTCTGCGTGGTCCGATCGAACCGAAAGCGCAGAATCTCAGGGATCGACACCCCCGGGAAGTGCCGAAACAGCTTGGGCACAAAGGCCAGCCCGATGGTGCAGAGGATCCATGGGATGGTGAAGATCCAGATGGCGCCGAGGCCATACGTGTACCAGAGGTACATCTGCCAGGTCATCCACCCCAGCAGGAGCCAGCCTGCGGCCAGCGAGGCCGCCATCCACCATCCGGGCACGCTTCCCTCGCCAATCCAAAAGTCAAAGGCCTGCTCATCAGGGTCGGTAATCGCTTGCATTCCGCGCAGCTGGTACAGGCCGATGCCAACCATGCCGAGCAGAAAAGTGCCAACGAACATCCAATAGATAGCCGTAGGGGTCATAGGCGGGGTAATGGGGCGTAGAGAACGGCGGATACTGGGCTGGTGGACCCTCCGCCATGAACGAACAGCCCATTGTAGCCGACGCCCACCCGCCCGTCAACCACTTCCGCAAGAGATTACAGCCTTTACACACGTCCTCAACATTCCGCTTCGACCTATTTCCAGATGTGCTTGCATCCGTTGGGCGCTCTCGTCGCGGCACCACAGGCATGACCCTTCGGGCCCCTCTGCCCCGC
>CAZBTM010000339.1:0-2704 GCA_964494425.1 uncultured Rhodothermales bacterium | reverse complement strand
AGACGGATCGTGTCCGCCACCGCCCTACAAAACAGGCCGAGAAATAGCGCTGGGGATGCTTCGCGACGGCGTAGATCTCAACAGTCCCGACGCCGCCAAGCAGTACTTTGCCGAGCTCTACAACGATTTCCCGACCGATAAGCACGGCGTTCAGGACATGCAGCGCCGCTTCAACTACGAAGACGTAGCGGCTGCCTACCGTCTGATTACGCAAGACGCCACCGATGTGCTTGTGGACTACGGCCAGGCAATGTCCATTTTCAATACGTACCGTAGTCAGATTAAGCACCTGGGCTACATCCCCCCGCATGTGCGGCGTGCCTTGCAGCCATACATGGTGAGCGTGTACAACTGGGAGTTCAACAAAGCGCTCGACAACGGCATCGTGCGGGAGGCCGAAACCGACGTTTGGGTCTGGGATTCGATGTTTTATGATGGCACCTACGGGCTGCAACTCGATGTGGAACGGCCCAAACAAATCGAGCAGATGATCTGGTAACCCCTCCCTGAGCTGCGCCTGCGCCAATCGCGCACACCTTCCCATTCTCTACCCATTTTCCGAGTTGATGTATGTCTGAATATGCTCCATTGCAAGTGGTTGTAGGCAGCACGTTTGCCTGCTTTACACGTCCAGAGATGAAGGTTGAGCGCGTAAGCTACGACGTGATGACGCCGTCAGCGGCACGCGGCATTCTGGAGGCTATTTTCTGGAAGCCAGCGTTCATGTGGCGCATCCAGACCATTACGCCGCTCAAGCCCATCCAGCATATTCAACTGCGCCGCAGCGAAGTCAAAAAGAAAGCCGTCTCACCCAGCAAAAAAGACTGGATGCAGGGACGAGAGGTGTCGACCATTGATGTGGATGCAAAAGAGAAAAGTCGTCCTAACACCCCGAGCGTCCGAGCCCTTCGTTCGACGCTGGCGCTCAAGGATGTTGCGTATCTGATTGAGGCCGATGTCCATCTGGTGGGCTACGGCAAAAATGAGCATCCGGCCAAGTATCGCGATCAGTTTCGGCGGCGCGTAAGCCGGGGCGCGTGCTTTAAGCGCCCGTATATGGGATGCCGTGAGTTTGCCGCCTGGTTTCGACCGCCGACCGACCAAGACACTCCGGCGCTTGGCGATCGCCCCCTCGGACGCATGCTGTTCGACATTGCATACGATGAGATCAACGCCGGGACGCAGCACTATGAGGCCACGCCGCACTTCTTCCACGCCGCGTTAGATGACGGCGTGATGCATATCCCACAAGCGCTCTACCAAAAGACCCATCCCGATGCTTGATTCGCTGCTTGATGTACATGATCAGATCACAGATCGCCTTCCTCCAGATGCTTACAAAAGGCGACCGGTGCGATGGATACTCAAACTAAGGACAAAAGACACCTCATATAATCTGATACCAACGGAAGGCAGAGCCAATGTGCCAGACCGTGGACGTGCCGGAACTGCAGTCCGTCCGCGCCTGATCGACACTGCTGAATATACATTTGGGCTGCGGGACAAGGTGTCTAAAAAAGGCCGCGGCCAAAAGACGCACCAGGGATACCGCGACTTGGTGAAGCAAGTAGCTAACGACCTCGACCTTCCGGAAGTACAGGCCCTTTGGAAGTTTGTGCAAACCCACACTGCGGTCTTGTATGGCGACCTTCGTTTTATGGCTGAGATACGGTACGGGCGTGTCCAATTGGCACCGATTGATCCAAGTATGGGACGCCAAGACATCGTCCTTGTGAACGTTGATGGCACACTGCTCCATGAGATGCCTGCGGTACAAGCATGGTGGGCCGACTTCATGGCTTCACTGGAGAGTGAGAAAGCCGACAGAACGGGTCCGTGTGCACTAACAGGAAAAGATGGTGGAATAGCCGCTACGCACTACGAAGTTCGTCGATTTGGAAGTGCACTCTCGTCGTACAATGAAAAAGCATTCGAATCATACGGATTGGGCCGCTCTGAAAATGCTTGGCTCACGCATTCATCGCAGCGCAGAATTGGAAGAGCACTTTCCTGGCTCGTAGATAGCGACGACTACACGTACACCCTCAACGAGACGTATTGGGTCTACTGGACGGACCCAATGGATACCTCGTTCAGCTTGAATCCGCTTCAAGATGGTGATACCAACTACATCGAGGAGCTGCTAAGCAGTTACTACGACGGCAGACTCACCGAAAACGACACGTCGCTCTGGACGATGTGCCTCCAGGAAAACCAGGGGCGCCTCATCGTCCGTCACTTCGAGCGGGCTACTGTAGGGCAGGTGCAGACCCGATTGGCCCAATACTTTGAGGCAATGGAAGTAAATGGGCGATACCATGGCAGTTTTGCGCTGCTTATGAGCCTCATACAGGTATCTTCGGGCACCAAAAGCCTGAACGACATCCCGCCGTGGATGGAAGAGGGCCTGATGCGCACCGCCCTCACCGGACGTTCTCTGCCGTATCCGTTTCTGCTTAAGGCGCTAAATCGCAACCAGGCGCTGGGCGAAGTCTCGGCCCAACGCGCGTCCCTCCTCAAACTCTACCTCATCACACACAGCATTCCTATGCCTTCTGCTCTCGATCCGACCTACGACAGCGTAGCCTATCAACTGGGCCGTCTCTTCTCGGCGCTGGAACAGGCCCAGTCCCAGGCGCTCGACAACCCGAATAGCACGATCACCGACAAGTTTTTTAAGAGCGCCTCAACCACGCCTCAAAGT
>CAZBTM010000338.1:0-2719 GCA_964494425.1 uncultured Rhodothermales bacterium | reverse complement strand
GTCGTTGGCGGTGGCGACAGCGCGATGGAAGAAGCGATCTTCCTCACCAAGTTTGCGAAGGAGGTCCGCGTCATCCACCGCCGCGACGAACTCCGCGCCTCCAAAATTATGCAGGAGCGGGCCTTCGACAACGACAAAATCACCTTCGTGTGGGATACCGAAGTCGTTGATGTGCTCGGCGAGGATCAGGTGACGGGCATTGAGGTCATTAACAACAACACCGAGGAAACGTACGTCATGGACGACGTAACGGGGCTTTTCCTGGCGATTGGCCATACGCCCAACACGGAGCCGTTTACCGGCTGGCTCGACATGGACGACAGCGGCTACATCGAAACGCAGTCTGACTCGACCTACACCAATATTCCGGGCGTATTTGCCTGTGGAGACGCGCAAGATCACGTCTACCGCCAGGCGGTCACCGCAGCGGGCACCGGATGCATGGCCGCGATCGATGCCGAGCGCTGGCTCTCAGAGCACGGCGTGATCGACGAGCCGCGTACTGAAACCGAGTATCACGCGGCCCCGGCTACCGCATCCAGCAACGCGTAACCCCACAGACGTTTCGCGCCGCCTCCAGTCATGATCGCATGCAGTGATGCATAACATCGTCCTTGCATGTCGGGACTGGAGGCGGTACTATTTTTGCCTGCGTTATGCGTGTGTTACCACTTGTTTCACCAGCCCCTTACTTTCTGTGATGTATTCGCGCTCCCTCGGAGCTCTGTGCGGAATGATCCTTGGCGTTGTGCTCACGCTCACGGGCACTGGCTGCGCATCTCCTGATGCGCCCGATCCGTCGCCGCCTACCGCCACAACCACGTCCCCCGACTCATCAGCGCAGCAGGCGAACGCGGATCTGAATGCAGCGCCCCCAACACCGCAGGGCGAGCGTTCTTTGAACGAGCGCCTGGATGATCTCTCGCTCGCAGCCCGCATCAAGCAAGCCCTGGCCCGCGACCGCAGACTGCGCGGGTATGACTTTGAGCCGGAGGTGGAGCGAGGCACTGTGCTCTTGCAGGGCGATGTGCAGACGCAAGACGAATACGAGCGCGCCGCCGAAATCACAGCGCAACTGTCCGAGGTCGAGGCGGTCACCAACGCCGTTACGGTCGTCGGACAACCCGTCATCGCTGACAATCGGCGTGGGGATGCAAATCCCAGCAACGCATCGGGTGCCACGCACGTCGTGCAGCCCGGCGAAACGCTGTGGGACATCGCCCGCTCGCACCGCTCCTCGGTCGGCAGCATCCAGCAGCACAACGGACTGAGCGACGGACGCCTGCAGCCCGGCCAAACGCTCAAGATTCCATCGCCGTAAGAGGTGAAGAGCTACATATTTAGGTACAAGCATGAAAGGGACACAGCGCGCTGCGTCCCTTTCGTAGTTCAAGAAGTCACCTCGAAGCTTAAGACCTCCTCTGCGTTCTTGTTTGCGGCGCACTTCAATCAACCCGCTCCGCCCTCTCACGCCCGCATAAAGTTCTTCAGCAGAAAGAACACGTTCTCCTTCCGCTCGCGCAGGCGCCGGTAGAAGTACGGAAACCACTCCGTACCGTAAGGCACATACACCATCATGTTGTAGCCGTCGGCGGCCATTTCGCGCTGGGTATCCGGACGCAAGCCGTACAGCATCTGAAACTCGAACCGGTCGCACGAGATGCTTTCGTCCGCGGCGAATTGCTTTGTAGCGCGGATCAACGAATCATCGTGCGTGGCAATTCCCGAGTACGGCGTGTGCCTCAGCAGGCGCTGCATGTAGTCGGTAAAGCGTGCGCGGATCACATCCATATCCTGATAGGCCCGTGCCGCCGGTTCGCCGTACGCACCCTTGCACAGGCGCACACTCACGCCCAGCTCGCACATCCGGTCGATGTCGCGATCCGTGCGCTTCAGCATCGCCTGCAGCACCGGACCAATATGATCCGGGAAGTCCGCATGCATCGTCTCAAAGATCGACAGCGTCGAATCCGTCAGGTCGCTGCCCTCCATATCCAGGCGCACAAACATATCGTGCTCCACGGCCACCTCCATGAGCGCACGCAGGTTCTCAAGACAAAAGTCCTCATCGATGAGCTGCCCCAGCATCGACAGCTTAATCGAAATGCGATTACGGCGCTCGGGCGGCGTCACCGCGTCCAGCGTGCGCACCAGCTCGATGTACGTATCCCGCGATTGCCGCGCCACGTCACGGTCGTGCACATGCTCGCCCAGCAAGTCGAGCGCCACATGCAAGCCATCGTTATTCAGCGATTGCACGGCAGGCAGCGCCTCGTCGAGCGTTTCGCCCGCCACAAACCGGCTGGCCAGGAAAAAAGGAAGTCGCATAGCAGTCAATGTTGAAAGCGCTTTTACAGACAGTAAAACATAGGCACCACACCGCGCACAAGTTGGCATGCGCGTTGAAAAACCAGTTCGAAATACAAACATCGTTGCGCATCCGGCGGCTCTCGGAGCATTAAGCATCCGTTTGGAAAAACAGAAGTATCGACCTGTCCCCATTATGTCTCGCAGTTTCTCCGCTGCTCTCGCTCCTGCATCCTACATCTCATGGCCACGCAACTGCCTTACCCCTCTCGCCCCTGGGCTGCCGGAGCCGACGCATGCCCCGCCGGGTGGATCGTCGTGCTCGAACACACAGGCACCGGCGCGCAGCGGCACCGCATCGTCGAGCACACCGCCGACCTGCTGCGGCTGCCTGAACAGCCGGCGTGCATTG
>CAZBTM010000337.1:0-2727 GCA_964494425.1 uncultured Rhodothermales bacterium | reverse complement strand
GTGGGCCCGGCAGGACTTGAACCTGCGACCGATCGATTATGAGTCGACTGCTCTAACCACCTGAGCTACGGGCCCGCTTGGCTGCATGTAACACCGCATATAGCCACCGATTTGCGGGGCCATGGGTTCCGCACGCATGAGGGCGCCCACCCTTTCGTCTGAGCCATCCGTGTTGTATGTTTATAATCCGTGTGTCTCCCTCCGTTCGGCCTATCATTATGCGCACTGCCTCGACGCTTGCCCTCCTCCTGATTCTGCTCATTGCACCGGTATCTGCACAGGACCGTCCCTCCATTGCAGAAAAAACCGATGGCATGGAACGCATGGACGGCCTGTTTCCCCTCTATTGGGATGCAGAGGCAGGCACCCTGTGGATGGAGATTCCCGCCCTCGAGGAAGACTTCCTGTACGTCAACTACCTCACGGCCGGACTCGGCTCCAACGACATCGGACTCGATCGCGGTCAGCCGGGCGACACGCGCGTTGTGCGGTTTGAGCGCGTCGGTCCCAAGGTGCTGCTCGTGCAGCCGAACCAGACCTATCGCGCCGACACCGACAATCCCGCCGAGCGCCAGGCCGTCGATGATGCATTTGCAGATGGCGTGCTCTGGGGATTCGAAGCCGCTGCCCAAACCGACAATCGGGTGCTGGTGGAGGCGACCGACTTCGTAGTGCGCGATGTGCACGGTGCTGCGCAGCAGCTTCAGCAGAGCGGGCACGGTGCGTACCGGCTGGACATGAGCCGCAGCACGCCCGACATGGAGCGCACGGGCGCCTTCCCGCAAAACACAGAGATGGAAGCGCGCCTCACCTTCGTGACGGACGGCACGCCTGGTTCGGAGGTCCGCAGCACGGCAGCCGATCCCACGTCGTTTAGCCTACGCATGCGCCATTCGTTCGTCGAACTGCCGGATACAGAGGGGTTTTCGCAGCGGGCCCACCACCCGCGCTCGGGCTTCTACAGCTTTAGCTACGAAGACTACGCCGCCCCCCTCACCGAAGACCTCACGCAGCGCTTCATCCCGCGCCATCGCCTGCAGTGCGCTGACGAACCCGGCACCGACGGCCTCTGCACGCCCGAAGAGCCCATCGTGTACTACCTTGATCCGGGCACGCCCGAACCGGTGCGCACCGCCCTGCTCGACGGCGCGCGCTGGTGGAGCGAGGCCTTTGAAGCCGCCGGCTATCGCGACGCGTTCCAGGTCGAGATGCTCCCCAACGACGCCGACCCGATGGACATCCGCTACAACGTGATTCAGTGGGTGCACCGCTCCACGCGCGGATGGAGCTACGGGCCTTCAATCACCGACCCGCGTACCGGCGAAATCCTCAAGGGGCACATCGTACTCGGCTCGCTGCGCGTGCGGCAGGATCTGCTCTTGGCTGAGGGCCTCACCGCGCCATACACCGGCGAAAATGCAGCAGGACTGCCCGACGACAATAATCCCCTGGTCGACATGGCACTCGACCGCATCCGGCAGCTCTCGGCCCATGAAATCGGCCACACGCTCGGCCTGCGGCACAACTTCGCGGCCTCCACCCACGACCGCGCGTCGGTGATGGACTATCCGGCCCCGTACGCCACACTCGATGACGACGGAGAAGTCACGCTCGACGATGCGTATGCCACTGGCATGGGCGCGTGGGACAATATCGCGATCCGGTACGGCTACGCGTATCCGCAGGACGGGGAGTCGGAGGATGAGCTGCTCACGCGCATCATGCAAGAGTATGATGAGCAGGAGCTTACCTACATCAGCGACAACGATGCGCGTCCGGCAGGTGCAGCACACCCGCAGGCCAACCTGTGGGACAACGGCACCGACATGGTCGAGGCGCTCGATCAGGAGATGGAGGTACGCCAAACGGCCCTCGACAACTTCGACGAATCCGTCATTCGCACCGGCACCCCGCACGCGCTTATGGAGGAGGTGCTTGTACCGCTGTACCTGCGCCATCGCTATCAGGTGCAGGCAACCGCGAAGCTCGTGGGCGGCTTCACGTACCGGTATTCGGTTCGGGGGGATGCGGAGGCCACGCCCCGCCGCGTATCGTCGGGCACCCAGCGGGATGCGCTCGATGCACTGCTGCGTGTCGTAGAGCCCGAGGCCTTGCGTCTACCCGACGCGGCCCGCACCCAGATCCCGCCGCGTCCGCCGGGCTACCCGTCGAACCGCGAACTCTTTCCGGGGCGTACCGGCCTCCCGTTCGACGCCACAGCGCCCGCTGAGCTCGTAGCCACCATGGTGTTCGACCAGCTGTTGCATCCCGAACGCACGGCGCGCCTCACGCAGCAGTCGCCCATTCTCCACGAGGTGCTCGACCGCATTACGGACGCCGTGTGGGAATGGAACCGATCCGACACCCAGCGCGATGCGAGCAGTCAGGCGCTCAAACGGGTCGTGCAGCGCGTGTGGACGGATGCGCTCCTGGAGCATGCGGTGCATGAAGACACCACCCCCGAGGTGCGCGCGCATCTCACCTGGCACCTTCGCGAGATCCGTACGTGGCTGAACCGCCAGATGGAAGACGTGCCTGAGTCCCACCGCAGCAACACGCCCCCCATCCCCGAAGCGCATCATGCCCACCTTCTTGACCAGATCGAGCGCTTCCTGAACCGCGATTACGAGACGGAGACCGCAGCACCCACCCTCGACACGCCGCCCGGCTCGCCGATTGGGCAGGAGACCCCGGCGTATCAACAGCGCCAGCAGCAGCGCCGCACGT
>CAZBTM010000336.1:748-2752 GCA_964494425.1 uncultured Rhodothermales bacterium | reverse complement strand
CCTGCAGGCCGGCGAGCAGGCCTACGTGGTGTATCCGCTCGTGGAAGAGAGCGAGAAGCTCGACCTCAAAGACGCCGAAAGCGGCTATGCCACGCTGCAAGCCCAGTTTCCAGACGTCAATGTTGGACTCGTACACGGACGCATGGCCTCCGACGAAAAAGACCGTACCATGCGCGCCTTCAAAGCGGGCGAGCTCGACATCCTCGTGTCCACCACCGTCATCGAAGTGGGGGTGGATGTGCCGGGCGCAACCATCATGCTCATTGAGCACGCCGAGCGGTTTGGCTTGAGCCAGTTGCACCAGCTGCGCGGACGCGTGGGCCGCAGCGATCAGCAGAGCTACTGCATCCTCATGGCCGGCTACAAGCAATCGGCCGAGGCCAAGCAGCGCCTGGCGGCCATGACGCGCACCACCGACGGCTTCGAGATTAGCGAAGAGGACCTGCGCATCCGCGGGGCGGGCGACTTCTTCGGCACGCGCCAGAGCGGCATGCCCGAACTGAAGCTGGCCGACATCACCGAAGACACCGACGCCCTCGAAACCGCCCGCAACGCCGCCACCGCGCTCATCACCCGCGACCCCGAGCTTTCCGACGAGGCCCACATCGCGCTCCGCATCTACTTCGATCGCTACTACGCCGACCAGTCCATGGGCTTCTTGCGCGTCGGGTAGCCCACACTTCGTGTGCGCCTATCCCTGATTCTCGTGCACGGAATATCCCGATTTTGGACGCGCTTCGGGATCCCGATATTTGCATTCACAGTTTAGTTCGTTCATCTGTTGTCCGCATCAACCTACGGTGATGATCATGCCCGAAGAAATCCTGTTCAAAACAGAGCACACCTCCACACGCGCTGAAGCCGCCGCCTACCTGCGTGCCCTCGCCGACAAGCTCGATGCCGATGGCACCGTGCACCTGTCGGGCGGCCCGGACGCGCTTGATATGACGATCCCCGAGCGCTTCGAGTTTGAGGTGAAAGCCGAGCGCGAAACATCGAAGTCTGGTGGCACGCCCGAGCTGAGCCTGGAGCTGGAGTTTGAGTGGAAGGAAGGCGTCGAAACCGAAGCGGGGGGCGGCACCCTCGAAATTACGTAGAAGGAAAAACAAGGGGAAAACAGAAGACCCGTGCTCGCCCGTCTATGCGTCCGCGCCTCGCACGCGCTGATGCGATACCTCGGGCGAGCCGGACGTCTCGTTGCAGCAGGCCCTTCGCTCCAACGGAAAGATCGTCCGCTCCCCACTTCTTCGCCTCCGCTGTGCGTCTTGTGTGCTTGCTCATTTCTCTGCGTGCATCTCCGTCGTGGCATCCTGCCAATCATCGTTCGGCCAATCATCGTTCGGTAGGTCCACAGGCCAATCGGGCGGGGCAGAGCCCCTAAAAAGTGCGTCACAAGGCAGAGCCTTGCGACGAGCGTGCACTCAGTTTCATCAGGGTGCTCTGCTTTGCTAAATTTCCCTGCAAGCCACGTCTCCCTCTCCCCTTGTGGTACTATGAGGTTAACCACAGGACCTGGCCCCGACGGTCCCCCGTCGGGGCAATAACAGAGGACGCTCCGGCGTCCAACCCGCAGCGTCGCAGCGTACGGCGGCTAATCTCACAACCTTACATCGAGAGAAGGAGCAAGGGTGAGGGTCAGACTGTATTCCGACAGCTGTCGGAAGGACGTACCGGGCGGTGCTTAGGCCAAGCGGGGCAGAGCCCCTGAACAGCCTGCGTCGCACGGCAGAGGGGCCGCAGGTTCTGCACCACTACCCCGTCGCGATGCCGTGGGCGAACTCGGCAGGCAGCGCCTCGCGCACCAGCGCGCGGACCTCGCTCACACGGGCGCAGCCGAGTGCCTCTGTGGCCAGCGTCTCCATCTCGTTGTGACGCAGCGCGCGGACGAGCGCCTTCGTACCTGGCACCGCACCTGGATTCACGCTCAGGCTCGACACGCCCAATCCCAGCAGTAGCGGAATCGCCATCGGCTGCGCCGCGGCCTCGCCGCACACGCTCACAGGC
>CAZBTM010000336.1:0-738 GCA_964494425.1 uncultured Rhodothermales bacterium | reverse complement strand
CGGTGCGCTGAATGAGGCGCAGCACCGGCGGATGCAGCACATCCGCAAGCGCCGACAGGTCGGCATGCCCCCGATCCGCCGCCATCACGTACTGTACCAGGTCGTTCGTGCCAATGCTGAAGAAGTCCACCTGCGGCGCCAGGTCCTCAGCCGCCAGCGCACTGGCCGGCGTCTCAATCATGATGCCCACGGGCAGCCGCTCGGCATGCGGTGTGCCCGCGTCGGCCAGCGCTGTGCGGGCGGTCTCGAGATGCTCCAACGCCTCTTCGACTTCGTCCGGCGTAGCCACCATCGGCAGCAACAAGCGCACCGGATGCGCCGCGCCCGCACGGAGCAGCGCACGCAGTTGGGTCTGGAACAGCTCGGGGTGGCGCAGCAGCACGCGAATCCCCCGAACGCCCAAGAACGGGTTCGCTTCCTCTGGAAACGAGAGGTATGGCAGCGGCTTGTCGCCCCCAGCGTCGAGGACGCGTATGGTAACAGGCTTGGTGAAGGGCTTGACGGCAGCCTTCAGCGCCGTGACCTGGTCGTTTTCGGAGGGCGGCTCTTCCGCATCCCCAAACAGAAACTCGGTGCGCAAAAGGCCCACGCCCTCGGCTCCCCGTGCGGCAGGTTCGCGAGCATCTTCGGGCTGGCTCACATTGGCTTGTACCGTAATGGCAATGCCGTCGGCAGTGATGGCAGGCTTTTGTGCAGCCTCGCGATGCGCCTGGGCCTGCTCCGCAGCGGCTTTGCGCG
>CAZBTM010000335.1:0-2774 GCA_964494425.1 uncultured Rhodothermales bacterium | reverse complement strand
CTGCTTCTGAAAATCCTGCATCATGTCGGGCCCCATGATGCCGTCGGGATAACCCGGATAGTTTTCCACGTCGGTGGTCGTGGTGAGCTGTCCACCCGGCTCGGGCCCCATGAACACAAGCGGCTCCAGACTGGCGCGGGCGGTGTAGAGCGCGGCAGTCCAGCCTGCCGGGCCCGTGCCAATGATGACGACATCACGCATTTCGGCGTCGGCCCCATCAATGCCCTCAAAGGCGGAAAGATTAGGGGCGTGTCCGTTGGTTGCAGGCGTGCTCATGATAAAGGAGGGCTTGATGCAAAGAAGAAACCATGCATCCAAACGCGGCAGCAGGACCATAAGTTGTACGGTTGCCGCAACGTGTGGAAGACGCAATGCTTGGTTGCGAAGAACGCTTCCGGCGTTACGCAATCGAACCCTGGATACAGGCTTCACGCATATGCGGTTGGCGTAGTATACTGTTTGTTTGGATACACAGATACTCCACCATGCAAGAAGATGTTCGCACGCCTGCGGGTCTTTGCCCACGTTGGACACTTTGGCCTGGTCTGTGGTGTCTATGATGCGGCGCGCTGCTCGGCATTCATCGCGTTGGGCAGCGTGTTTTCATGCGCTGCACGTAGCGTACTGAGCGGTGCTTCGACCCATGTGGTACCGGCCCATGTGATACGGAGCGCATCGCCGTGCACGGCACCAATTGGCGTTGCTGACACGCCCTCAATATCCTGAATTGTCTCCTGAACCGCCGATTCGTAGTCTTCAGCAACCGAAAAGACAATCCGCGACTGAGCCTCGCCAAAGAGCACCGCATCTGCTCGTACGTCTTCAGGAACGGAGAGTGTAATGTCCATTCCACAGTTGCCGTGTAGAGCCGACTCGGCCAGGCACGCCGCAAGTCCCCCGTCCGATACGTCGTGCGCATGCTGTACCATTCCGGTGTTGATCAGGGTGCGCATTGCTTGCTGTACCGCAATCTCTTCGTCGAGCACAAGACGTGGCGCATCGCCGGCAATCTGCTCATGCACTGTTGCCAAATATTCTGATCCATCAATATCGTTTGGATAGGCCTGCCCATCCGGATGGAGTAGAAAAAGGCGATCTCCAGGCGTTTGCACTGCCGCAGTGGTAGGCTGCGTATCTAAGTCGTCGACGCGCCCCACCATGCCGATTGTTGGTGTTGGGTAGACGGCTCCATCAGGATGTTCGTTGTAGAACGAGACATTGCCGCCGGTAACCGGCGTTCCAAGTGCGGTACAGGCGTTGCTCATCCCCTTAATCGCTTCGGCGAATGTCCAGTAGACCTCGGGCTTGTACGGGTTTCCAAAATTCAAGCAGTTGGTAATAGCCACCGGCTCCCCTCCGGCACATACCACATTACGGGCGGATTCGCAGACGGCGATTTCAGCCCCCCTGCGCGGATTCAGATAGACATATCGTCCGTTGCAATCGGT
Organism: uncultured Rhodothermales bacterium; assembly: GCA_964494425.1. Taxonomy (GTDB): domain Bacteria; phylum Bacteroidota; class Rhodothermia; order Rhodothermales; family Salinibacteraceae; genus Longimonas. The sequence continues at coordinate 1,326 of CAZBTM010000335.1, read as the reverse complement.
CTTAAGTGCCAAGCCACGGTCGGTCCCTTTGATACGAATGACAGCGGCATCGCTGGGGCCGGGACCAACTACCGTATTTGTGCGCACCATCGTGTCGTACTGCTCGAAGACCCATCGCTTCGATGCAATGTTCGGAGCGGCGAGCAGTGTATGTAAAGTGTCAGTTGCAGTGTCTGGTGTGCAATCAGCCACCTCGTCGGGATGAAACGCTCGGGTCGTTTCGAAATATGCAGGACGCCTGGTTTCACGTTCATAAACGGGTGCACCGCTCCCAGAGTCGAGATGGCGCGCATCCAGGTCGGCAACAAGGGTCTCGTTCCAGTAGAGCCGCACGTTTGTGCCCTCCGTGATCGTGCCGATGCGCTCAGCGTGCAGGTCCCATCGAGCATACACATCGACCAGTTGGTCGGCATCGTTGGGGTCACACACAACGAGCATGCGCTCTTGACTTTCAGAGAGCATGATTTCGTACGGTGTCATCTGTGATTCACGAACGGGAACGCGGTCGAGGTGCAGTTCCATTCCGCATCCCCCGGATGCACTCATCTCAAACGACGAACTGGTGATGCCTGCTGCTCCCATATCTTGAATGGCCTCGACCACGCCTGCATCAATCGCTTCGAGCGTTGCCTCGAGCAGTAGCTTTTCAGTGAAGGGGTCACCAACCTGCACACTGGGGCGCTTGTCCTCGCTCTCTTCGGAAATCTCTTCAGAGGCAAAGGTTGCCCCATGGATGCCATCGCGTCCGGTCGAGGCCCCAACAATGTAGACGGCACTCCCCGTATGCTGTGGGGCTGCCGACGCAATCGCATCTTCTTTGACGAGTCCGACACTCATTGCGTTTACGAGCGGGTTGCCTTCATAGGCGTCGTCGAAATAAACATCACCTGCTACAGTAGGAACGCCAAACGAGTTGCCGTAGTCGCCAATGCCTCGCACAACTCCGTCAAGCAGGTAGCGCACACGGTCGCTTTTGAGGGATCCGAACCGTAGTGAGTTGAGGGCCGCAACGGGGCGCGCTCCCATGGTGAAGATATCACGGTGGATGCCGCCAACACCTGTAGCTGCTCCCTGATACGGGGCAACGGCGGAAGGATGATTATGACTTTCGACCTTGAAGGCGACACCGAGGCCCTCTCCAATGTCAACCAATCCAGCGTTTTCCTCTCCGGCTGCCACCAAAAGCGCGGCCCCTTCATTGGGGAGGGTTTTCAGGAGTCGAAGTGAGTTCTTGTAGGAGCAGTGTTCGCTCCACATGACAGAGTAGATTCCGAGTTCAACAAATGTGGGTGTTCGTTCCAAGTGATCGACAATCCACGTGTATTC
>CAZBTM010000334.1:0-2780 GCA_964494425.1 uncultured Rhodothermales bacterium | reverse complement strand
TTAGCGGATACGGACCGGGCGCCATTATCACCCGATTGCAGGGCGCAAACGCCAAAGCGCTCTTTACTGCAGATGGCTTCCATCGCCGCGACAAGCTCATTCGCATGAAGGAAACCGCGGATGAAGCCCTGCAGGAATGCCCTTCCGTTGAGCACGTCATCGTCACGCAGCACGCCGGGCGCAGCGACACGCCCATGCACGCAGAGCGCGATGTATTCTGGAGCGACGTGGTGCCCTCGCAGTCCGACAACGCCCGCACCGAGCGCACTGACGCCGAAGATCCGGTCATGCTTATCTACACGAGCGGCACCACCGGCGCGCCCAAGGGGGCCGTGCACACGCACTGCGGCTTTCCCATCAAGGGCGCACAGGACATGTACCACTGCATGGACCTGAAGCCCGGCGAAACCATGTACTGGATGAGCGACATGGGCTGGATGATGGGCCCATGGCTCGTCTTTGGCACCCTCACCATTGGGGCTACCATGGTGCTCTACGACGGTGCGCCCGACTACCCCGGCCCCGACCGCCTCTGGCAGCTTGTTGAAGACCACAACGTGACGCATCTCGGCATCTCGCCCACGCTCATTCGCGCGCTCAAGACGCACGGCCCCGAGCCCGTTAACAAGCACGACCTGTCGGGACTGCGTGCGGTTGGATCTACGGGGAGTCCGTGGGATCCAGAGTCGTGGATGTGGTGCTTTGAAACGGTCCTGAACGGCGACAAACCGATTCTTAACTATAGCGGCGGCACCGAAATCTCAGGCGGCATCTTGTGCGGCAACTTCTTGCAGCCCCTCAAGCCGTGCGCCTTCAGCGGGCCCGCACCCGGTATGGATGCCGATGTTGTGAATGCTGCCGGCGATTCGGTGCAGGGCGAGGTTGGCGAACTGGTGATCCGCGCGCCCTGGATTGGCATGACGCGTAGCTTCTGGGACGGCGAGGAGCGCTACCTGAACGCCTACTGGCGTCGCTTCGAAGACGTGTGGGTGCATGGCGACTTTGCAGCGATCGACGACGATGGCCTCTGGTATATCCTGGGCCGCTCCGATGACACGATCAACGTAGCGGGCAAGCGCCTGGGCCCCGCCGAAGTGGAGGCGCTCGTGAACGCGCATCCCGATATTGCCGAAAGCGCTGCCGTGGGCATCCCCCACGAGGTGAAAGGCCAGGCAGTGATCGTCTTTGCCGTACCCCGGCAGTCCGACACCGCCGACGAGTCGCTACGCGCCGCGCTGATGGAACGCATTATCGATGCGCTGGGCAAGCCCTTGAAGCCTGAAGCCATTCAGTTCTGCACCGCGCTGCCCAAGACGCGAAATGCGAAGGTCATGCGGCGGGTCATCCGCGCTGCGTATCTCGACGAACCGCTTGGGGATACCAGCAGTTTGGAGGACCCCGCTACTGTTCGCGCGATCGAAAATGCATGGTAAACAGAACCGCTCTGCCCTGCAGATCCCTCTTGTGGCGAGGCGGCTGTAGTACCTGCGCGACGTGCATTCGTAACATTTGATGCATAACCGCTGCATGGCGTCCGCTGCAAGCATCCGTTGCGGACGGGCAGCGTATGCCGGAGCGGGTGTACAATCCTTCTCTTGTTCTACTCGGAGTGTGCATTCTACTGATTCGTATTCGCTGGATACTTTCACCATGCCTGCGCGCCGCCCGGCCGTGTGATTTGCTATGACCAATGTTCCTTCCGACCGGAACCCCAACGACGGCCAGCCGCGCCCTTCGTATGACCGAATCGACCTGCCGCGCTCCGATTCCGAAGTCAAAGACCTGTTGCAGCGGACCATTGAGGCGGCCAACAACTCGGTTGTTGTTACCGACATGCGGCAGCCCGACAATCCGATTATCTATGTGAATCAGGGATTCAAGGCGCTCACGGGCTACGACGAAGATGAGATTCTGGGTCGCAACTGTCGCTTCCTGCAGCGGCACCCGGATGGTACGATGGACAGCGACCAAGCCGCTGTGCGAGCCATTCGCGAGGCGGTGAAGTATGGCCGGTATGCCCGCGTTGTACTGCGCAACTATCGGAAGTCGGGCGAGATGTTCTGGAATGAACTCTACCTCACACCCATTGAAGACGACAGCGGTGATGTACGCTACTTTGTGGGCGTGCAGAACGACATCACCGAGCGGGTGCAGCTCAATCAGTCGCTGGAGCGGCGCGTGGAAGAGCGCACCAATGCCCTGAAAGAGCAGCGCGACGAACTGGAGCATGCCAAAGAACGCGCCGAGGCCGCCAACCGCGCCAAGTCCGTCTTTCTGGCCAACATGAGCCATGAAATTCGCACCCCACTCACCGCCATTCTGGGTTTGGCCGATGTCATCCGCGCCAAGAGCACCGACGACACGTTCGAGGAGCATATCTCTCGCATCAAGGCCGCAGGCAGCCGGCTGATGGATACGCTGTCGTCGCTCCTCACGCTGGCGCGCATCGAGGCCGGGTCGATGGACATGGAGCTGGAACCGGCTACCGTGGTTGATGTGGCGCTGGAAGTCACTGAGCTCTTCCGCAGCAATGCCGAGGACAACGACCTCTCGCTCGACTTCCATGTTACGCCTGATGCCCGCGACGCCGTGGCCCAGCTCGATGCTGGGGCGCTCAACAGTGCCCTGCAGAACCTCATCTCCAACGCCGTCAAGTTTACCGATTCCGGGCGCGTCGAAGTGCGCGTGTACACCACCACCCACGAGGGCGCTCCCTACGTGGCCGTCGATGTAGAAGACACCGGTGTAGGTATCAGCGAGGAGTTTAAGCCGTTCTTGTT
>CAZBTM010000333.1:0-2801 GCA_964494425.1 uncultured Rhodothermales bacterium | reverse complement strand
ACCGTGCTGAAGCGCATTGTGCACGCCATCGGTCCAGACCGTATTGCCATTCTCGACCACGATGCCTACTACCGCGATCTGAGCCATCTGCCCGTTGAAGAGCGGGGCTCCTTCAACTTCGACCACCCCGACGCGCTCGAAACCGACCTGATGCGTGCGCACTTGGATGCGCTCTTGCAGCACGAAGCGGTGGAGAAACCCGTGTATGATTTCACCGCGCACTGTCGCCTCGAAAAAACGAACACGGTTGAGCCGCGCCCGGTCATCATCGTAGAGGGGATTCTGGTGCTGGCCGAACAGGCCCTCGAATCCCAAATGGACATTAAGATCTACGTGGATACCGCAGACGATGTCCGGTTGATACGGCGCATCCGGCGCGATCTGGAAGAGCGGGGCCGAACCATTGAGGAGGTGCTCACGCAGTACGAGCAGACCGTGCGTCCGATGCACCTGGAGTTTGTAGAGCCGTCGAAGCGAAACGCGGACGTCATCATTCCACGAGGGGGCAAAAACCATGTGGCGATCCACATGGTGTTGGCCCGCATCCGTGATCTGCTGCGTAACGCGTCCACGTCTGCCTCGCCAGCGGATTCGGCGTAACTTGCTGCGCACTAATGGATCTTTCCTATACCACTTCTTCAACTCTATTTGTTGACGTCACAGATTTGTATCAGAAAGGCAGGGGTCTGTCGTCTATGTTAGCATTCCCTGTTTATCCCCTTGAGCTAAACGTGAGCCTTGTATCGATGTGACCGTTGAGATGCGCTTTGCCTGTGTAGGCTCTCATTCTTGATTTGTATCTGCACGTAGGCGATGTCGTTGGCAGAGGCAAAAGCACTTCAACCGCGCACTCGGTACCCAAGCGTGTGCAGACACAGGTCGTAACAAGTCGCCTGTTACCACTTGTGGTAGGGCAGCGGCTACCCCAGGTGTTTCCCGTTCCTTTGGGGATAGATGCACACAATCTCACGCATCCACACAACGTCATGCAACGTGCCGCCATACATACAGCCATACATGCATAGATCACGCTAAGCCTCGACCTCTCCGTGCGGTTACCGCGCTGTTTCTTCTTCAATGAACTGCTTGTTATGATACACCCTATACGCAGCCTACTTTTCTCTTCTGCTCGCTCGTTGCTGGCACCGGGCCTTCTCTTCGTGCTGAGTTTCGCCCTGCTGGCTGGATGTGGCAGCGACGACAACGGACCGGCGCCTTCTGACCTGGAGGGCACATACACCTTCGACCGCTTTGAGTTTGCCGTACAAGGCGTTAACAACTTCAATATTCTGGCCGATACCCTGGTTACGTCGGACCGGTCGCCGCGCATGGAGTTTTTTGGAGGCGATGCGACCGTCAACCTGGTGTATCGGATAGAGGGTAGCGACGGCAGCTCAACGGTGAGTGGCCAGTTCAGTACGCGCCGCAACAACGAGGTGCTCGTCGACTTTAGTCGAGAGGATGAAGAGAGCCGACGCGAACTGCTCCTACCTGAAATTATCCGCTTCGATATTATCGATGGCGGTCTGCGGCTCAGCGCCGACCAAGAGCGCAATGAGGTTGATCTGCGCGGCTATGCTCCGGGACGGTACGCTGGGCTCACGCAGCCTGTTAACGGAACGCTGGTGCTCCGCCTGAACCGCATTGCAGAAACGCCGGCCGCTGTCTGGTACGACGCGCACGAATAGCCTTTACGCCTTGCATGCTACTGCGTCTTCTCTTCTCCTTGTACATCTTCCCTCCATGCACAATATGATACGCTTTCCTCGCTCGGCTGAATACCGCTCGTACCTGCTCGCCCTCTTGCTTTTTGCAGCTGGCTTAGCGCTGCCCTTGGCTGGCACGTCTGTGCATGCCCAAGAACGCAGCGTGGGCTACACGTTCTCTCCTACCGTTGAGTGGTTTCAAGGCGAAGACGAGTCGGGGCTGCGCTCGGAGGTGCTCTACGGCGGCGAGGTCGGCATCAACCTGGGCCAGTACCTTGAAATCGGCGGCGAAGTGCTCTACGGACCCAACTTTCAAACCGACTTCAGCCAGCTCGACCAGCTGGCACCGCTCGACCGTGATGTCGAATTGCTGCGTTACGGGGCGCGCTTGCAGGCTAACCTGCGTACCGAAGGCCTTATTCCGTACCTGAGTATGGGAACGGGCGTCATGCAGTTTGATACGGACGGCGTCGATACGTATCGCACGCTTTATACCTCTGGAGGCGCAGGCGTTACGTACGCCCGCAACCGCTACCGGATTTCGGTGGGCGGGTCGCTCCGCGGATATCGGTACGACCCCGCCGTTGCCTTCTTGAGCGACGACAGCGGCATCACAACCGATGAGGAAACGGTATTTACGCCCTCGCTGCGCGCTGGCGTCACGCTTTTCCTGGGCGGGCGTCCGCTCGATCAGCGCACCAGCATCGACGCATCGGTACGTGAGCAGTTCAGCAGCGGACTGCGTGGCGTGCGCCTCTCGGTCGATCCGTTTGTCGGGCGCGTTGAATGGGATGATGCGCTTGGCATGCCTAAAGATCAGACGCTGCGTGGCGTGAATGCCGGGGTTCGTCTCGGATCGGTGCTTAGCGTGCATGGCTTTTACGCACGTGGAGCATCGGGCACTGACGTTTTCGACGATGTGACGGGGCCGTTCGAGGGCATTCAGATGTACGGTGGCGAAGCGCGGGCGCGCCTCATCCCGCAGCCCCCCAACCGCGACGCACGCATCTCCCCGTACCTCATTTTGGGGGGAGGCTATCTTGATGTGCTCTCCGACTATGGCGAAGACATTCCTGCCGGCGTAGCCGTTCCCAA
>CAZBTM010000332.1:0-2844 GCA_964494425.1 uncultured Rhodothermales bacterium | reverse complement strand
GGGCCGGATGCATCCGTTATGGCAATAGCACCACGGCGGTATAATGCAGCAAACGGCGGGGTTACTGCGCGGGGTGTACACCTTTTGAATCCGACGACCGCCCGACGGCGCGGGGAGCAGGCCACGCCGCGTAGCTTGCGGAGCGGTGCGGGCTGCGGCGCGGCGCTTGGCGTCAGCCAACCAGGGCGCGGAGGAGGTAGTAAACGATAGCGTGGAAGCGCGGACCGCCGACCGCGGCCATTTAGCGGAGCGGATGGCCCCGGCGGTGGGTAGCGCTGGAACACCTTACCACTTGCCGGAAAATGGCACGCAGCCTCGCTATACCTCCTCGTGTCCATCGATCCTGCGTCCAGGCGGTTTCGGTGTGCCAGATACCGAGAGCTTGATGCGCTGCGCTCAGGTCGTTGCCGTCGTTGGCAGGTGGCGGCGGGATTGGCTTGGGTACGGGGTCCGGTAGGTCGTCGCGGTCGCCGATGTAGTCGAGCAAGCGCAGCACGGTCGAAAAGCTGAGATTAACGTGCATGCTGTGCGACTGACGGAGAATCTTTGCGTACCTCCGGCCACCGTCTCCACGGGTTTCGAGCCACCCGCGTATGATGCGACGCAAGACGTAGAATTGCTGTTCGGATAGCTCGACTTCGAGCGCGGGTTCGGTTGGCAGGTCGCGTGACGCGCCCCAATGCCGACCGCGGAACTCGATATCGTCCGGCACTCCGCCTTTGCCTAAGTATTTGCACACGTAGGACATAGCTTTACTCCACGTCCTGCACACTTCTGCATCCGCGCCCTTGCGCGTGTGTGCTTTCGACCTACTGGAGCAGACCCTGTGCCATGTTTTGAGCGCCCAACCCTTGAACGCTTCCGCGTTCCACTGGTATTCGGGGTCTTCGTGCCAGATCAGGAGGTGAAAGTGCGGCGCTCTGCGCCACATGTAGTAGAGTTTCGCGGGGAGACGGCGCAGCGACTGGAGGAAGCGCTGTAATTCTTTTTTCAGCGGTGCGTTCTTCGAGGGGTAACGCTCGTGGTACGTGAGCGTTAGGAAGATTGGCACTGAGATTTCGCGGCGCTCCACGCGCATCATCTTCTTGATGAGCCTGCGGCGCGCAGAGCGACTGAACGTTTTGATATCGCCTTTTTTTCGGCGTGGTGGCTCGGTGCACGGCGAACCGGATCTCGGCATTTTAGCCTCGACCGATTCGTGAAAGGCTGCCAACGTGATTGGCCGCGTTGAGTTATGGGGGTTAGTCAAGGGTCGGCCCTCGGAGCCCCCAACGCGAACGGGGCCATGCCTCAGCCAGAGAGCATGGCCCCGTTGCGCAGAGCTCCATTTTAATGTGTCTGGCTGATTGGCTCTTACTGACGCCAATCCACTGCGCGTGTTCCGTCGTGGCACTCCATATCTCCACGCGGCGGGCTACTCGGTAGCCTCTAACCACTTCGCTACAGACAGCAGACCGTCAGCCGGACCCGCACCGCGGAAATACAGACCCACGATTGTGTTGTTGGTTGCCGCGTCCCAATCGAGCGACGCACTCACAATGCCCGCATCGCTGCGCACGGCGGTCGTTTCTGCCAGCGTGGGGCCGTCGTCCAGATTCGAGGTCACCGGGTTTGCGAGCAGAAGCATGACGCAGACACTTCGTTCCCCGGCGTGATCGACGCGCTGAAGCTATCGGGAAAATGCAGGCTGCCCAACTGGCGGTCATCGGGCGGCGTGAGCCGCTCCGGCGTGCCCTGGATGTTGTTCAGCAGAATGCTCATCATCGACTGGAAACCCGGCAACTGCCCAACTGAGCGGTTCCAGTCTGACTGGTAGACATCAGGCCCCCAACCCTGTACGTATGCGAGCGATGACTGAAACTTACCGCGCTGCGCTTGCTGCTCCGGCGTGCGCGGGTTACTCGGCGCGACCAACTCGCGCACTGTAACTACTTTGCCCTCGCGACCACGTGCAGCGCCAAAAATAAGGCTGGCTACCTTGCCCGCTGGACGCCCTGTAATTCCTCCTTTTACCTTCGCCATAGCTCAAAGCCCTTTGCGGGCTGATTCTGTGAACAGATCGTGCATTGAATGTATGTATTTGTTTGTGGCGTCGCGGGTTTCGTGGCCCAACTCCTCGGATATCTCGTCCACGCTGTGCCAGTTGTGGTGCGCCCACGTGGCAAAGACGTGTCGAACCAAATGCAGGCAGCTTTTTCGACCAGGACGCGTGCGCACGCCCACGCGCTGCCACCACATCTTGCGGATCGTGTCAGCAGAGCGACTGCTCTTTAGGTCGCGTGGATACTTCTGGATGGGAAATCCTACGTCGGCCACGTCGTAGCTACCGATGCGCGGCAGCTTGACCAGGCCGCCCGTCTTACTCTGCTCTACCTCTCGTGTGCGGCCATACGCCCAATCGTGGATGTTTAGCCGCTCCGCATCTCCCTTGCGCAGCAGAGTGACCGCGCACACCAGCGAAAGCGGGCGCACGCCGAGCGGCTGGCCGCACGCCCACTCCTCGAGAACACGCGGCCGGCGCTCCTGACGGATCAGTGACTGGAGAGTGCGCAGCATCAGGCGACAGATGCCCGCCGCGGCCCGTCGTTGGCGTTCCCAATCGTCCATCATCTCTTTCGTACTCTGCATGATTACTTGTGCGTTAGTGATTGTGCAGTGATAAACTACTTTTCAGTTTTTCTTCTCGCCACGAAAACGCGCACAGAAACGTGTGCATGACGTTTCGCCTTCGCTGGCGAAAAGCGGAAGGTAAAGGGAGGTGCAACGGAACACCATCGCCCCGACTGGGACACATCGCATAAACATGTACAGACACGCCAGAGCGAAAAACGTAACGTGCCCATC
>CAZBTM010000331.1:2055-2937 GCA_964494425.1 uncultured Rhodothermales bacterium | reverse complement strand
CCCACGCCTCGCCCTGATAGTAGAGCCGGGCAGCCTCGGCCAGCCGGTCGTGCGAGCGATAGTACACCGCGGCCTCGCGCCATCGCCCTGTCTGCGCCGCATGCTCGGCGGCCAACGCCTCGGCCTCGTCGGTACGCCCCGCTTGACGAAGCAGGCGGATGCGCAGGGGCGTGTCACGCTGCCCAATGCCATAATCCAGCAAGAGCGCAGCCTGCGTATCGGTTAGCGCATCGTCGTTGTGCCAGGGCGCAGGAGCGTCGGTGGGCGGCGTAACCGGATCGCCGTTGGCCCGCGCGGTAAGCACCGCATCCAGCCACTCGCAGAGCACGGCCCACGCCTCGTTGCCGGCCTTGCGATAGCACTCTGCCGCCGGCGCCCAGTGCTCGCGGTCGCGGTAGTAGTCGGCCCGCGTGCGCCACTCTTCTTGCGACGGATCGCCTGCCCAGGGCGCGCGAAACTGCTTCATCGGGTTCACGGTGCGCGCCACCGCCTCCTGCGTCCAGATCGACCCGGCGGGGTGCGGCTCTGCAACCACCGACACGCTCTTGCGCGCTCGGGTGGCGGCCACGTAGTGCATACGCAGCGTCTGCCGGTTGGTCTGGCGCACCGCTTCGCGCTCCGCCGGGGCCGCCCCCGGACGGTCGATGAGGCGGTCGGGCAGCTGGTAGAGCACCACGTGGTCGGCTTCGAGGCCCTTCGCATCCGCAACCGTCCACACCAGCGGGTGGCCCCACGCCTCGCGCAGGCCGGGCAAGCGCTCCGTCACCGCGGTCCGGCCCGACGGGAAAAACGAGGGCGAGGACGGCTGGCTCGTGTCGCTTCGGCCCTCGCGCCTCGGCGGCGAGTTCCACGTGCTTCGAGGCGTGGATGTCCCCCTTCACC
>CAZBTM010000331.1:0-2045 GCA_964494425.1 uncultured Rhodothermales bacterium | reverse complement strand
TGTTGGTCAGGATGAGCACGTCGGGATGCGCCTCAGCGAGCGTGGTTTCAACTGCGTCGCTGGGTGCGGTACGCACCGGCGGCGGTCCGGTGGCGCGCGCCTCGTCGGGGTTGAGGGCGACGACGTCGGCCTCCTCCGCCTTCAGAAGTTCGGCCAGCGCCTCGGGCAGACGCAGCGTGGGAGCGCTGGCGCGGTATGAGCGGGTGAGCGTGTACGGCTTGGGCGGATCCCAGCCCCGCTCGTGAAAGATGGCCCGGGGCATCCGCCAGCCAAATCCAGAGCCGCCCAGCACCTGCGTCGGATCGCCCGCCAGGAGCATCTGGGTGCGCGCGCCCTCGCGCAGCGTAGCCAGCGCCACGCGCAGCTGCTTTTCGGTGAGATCTTGCACCTCGTCGAGCACCAGCGCGTCATAGCGGCGCGGCTTGGCCCCACTCAGCAGCCGCCGGAGCGCCTGGGTGGCAATGTCTTGGTCGTCCAGGCGGTTGTCGCTCCGCAGCGCATCCTGGTACTGCTCCGCCAGACGGTATACGGCATTGCGCTTGCGGCGCGGCACCGCCGACCATGTGCCCGGCATCTCGTTGCAGTAGATGGTCCGTGGCAGCAGATTGCACACGTCGGTGTCGCGCGCCGGGGTTTTTTGCAGTGGCAGCATACCCTTCACCACCGCGCGGATATCGGTTGCAAAAAGCTGCTGCTCGGCGCTGTTCAGCGGATGGCGTCCCAGAAAGTCGCGCAGCCGGTCGGTGGGCACCTGGTAGTGCTGCAGATCCGACACGCCCATGCCCATGGTTTCGGCGGCCAGCTCGCGGTAGGTCTTAAAATCGACTGGGGCCGCCTCCTCGGGACGGAGCGGCAGCGCCGCGTATAGGTCGCGGGCGTGGGCGACCAGCCGCGGGTTGTGCGTCACAAACGCGATGTCGGCCTCCGGGTCGTTTTCCTGGATGACGAGCAGCCGATACAGCGCGAGCGTCGTCTTTCCGCTCCCCGCCGGTCCGTTCAGGAACGTAGGAAGCGGCTCTTGGAGCAGACGCACCTGCTCATCCGACAAGATCAGTTCAGCAGGCACCTCTTCCGCTTCGGCCCACTCGGCAAAGGCAACCGGACTCTCCAGATACCACGGCAGGTTTTCGGGCGGCGCGCTGAGCGTGCCCTGGTACTCGGCTGAGAGCGCGGCGTAAGCGTCCCAGCGGTTAGTTTCCGGAAAGTCGCGCTCGATGGCGTCGAGGTCAGCAGCAGGGTTGTCGGGAGGCGACTGAGCCCACTCGCATGCATCGATTTCATCGGCCACGATCCACTGCATGGCATCGGGCACGTCGAACGCTTTGCGCTGCAGCACGCGGGGCACATCGTCGTGGTCGAACACGACCGTCCAGCAGTGCGCGGTAAGTACGGGCTTCTGCGAGTGGCGGTCGGCGTGGCGTCCGTAGGTAAAAAGCAGGCGGGCAGCCTGGTTGACGCGGGCCTCCCACACCGCTACGCTGGGCCGCGACTGCAGCTTCTTGACGCGCAATCCCCCGTCGAACTGGCCGTGGTGGATCTTCTCCAGCGCATCCAGCACCTGCTGGCGGGGACGCTCGGGCAGATTGCGGAGCGTCTCAACGAGATGCGATGAAAGGGCAACCTGGGGCATTGGAAGCGACCATTGGAGCAAGACAGCGGACCCTGCGCCCCGATGCGGCTGTGCGGGCGAACGGCTGCACGGCGTACATCATGACGAACGCGGGCACAGCGGGCGTTCGTTCTGTACGAGCCGAGGGCCCGGATATGATCCCTCGCACGTATAGCGGTTGCTGTCCAACCGGGTCAACACGCGTGTAGGGACACGGCGCGCCGTGTCCTTACGTGGTTTGGGGCTGGCCTTGATGGGAAGGCGACCTGCTATCGCATTGCTTTAAGGAGATACGCAGTTGCGGCACACATAATGTTATCTCGTCGCGAGGCTCTGTAAGCTTGTGAAATTGGACGCAGTATGCTCCGCAGGTCATCCTGCCTCCCGACCACTATCGGGGGGAGGGATCACAACGCTACCTGTTCACACTTGAAAT
>CAZBTM010000330.1:1442-2961 GCA_964494425.1 uncultured Rhodothermales bacterium | reverse complement strand
GCGAAGAAGCGCTCATACAGTGCATCCATGAGTTGAAACGCCTTGGTAAAACCATCATCTTTGTCACGCACAAAGCAAACCTTTTGTCGCTCGCCGAAAAGACGCTGATCATGAATGCAGGTCAGGTCCAGCGTCTGGCAGAGACGAAAGACATCATGAAAAAGCCCAGTGTTGCAGCTGGATAGCAGCGATATAGTTTGAGGCAGAAGTATCTTACATGATTGATAAATCTAAAGCCAATCCGAAGATCTTTGCCCGCCTCGGATATGCGATCATCATTGTCATTTTCGGAGGCATAGGTGGTTGGGCAGCGACCGCACGCTTGGACAGTGCCGTGATTGCGCCTGGTCAGGTGGTTCTGGAGAACAACCGACGCGCCGTACAGCATCTCGAAGGTGGAATAGTCTCTCGAATCCATGTTCAGGAAGGCGATATCGTTCAGGAAGGTGATTTGCTGATCGAGATGGACCGTGTTGCAGCGCATGGTAACCTCGAGGTCCTGATTGTGCGCCGCAACATGGCCCGCACGCTTGAAGCGCGCTTCGTAGCGGAGCGGAACCTGCTGGAAGAAGTCGTTTTTCCACAAGACCTTCTTGAGAGTGAGAATCCCCAGGTCATCTCAGCCATTGATGATCAAACTGCGGCATTCGAAAGCCGGCGGCTCATTCTCGATTCACAGAGATCGGTTTTCCAGACACGGATCGACCAGCTGGCCGCGCAGATCGAAGGGCTCGAGCTGCAACGTCGAGCCATCGAGCGCCGCTTGGTACTCCAAGGAGAACTTCTGGACCGGTACCGGGAAGGAGAAGAGAGCGGGGTTCTGGAACGGAACAACCTCGTCCAACTCGAAGACAGCTATATTCAGCTCGAGGCTCAACTGGGCGGCATCATGTCCGATATCGCACGCATTGGATTGCAGCAGAACGAGGCTGCAATGCAGATCATACAAGCCGAGCGTGAATACCGGGAAGGGGCCAGCAATCCGCTGGATGCTGTCCGCCAGGAACTGGCAGAGTTGAACGAGCGCATCGTAATTGCTGAAGACGTGTTGGGGCGTACTTACGTCCGAGCGTCTGAGACAGGAACGGTGCAAAGCCTCTCCGTTCATACTGAAGGCGCGGTCGTCTCCCAAGGAGCAATGCTCATGGAGATCGTGCCGGAGAATGATCGCTTCATCATCTCGGCGAATATCCCACCACAATACATCGATAGCATGGCTACTGGCCTGTTGGCGGAAGTGCGGTTCACCGCAATCACGGACCAGATCCCCGAGATCGCACAGGGTGAAGTCATTACGATTTCGAGAGACGTTATTCGTCCTCAGGAAGCATCACAGCCACCCTACTACTTGGCGCGGATCACGATAGACGAGGAAAATGTGCCTGAGTCCATCTGGAACCGGGTTACGGCTGGTATGCCTGTGAGTGTGATCATAAACACGGGGGAACGTACCGTGCTTAACTACCTCGTCGAGCCAGTCGTCGAGGCAGTACGCACAGGAATGCGGGAAGAGTAGCCC
>CAZBTM010000330.1:0-1432 GCA_964494425.1 uncultured Rhodothermales bacterium | reverse complement strand
TTGTTCAAGAGCACCTCCCCCACGCCCCAAGAGACCAGGAACCCTCGCTGACCCCGCAAAGATATCCGCTGGTGCATGGGCTTGCGGAAGCAAATCTCAGCCCATCAACTCACCGTGGGTGTCGGTCGTAAGCTCTGTCACACCCACAACGTGGTACTCATGCAACAGAACCCCAGAGCGTAAATTTCTATTTTTGTTTATAAATTAAAGGTTTAAATCAGATCGATGCAGGTATGCGATCTACTGTACATCTTTTTATTGCCGAGGTATGCGAAGCACTGTAGAACACCCGTGACGACATCTGTTAGAGGCTGTCTCCAAGTACGACTTGTCGGTTGACCTGGCTTTTTTGGCTGGGTCATCTCGCGCTGAACCATTGTGTCATTGTGACACGTCCGGATTGACCAAGAGGCTGCCGAGCAGCAGCCGAACACAAAGAGGGAAGTACCCATGCCCATCGACCTGAGCACGCTTAGCCCCGCGAAGCAGATCGCCTCGCTTTACATCGGTTATTATGACCGCGCGCCCGACGCCGAGGGCCTTGAGTTCTGGGTGAAGCAGTACAACGACGGCATGTCGCTCGCGGCGATTGCGGAAGAGTTCTCGAAACAGTTCGAGACGGTGTCGCCGGATTACGCCGGGTATTCCTACTTCGAAGCGCCGTCGAGCGCCTCTGCAGAAGTGTTCCTCTCCAATGTCTATGTGAACCTAGTGGGCCGCGCGCCGGACGCGGAAGGTCTCGCATTTTGGAAGAACCTTCTCGAGAACGATCCGAACTACACGCCGGGCCGGATCATCCTCGACATGATCGGGGGCGCGCAGAGCCCCGACCGCGAGAAGATCCTCAACAAGATCGACGTTGCGCATGACTGGGTGTCCAGCGCTGCGGACGAAGGCATCTCGACGCCTGCCAACCCGATGTTCGAGGCGGCCGCAGACGGCACGCTGACGCTGCTCGATGAAGCGGCCTACAACTCGGCACGCTCGGTGCTCGACGGTGTGGACGAGACGCAGGCATCCGTGGATGCAGCGAAGGGCGCGACCGACGCCTTTGTGGCCGGCTACATCAACGAGGCGCCCGAGGCGTCCGACGATGTCGACAGCACGAATGAAGACGCGGCGATCACGATCGACGTTGTCGCCAATGATACCGATGTCGACGGCGACGCGCTGACGATCACCAGCGTTGGTGCCGCGGCAAACGGCACGGTCACCGACAACGGCGACGGCACCGTCACCTACACCCCGGATGCAAACTTCAACGGCACCGACAGCTTTACCTACGAGGTGAGCGACGGGAAGGGCGGCACCGATTCCGCGACCGTGACCGTCGATGTGGCAGCCCAGAACGACGCGCCTGTCGCGGCGAATGATACCTACACCACGTCCGAAGATACGGTGTTGGCTGTGCCCGCGCCCGGCGTGCTGGGTA
>CAZBTM010000329.1:0-2978 GCA_964494425.1 uncultured Rhodothermales bacterium | reverse complement strand
CCAAGAGTCGAACCGCCTAGTGCGGACCCGCATGCTAGGTGGTGTGGGAGGGGCTCCGGGGCAACCCGGACCCCTATCCCGATTTATACGGCGTTGCAATTCTTCGATGAAGCGTTTGGCTACCACGGGCTGAGCACAGAGAAGATACTGCTTGTGTTCCCTGAGTCGAGCGTTGTGCCGGTCCCGTATGCTGCCCAATCGTGTTGCGTGTCAGACTCGGCGCGGAAATCATTAATCGTTAGATCAATGGACGCACCTACCTTACCGTCGGACTCCACCCAAAGTTGCGTTCCGGTGTTGTTGTATTTTAAAACTACGTGCCCAAAGCCGCCGTGCACTCGATCAACCCAGTAGTGTTTTGGTGCCATGCCCGGAGCAACCACGGTGAGCCGGTCGTCAGTTTCAACAGGATGTACTGGACGTGCTTGAAAATAGACTTCGGTGCCATTGGGCAATTTGCCACCGATCTTTGGCCCCCAGGGAGCAACGCCCAGCAGCACGCGTCCAATTGTGAAGGGTATCCATAACACAACGAGCACTATGAGCGTGGCGATGACTACCAAATACTTTCTTCTTCCACTTTTCTGCGCTTCAGAGGCCATGTGCAACCTTTTCGTATAACGTTTCAGTTAACCCGCTGGGGATGGGCGGGCCGGAACCAAGATACGATGCCCCATTCTACATTCGGCTGGAAGCGCAGAAAAGACGCCCGCCCGTCCCCAGCGGGTTCAACTGTTTGTTGGGCTGGCCGCGGTCCATCCCAACGGTCGTAAGGAAATTGGTCCAGGCCCCCATGCTCCTGAACCACACGTCGCTCCACCAAAGATGACCGAATGTGGGGGCTGACCCCCGGCAGAATAGACAGGTCGAGTCGACGTTTCCTGCTTACCTGGAAGCGTCCAGCCCCGGAAATGCTGCCCTGACGCCGCTCCAGCACACCGAAAATGGTCCATCCGCTGGCTGCGCGCGGACCCTCGGCGGGCCGCGAATCGCACGGCCAGAAAAGCTGACCTATGGTGGGGGTCTTCAGGCGACTGCTCGAGCCGCGAACTCCGGCGGAGCGCGGCCGGCGGGGAAAACTCCCAGTCGCACGAACGGTGCCCCGCAGACCGGACACGTGCAAGTGCTGCGCGGCTGGATGCCGTGCTGCGCACAGAACTCGTACCAACTGAGACTCCGCTTCTCCGGCCGCGGGCTTTGCCCGAAGTGCTCCCGAGCCTGGGCCAACGCGGCTCGTTTGCTGTTGGCGTACAATCCGTAGGGACGCACGGTCTGCATGTCGCTCGGTGGTACGTGCTCCAGCAGGCGAGCCAAAAACTCGTCCACCGGTAAGCGGACAATCCGGCGGCGGCCGCCTCCCCCATCGCCCTCGTCAGCATCGCGGTCGCGGCAACGAATCCGTACCATCCCCTGCTGCACATCGATGATCCGTCCATTGCCGATCGGCCCTCCCTTCAGATAATTGGCCAAGTACGTCGCCACCCCGCGGCCGTGCGCGTAACGGTCCAGGATCTTGACGTTCCATGTTGTCCGGCCCAGGCGGTTGAGCAGATTCTTCTGCGCCGTGAGCGTCTTGTCGGGCGGGAGCGTCAAGCGGCCCTGCTCCAGCGACTTCAGCAGAAAGGCCCGCATCTTGCCGCGAAACACCTGCATCAGCACCTGCCGAGGCAACAGGCAGTTCTTCCGCGGCTCGCACCAACTGCCCTCGTCATCCAACCCGCCGGCCGTGACCATCACATGCAGATGAGGATGGATCAGCAGGGTCTGGTCCCAACTATGCAGGGCTGCCAGCATCCCCGGCAGTGCGCCCAGGTACTTGGGATCGGCCAGCAGCTCGCGCAACGCCTCGACCCCGGCCCGGAACAGCGTGTCCGCGAACTCGCGTTTGTTGTACCGCCACAGCGGGATCAACTCGTGCGGGACCGTGAACACGATGTGGTGGTGCGGGCAATCCAGCAATCGTTCTTTCCAGGCGGCCAGCCACTTTTCACGGGCGAAGGACGAGCACAATGGGCAGTTGCGGTGTCGGCAAGAATTGCAGCAGATCGTACGGACATGGCCTTCGGGGCAGCCGACGACGTGCCCGCCCACCGCTGCTCGAGCGACAGCGGATGGTTCTGAGCGAACTGCTCGAAGTATTCCTGGAGAATCGACTGGACGGTGGTTGCCATGCGTACATTTGAACATCAACATGGCATCCTGTACAGTACCCGCAATTCGCCAACGATTCTCCTGCAGTATGGCCGTGTGACGTAGCCCGCCCAGTCACGTCGGACAACCGTCG
Organism: uncultured Rhodothermales bacterium; assembly: GCA_964494425.1. Lineage (GTDB taxonomy): Bacteria > Bacteroidota > Rhodothermia > Rhodothermales > Salinibacteraceae > Longimonas. Next base: position 694 of record CAZBTM010000329.1, on the reverse strand, counting down.
CAGCGCACAAAAAAACGCCGAGCCATCCAGCTCGACGTGTCCGTCCCCAGCCAGCAAACGCCGACCCCGCCGAAGGTCCCCGCGCAGCGGCCAGTCCAACGGTACGCGTCACCGGGCCGCGACGATGACGCCCTCCATTTTTCCGAGACCGGATCGCGGCTCCGGTGCACGCGGTGGTTCTGTCTTGATTCGAGCAAACGGTGCGGCTGTCGCACCTGCTCACGCGGTTTCATTATACCGGGCGTAGGCGATCAAGCAACCACGGAAACGCGAACGAAGCAAATTGCGTGGCAACGACATGATCTGAAAGCCTGAGAAATATCCGTGGGTCCGTTTTGCCATCCGTGGGCTATCACCGATCGCGGATCAGCCACGGCGAATCCGACCGTCCCAAAACGGGTGCGTCAGACACGCCGTAGCGAGCAAATGGGTGCTGCGAATGAGGCAAACCCACGGATGGCAGAACGGGCCCACGGATGAAGAACAACGTGACCGGATGAAAGCGATTCGGCGACCGTGACGACTCTTCCGTCAGATGACACAGAGCGCAGCGAAAATCGAAGATCATCGCCTGTGGAAACCACTCGTCGTGTCGCAGGAAGAGGATCTCCACGGGATCATTGACCGAGCAGCGTCCGTCGGACAGAACACTAAGCTCACCGGCTGACGAAAAGCATAAGCTTTTTGGCAGTCC
>CAZBTM010000328.1:0-2983 GCA_964494425.1 uncultured Rhodothermales bacterium | reverse complement strand
AGCCCGCCCCGCTCCAGTACATCGCGCCATTTGCAGGGGCGTGTATTGGCGAGTTCTTTCGGGATACGGGACGCCACGCCCTTGTCGCCTACGACGACCTCTCGAAGCAGGCTGTAGCCTACCGCGAGCTCTCGCTGCTGCTGCGCCGTCCGCCCGGACGCGAAGCCTATCCTGGCGATGTGTTCTATCTGCATAGCCGTCTGCTGGAACGTGGGGCCAAGATCATTGATAACCAGGAGGTTGCTGCTAATATGAACAACCTTCCTGAGGGACTGAAAGACCGCGTTGAAGGCGGTGGGTCGCTCACAGCGCTCCCCGTTATCGAAACGCAGGCCGGTGACGTATCCGCCTATATTCCGACCAACGTGATTTCGATTACGGACGGTCAGATTTACCTCGAAACCGATCTCTTTAACTCCGGTGTGCGTCCGGCTATCGATGTCGGGACGTCGGTCAGTCGTGTGGGTGGAAATGCACAGATTAAAGCGATGAAGAGCGTGGCGGGTACGCTGCGCATCGACCTGTCGCAGTACCGCGAGCTGGAGGCCTTCGCCAAGTTTGGCTCTGACCTCGACGCGTCCACGCAGCGCCAGCTGAATCGTGGGGAGCGCATGGTTGAGATCCTGAAGCAGAACGAGTTCTCGCCACTCCCGGCCGAAGAGCAGGTCGTAATCATTTATGCTGCCACTGAAGGGTTGCTTGACGAAGTGCCCGTCGAAGACATTCAAGACTTTGAGGAGGCACTGCTTGAACGCATGCGTACGCAGTATGAACAGGTGCTCGACACCATCCGCGAAAGCGGGAAGCTAAGCGATGATGCCGCCTCCGAAATCCGCGACATTGTGGCCGACGTGGCTTCAACCTACATTATCGATGACGAAGAAGAGGACGACGACGAACTGCTGGAGGCGCTCTAACGCCCTCTGTGCCTGCCACGCCGCGCTGTATCCGTCCCGTTTGCCCTAATCCTGCCGCTTATGGCCAACCTCCGCGACATCCGCAATCGGATCGACTCGATTGAGAACACCAAGCAAGTAACGCGCGCCATGAAGATGGTGGCCGCCGCGAAGCTCCGCCGTGCGCAGGAGCGCATCTTCGAGGCGCGCCCTTATGCGTACAAGCTGCGCGAGTTGATCGGACACCTCACCGACAAGCTGGAGGATGTGGGCCACCCGCTCTTTCAGCAGCCAGACACCGATGGCGTACTGCTTGTCATCGTCACAGCCGACCGTGGGCTGGCAGGCGCATTCAATAGCAACGTCATCAAAACGGCGGAAGCTGCCATTGAAGCCAAGTACACCAAGCAGCGCAAAAAGGGCGACCTGTATCTGCTCTGTGTGGGACGCAAAGGCCATGAGCACTTTGCACGGCGCGACTATCAGCTGGTGGGCGACTTCCGCAATGTGTTTGACGGACTCAACTTCAACCTCGCTAAGAAAGTGGTGGAGGCGGCCCGTGAGGGCTTCGACCGGGCCATTTGGGGCCATGTCGACATGGTCTACAACGAGTTCAAGAACACCATTGCGCAGAACCGCATTGTGGAGCCGCTCCTTCCGCTGCCCAAGGAGCAGTTTCTCACGCCCGTGATGGAAGAGGAAGACGACCTGCCCGAGATCGACGATACGCTCGAAGTGGATTACATCTTTGAGCCTGGCGCGGAGCAGATCATGAACGCGCTGGTGCCGCGCTTCCTTAACTACCAGATGTGGCGTGCGCTGCTGGAGTCGAATGCTGCCGAGCAGGGCGCCCGCATGGTCGCCATGGACAACGCCACGAGCAACGCCGAGGAGCTGCGCGACGAACTACAGCTGAAGTACAACCGCGCCCGGCAGAACGCCATTACGATGGAGATTCTCGACATCTCAAGTGGGGCCGAAGCGCTCGAATCGTAGATCAAATCGCACATTGTTGATACGAATTACGCAGTCTCGTGCCCTGGCACCCGGAACCCACTGCAGTCTGTGTATCGTACGCAACAAACAGCAAAGGCACATCATACATAGTGTGCGATCTGGAGAGGTGGCCGAGTGGCTGAAGGCGCTCCCCTGCTAAGGGAGTAAACGGTTTATAGCCGTTTCGAGGGTTCGAATCCCTCCCTCTCCGCAACGAAGCCGGTCTCGGACCTCCGAGGCTGGCTTTTTGCATCTCCACCTACCCCCGGCCCACACTCCGTGCCCCACTATGGCTGGCGCCGCGCCGCATCCTGACTTATCCTCCCGCCCTGTGGTGGCTATTGCAGGGGCTACTGGATTCGTAGGCACCGCACTCCGCACCACGCTGGCCAACACGTATCATGTGCGTGCCCTCACGCGGTCTCCCGCCCGAGAGCAGTCCAACGCCCACCGCAATTCGCCCGTGGAGTGGCGCCACTGCGACCTGTTCGATCCGTATGCGGTGCAGCAAGCGCTGGAGGGGGTCGACTATATGCTCTACCTGGTGCACTCGCTGCACGCCTCGGCCCGACTCACACAGGCCCGTGCCCCTGACCTCGATTTGCTCTTGGCCGATAACGTGGCGCGCGCTGCCGAAATGCAGAACGTAAAGCAGATCATTACGCTGGGCGGCCTCGTGCCCGATATTGACGACCTGCCCCAACGCCTGCGCAGCCGCCGCGAGATTGAGACCGCCTTGGCCTCCTGCCAGACCCCGCTTACTGCGCTCCGCGCTGGGCTCATCGTAGGGCGAGGTGGTACCTGGCTCAGCATGCTCATCAATCTGGTGCGACGCGTGCCTATTATGGTTCTCCCGGCATGGACGCAGGCCCAAACACAGCCCATTGTGCGTGCAGACGTGATACGTGCCTTCGAGCATGTGTTGGGCAATGAGCAGCACTACAGCACCACGTACGACCTGGGCGGCCCCGATGTGATGTCGTACCGAGAGATGCTGAAGCGTACTGCCCGTGTGCTGGGCCTGTCGCGGCCTATGGGCACCGTGCCCGTCACCTCGCCGCGTCTCTCTAAGCTGTGGGTCTGGCTCTTCA
>CAZBTM010000327.1:0-3001 GCA_964494425.1 uncultured Rhodothermales bacterium | reverse complement strand
GCATCCACCAGCAGCCGAGTGAGCGCCTCGCGGTCGAGCCCGGCAAGCAGGCCGCGCAGGTAGGCGCGGCGCGCAGCGGGCGTGGCGTGACCGGAATGCGACCATGTAACGCGCTCGGCCAGTTCATTCAGCCGGTCGTCGTTGGTGCGGGCCTCGTCGATCAGCGCAAGGACTTCGCCGGCCAGATGCGGTTCGTCTTCGTGCGGAGCCACCGCCACCGGCGGCGTGAGCATGTCGGGCACAAGCTCCACATCGAGCACATTCAGGCGGGCGGTCAGCTGCTTGGCGAGGGCGCGGCGCTCCCGCTCGTCGTGCAGTGCCTCAGCTATGGGGCAGGCCCCGCGCAGGCGAACGCGCACCATCCACTCGGTCGTTAGTGCCTGCGTATGCACCGCCTGAAATGCATCTTCGACGGCACTCGCCAGCGCATCGACCGACGCCACATGCGCCAGGTCGTCGAGCGCAAGCGTATGCCAGCGGATGGGCGCAAACGGCTGCACAGTCACATCCGGCAGGTCGTTCGGGGGGATGCGCACCAGCAAGCCGCCCTTGACGCCGGTTTCGGCTGGATTCCGGCCTTGCAGATTGCCCGCGTAGTAGGCAGGCACATCCGCATTGACCTGCTGCCCCCGGTGGATGTGCCCCAGCGCCCAGTAGTCGTATCCTGTACGCTGCAGATCGGCCGCCGTGCAGGGCGCGTAGCGGTCGTGGGCCGCTGCATCCTCGGCGTCTTCCAGGTGCGCATGCAACAGTCCCACGGTTGGCACATCAGCCTCGGCCTCCGGAAAGCGGATGGCGAGGTTCTCGGAGACCTGCGCCCGCGGATGCCCTGCTGCCACCACCTGCCCAATACGCGCGCCGTCATTATTGGTCAGGGGGATGACACGCGGGTCGGCGCTCCGCACCAGATGCACATTCGCCGGCCAATCGATGGAGGCCGCACGTCCGCGCGCCGGGCCCGGGTCGTGGTCGCCGGTAGCATAAATAACCGGAATCGACGCCGCCTCCAACCGGCGCAACTGGTCGAGCAGGGCAATTTCGGTCATGAGACCAAGCCGCTCGGCATCGAACAGGTCGCCGGCAATGAGCACCGCATCGACCGGCTCGTTGAGGGCGCGGTCGATGGCGCGCTGAAAGGCCGTTTGCTGCGCCTCACGCAGACGGCGACGCAGGTCGAGCGTACGCCCGGCGTAGATCGTGTCGAAGTGAACATCGGCCAGGTGCAGCAGCGTGAGCATGAACGAAAGCGGTTGGCAGCAAAGGAGAGGAGCAAGGGGCAGCGCTTACCACGTGAGGCTTACCACGTGAAGGTAAGGCCGTTCGTCCAGGACAGCGTCCAGTCCGACACCGCACCGGGCGGGCGGCTGTCGTAGCGCGTGTTCAGGGTAATGCGCAGCATCAGCGCTTCGGTAATGCCCACGCCCAGGCGCGTTTCGTTGAGCAGTCGTACATCAGCAGGCACGGCTACCCACGGCTGCACGTACGTGGTGCTTATCAGAAAGGTGCGGTCGCTCAGGCGCAAGCGGGCATTCAGGTACTGGCTGATACGCAGGGCGTTCGTTCGAGCAGGATGTGCCCCCACCCGTTCCGCATCCAGGCGCTCGCGCTCAAACATGGGTGTGATGCCCAGAAAGAGGCGGGCCGGTTCAGTATCCAGCAGGCGGAGGCGAAGCCCGGCGCCCACGAGCGTACGCAGGTTCAGGAGCGCAAAGCTATCGCGTTCGAGCTGGGTAAACGCCTCGGCCACAAGCGGTCCACCAAACCGGTAGTTGTAGCGCAGATGCGCGAACGCCGCATCGCGAAAGCGGCGTCCATCGCTCTCGCCGTAGCGCACCTCACTCACAATGAAGGCGTAATGCGGCGCATGCAGCACGTCAAGGCGCGCATCGCCCCCGACTTCGATGAGTTCCGTGTTGCCGCTCTGTATAGCCACCGATCCGCCTACGGCCCCGCCAATGCCATCGGCTTCCAGCTTGCGCATGCGCTCGGTATTGACTTGCGCGTCGGCGGGATGCGCAAGAAGAACGCCGGCAAGCAGTATAGCAGCAGCAAGCCCCCATCGGGACCCCGTGAAATCAAGCATCAGGCAAACTGGGCAATGAGGGCGAGGCCGCCTATGATCGCGGTAAGTACAAGTGCAGCGATGATAATCTGTCGTTTAATGCGTCGATTCATGGCAGAGTAGGACGTTCGTGAAAAGCACAACGGAATCCGAGGCCGGGGACCGCGTGCGACACGCGAGCCGGAGACACAAGATCGGGCGTAGTTGCACGTTTTGCAAGTGAAACCTGCCCACTTGCTGTCTGCTGCTGCACCGGCTTTTCAACGCGATGCGTTGCATCCCCTGCCCCAAACGCCTACGTTGTAGGCTGCACGGCTCATACGTGCGCATTCCTTTGTTGTGTTTGGCCCTCCCGAATCCCTCTTGATACCGATATGAGCGATCTGTTCGACACCATCGTGTCGCTGTGCAAGCAGCGCGGCTTCATCTTCCAGTCGTCCGAAATCTACGGCGGACAAGCCGCCACGTACGATTACGGTCCGCTGGGCGTGGAGCTGAAGCGCAACGTTAAAGACCTGTGGTGGCAGGAGATGGTGTACGGCCACGGCGATGTGGTAGGGCTGGATGCGGCCATTATGATGCATCCGAAAACGTGGGAGGCTTCGGGCCACACCGAAGCCTTCAACGACCCGCTGATTGACGACAAGGCATCGAACCACCGCTACCGCGCTGATGAACTGATTGAGGACCACATCCGCGACCTCCGCCAGGACGGCGACATGGAGCAGGCCGAGGCGGTGTACGAACGCCTCGTGGCCGCGCTCAACAGCGACGACATGGCGGGGGACCTGTACGACATCATTCAGGACGAGGAGATTCGCGCGCCCCGCTCTGGCGCCTTCGACTGGACGCCCGTGCGGCAGTTCAACCTGATGTTTGAGACGCACGTGGGGCCCGTTGCGGAAACCGGCGACCGCATCTTCCTGCGTCCGGAGACGG
>CAZBTM010000326.1:0-3024 GCA_964494425.1 uncultured Rhodothermales bacterium | reverse complement strand
TCCGGCTACGGTCATGTTTCCTCCATCACTTAGTATTGAACCGCTACCACAGACCCATACTCTTGAACACAAGAAAACGTCTTTTCGGATCCATTTACCTTTTTCAACCAACTCGATAGGTGCAGGGGGAGAGGCGTCGGGATGGTTCTCTTCAAAATATGCAGGATACGATTTCCGCCGGATTTTATGGATCCACGTCTGTTTTTTTGGAAGCTGTACCGTCTGGTTTAAGATGCTGTGCATCGTCAAACACCGTGCACCGTTCGTCAGAACCCTGCCTGCCTGAGAGCGCGTCTGCTTGCGAAACCGGAGTGGATACAGTTTCAGAATACAATGTATCATCTGCATCCCCCAAAATTGACGTATATGCCAGTTGCATGACTCGGAACCTTTCATCTGTCATAGACCAACTGTTTGCATTGTAGCCCTACCCATCAGCAGCCGTACCCCACAAAGGAGTCCCAAAAATGAGTGGCCTATAAAAACAGGCAGTTTACCATCATGGTAGACCGCTGGACATCGCAATGAACATAGTTAGGCCTCATATGCAGATTCCATATGTAGATCCCATGCATTGGCCGGATTGACACACAGAGCTACCAATTGAGACGTAGAGCGAAGGGTTTGACACGCAGAGCGAAGGATTTGGGACGTATGGCAAAGCATCCTACAGTCTGAGGTGGTATCATGCGCCTGTGTACGCCGGGGTCTACTCCAAAAGTAGATAACCAGGGCGTACCTCATGCGCCCGTTGCCCCTAACTTGTAGATTCCACCATGCCTCAGCGCTACGTCTCTATGCTCTTCTCTTACGCACGTCTCTGGTCTGCGGGCTCCGGTTGTACGGGTCCCGGTTGTACGGGTCTGCGTCTCAATCGGAGAGCGGTTCGCCCGGCCGCGTTTTGTGCCTTGATTCTAAGCCTCGTTGCGCTGCTCGTTGCGCTTGGTGGGATTGGTTCGGCACAAGCGCAGACGGTCTACCACGTCACCGAAACCGGCGATGCAAGTAATAGCGGAGCCTCGTTTTCGGGAGGCGATGCGATCTCCTTGCAAGGCGCGTTGGACGATGCCACGGGGAATGACGTGATTGTGATTGCGGCCGGGCGGTACGTGCCAAGTCAGCAAACTGGTTTCGCCGATGCGCGCACAGCTACATTCTCAATATCACGAGACGGCCTGAAGATCTATGGCGGGTGGGACGGTACTACCTCGTTTAGCAGCATTGCCGAAGTAAAAAATGAGTTGCAAAATCGTGATCTCGCAGCGAATCGCACCGTCCTTTCCGGTGATCTTGACGGGAATGATACGACCACCGATGGGATCACCGAAACCGCTGAAGACATTGAGGGCGATAACAGCTATACGGTGGTATACCTTGCCGGTAGTGCTGGACAGATTACGCTCGACACCGTGTTGGATGGGCTTGTGATCACTGGTGGGAATGCTGATGGTACAGAACGCTCGCAATATAATGGAGGCGGAGTATATTGCCAGGGCCAGAACAATGATAGCGAATGCAGCCCACAGATTGTAAATACGACTTTTGCTGGTAACTCTGCCGACTACGGCGGCGCCCTTTCCAACAATGGAAGTTCTAATGGAGAGAGCAGCCCACAGATCATAAACACAACCTTCACGGGCAATACCGCTACCCTCAGCGGCGGAGCAATGTACAACTTCGGGGCTTTTGGTGGCATGAGTAGTCCACAGATGACAAACGTGACCTTCACTGGCAACTCTGCAAGCTTCAGGGGCGGCGCGATTCTCAACGATGGGTTTACTGGCGGTATAAGCAGCCCGGTGATCACAAACACGATCCTGTGGGGGAATACCGCCAACGATGGCGCTGACGAGATCGAGAACGAGGAAACCACGCACACGCTCGCGCACACGATCGTTGAGGGCGGGCTTCCCAGCGGTACAAACGACGGCGGCAATAATCTCAGCGCTGCCCCGCTCTTTGTGGATGCGAGTGACCCTGCTGGCACCGATGGCATCTTGGGTACTGAAGACGACGGTCTCCGCCTGCAGAGCGGTGCACCGGCCCTAAATGCAGGCGACAATGCTCCATTTGAGCCGGGCGGTTTTGCGGAAGGGATTACCACTGATCTCTTAGGCGAAGCCCGCATTCAGAACGGCACTGTGGACCTCGGCGCCTACGAGCGTGAGATCAGCGGAGCCCTACTGCGCTTGGTAACCCATTCAGCCGCCGAAGCGGGCACGCTTGAGCTTGTCAATTTCGGGAACGCCAGCGTGACCGGAGCCGACGTCGACCTGGGGCTGCCCGCGGGCATCTCTGTCGCCAGCACCTCTGGCGACGGCAGCGTGACGAGTGGCACCTGGACGGTCGATGTTCTTGCAGGAGGCACCGCCACTGTACAGGTCACCTATGAGCGCGATGCTTCCGCCGACCCGGGCCTGCTCGATCTGACCGCCACGCTTGACACCGACAGCTACACGGTTGATGGAGGGGGCGCGGATGCGACTCAGCCGGATGACGCCACGGCCGATTGGGCTCTGCTCGAAGCACCCTACGGATCCGGCACCGCCCTCGCCTTCGATGGCACCGACGACGGAGCCACAGCCGAGGCCCATCCCGACCTCTCCGGCAACACGCCGTGGACAATTGCCTTCTGGGCGAAGGTCGATGGCAGCGCCTCAGGCACGGGCCGCCAAGGCTGGTACCTCTGGAAGGGCCCGAACTCGCAGTCGGAGGATCGTCTTCTCGCAATTAGCGTGACGTATGAAGCCATTGAGGTCGCGCACTGGTCCAATGACAACACCTACGCCGCCGCCGTCGCGTTTGACACGTGGCAGCATGTGGCCGTGACCTACGACGACAACGGAACCGAGAAGGTCTATCTCGACGGCGTGCTGCAAGGCGTGAGCAATGTGGGCACGCTCAACGTCAACGACGGCGCGTGGTCCGTCGCGCAGCGGCCGGATGGCAGCGACCGGCTTCAGATGGAACTCGACGAGCTGCGGATGTGGACGGAGGCGCGCACCGAAGCCGACATTCAGGCGA
>CAZBTM010000325.1:0-3035 GCA_964494425.1 uncultured Rhodothermales bacterium | reverse complement strand
CGAAATCTCGGGGCTGGAGTCGCGTCAGGAGGCGCAAGACATCGTGACGGTGCTACAGTCGGGGGCGCTGCCTGCGCCGCTTGATATTGTGGGCGACCGCACGGTAGGGCCCAGCCTGGGCGAAGCCTCCATCCGCGCCGGGTTTACCTCGGTCGTGGCGGGCCTTGTGCTGGTAATTCTCTTCATGGTGATGTACTACCGCACGGCTGGCATCGTGGCGAACGTGGCTTTGCTGCTGAACCTGGTGCTCATTCTGGGCATTCTGGCCGGATTCGGCGCCACGCTCACCCTGCCGGGGATTGCCGGTATCGTGCTCACCATCGGTATGGCGGTGGATGCGAATGTGCTGATCTTTGACCGCATTCGGGAGGAGCAGAACACCGGCAAGACGCTCAAGGCGTCGATTGATGCCGGGTACGACCGTTCGCTCAGCGCCATTTTGGATGCGAACATCACCACGTTCTTCGTGGGCGTGATTCTGTACTCGTTTGGCGTCGGGCCCATCCAGGGCTTCGCCGTTACGCTCATGGCCGGAATCCTGTCCTCGCTGTTCACTGCCATCATCGTCACGCGGATCATCTTCGACTACCTCGTCGATGAGCGCAGCATGCGCGTGTCGTACGGATGATCATGCCAGCGCCGCCCGCCGCGTAGCGCAGACCTGCTGCGCGGTGGCGCTGGGCCTGTAGCATCCGCCGTTTCCTGATCCGCTGACTGTACGCTTTTACTTTCTGCTATGCGTTTACTTGAAAACCCTTCTTTTTCGTTCATCCCGAATCGCAAGATCGGGTATCTCATTTCGGGCACGCTCATTGTGCTGAGCCTCCTGTCGTTTATGACGCGCGGGCTGGAGCAGGGCATTGACTTTTTGGGCGGCACCGAGATTGTACTCGAAAACGTGGGCGAGCTCGACGCGCTGGAGGTGCGTGAGGCGCTGACCGAGCCGCTTGGCGGGCAGCCCGAAGTGAAGACCTTTGGCACCACCGGCTTGCTTATTCGCACCGCCGCCGACCGCGACGTAGACGACCTGCGCCGCACCATCCTGTCCGAGTTTGAAGCCTCGTTCCCCGAGGTTACGCCGCAAGTGGTGCAGACCGATGTGGTGGGCCCCCGCTTTGCGCAAGACCTGCAACGCGGCGCCATCTACTCGGTCCTGGGGGCGCTCTTTGTCATCTTCATGTACATCATGCTGCGCTTTGAGTGGCGCTATGGCATCGGCGCCCTGGCGGCCATTACGCACGATGTGATTATCGTGCTTGGCATCTTCTCGATGTTTCAGGACCTGCTGCCGTTCTCCCTCCAGATCGATCAGGCCATCATTGCAGCGTTCCTGACGATCGTGGGGTACTCGCTGAATGATACCGTGGTGGTGTTCGACCGAGCGCGCGAATACCTGAATCTGTTCAAGACCGACCCATACGCCGAGGTCATGAACCGCTCGATCAACAGCACGCTGAGCCGTACGGTGGTTACCTCGATTACGACGCTTATTGTAACCTCGATTCTGCTGTTCTTCGGGGGCGACGTGCTGCGCGGCTTCTCGTTTGCACTGGTGCTGGGTGTGATCATCGGAACGTACTCCTCGGTGTTCGTGGCTTCGCCCGTCGTGGTTGAGTTGCGCCACTGGCTCGAAGATAAAGATACGAAGCGCAAACCGGCGCGGGCGTAGCACAGCCCCAGCACATTGTACACCGGCCTCCCCATTTGGCGGGAGGCCGTCCACTGTTCCTCCTACCTACCTGTCTGTAACTACGTATGCCTGTTTCTATTGTCATTGGAAGCCAATGGGGCGATGAGGGCAAAGGGAAAATCGTTGACCTGTTGAGCGACGATGTGGACGTGGTGGCCCGCTATCAAGGCGGCGCCAACGCGGGCCACACCATCTGCTGGGACGACCAGGAGTTTGTGCTCCACCTCATTCCCAGCGGCATCTTTCACGACGGCGTCGACTGCGTCATTGGCAACGGTGTGGTGCTCGACCCGAAAGCCGTGATCGAAGAGATTGAGCAGATTGAAGCGCTTGGCTATCCCGTTGAAGGACGGCTGCACATCTCGCACAACGCCCACGTCATCATGCCGCATCACAAAGCCATTGAGGCGGCGCAAGAAAAGGGCCGCAAGTCCGACACCGACGACGACGCCATTGGGACCACCGGACGCGGGATTGGCCCGGCCTATGCCGACAAGTTTGCGCGCACCGGCATCCGCGTAGTCGACCTACTCGACCGCGATGTGCTGCGCACCAAGCTAACGCGCGCCATCGAAGCCAAGAATGCCCTGCTGAAGCAGGTGTATGGCGCTAACCAGCTCGATGTGGATGCGATTGTTGAAGAGTACGTGGAGCTCGATCAGAAAATCGATCCGTACGTCACTGACACTGCCCAACTGTTGGGACGGGCGCTCGATAACGACAAGCACGTGCTGGCTGAAGGTGCCCAAGGATCGCTGCTCGACATCGACTTTGGCAGCTATCCGTTTGTGACGTCGAGCCACCCCACTGCGGGTGGCTGCTCCACCGGGCTGGGCGTGTCGCCGGTGCACGTGAACCGCATCATTGGCATCGCCAAAGCCTACTGCACCCGCGTGGGCAATGGACCGTTCCCCACTGAGTTGGAGAACGAGATGGGCGAGCACCTGCGTAAAGTGGGCGCTGAGTTTGGCGCAACCACTGGGCGTCCGCGCCGCTGCGGCTGGCTCGACCTGGTGGCCCTGCGCTACACCACGATGATCAACGGCTTTACTGAACTCGTCATTACCAAGCTCGACGTGCTGTCTGGGCTCGACGAAATTAAGGTGTGCGTGGCGTATCAGTACGACGGCAAGGAGACGCAGCGCTTTCCGAGCGAGGCGCATACGCTGGAGCGCATCACGAGCACTCGCGGGCGCCCATCGGCTCGGTGTCGATTGGCCCGCGCCGCGACCAGATCATTAGCGATGTGAGCGAGGCGCCGGTGGCCTAACCACTCGCATTGCCATCTGCGTAACACCGCGCATCACCACGCGTTTAGAGCCTGTTTTGATTTCTTATTTTGGGC
>CAZBTM010000324.1:0-3068 GCA_964494425.1 uncultured Rhodothermales bacterium | reverse complement strand
GACGTCCCTTCCGAAAAGCGGGACGACTGGGACGAGGTGCAGGGCTACATCCAGACGATGAATCGCGCGGTCGAGGCGCTTGACCGGCTCCCCTTCTCGACGCGCCTCATCCGCGAGACGCATCGCGTGCTCATGCAGGGCGTGCGCGGCCAGAACAAACGGCCCGGCGCGTTTCGTGCAAGCCCAAACTGGATCGGCGGCTCCTCATCACGCTCTACCTCGTCGAACGCGGCATTCTGAAGCGGCCTATTCTTTACCTGTCGGACTTCTTCGAGCGCAACCGCACGCACTACTACGACAACCTGATGCGAGTGCGCGAGAACAACGACATGGCTCAATGGCTGAAATTCTTCCTCATCGGTGTCATTGAAACAGCCAAGAGCGGCATCGACACGTTCGACGCCATCCTCAAGCTGCAAGAGGAGATCGATGACCTGATCGAGTCGCTGGGGCGCCGCGCCGAGAGTGCACGAAAGGTCATCCGCGCGCTGTACGAGCGGCCCCTGACCGATGCCAATCGCGTTGCCGACATCACCGGCCTCTCCATGACTGCAGCCTACAACTTAATTGATGCGATGGAAGAGGCCGGCCTCCTTGAGGAAATCACTGGGGCCAAGCGTAACCGGCTGTACCTATTTGAGCGGTACACCAAGCTATTCACGCCATGAACTGGTTACGTGAGCTTACGCCATGAGCCGGGGCGGTCCAATCGAGCGTAGCACCCAAGGTCGCATTGCAGCGTGTTGCGTCACCTGTTGGCACTTTACCTGACACGCTCAGGCAACAGGTTGACACGCTCAGATAACGCACCAGAGGCCTGTCATCAGCAGCGCCCGGCATGCTCTCGCGACGTACGCGCCTGGAGCTGAGCATCCTCAACACCACGCTGCGCATCTCAAAGAAGCGGGCTGCCTCAGGTCCAGAGGCGTCGAGTTCGGGAGATGCGAATGCTTGGGAGGATGCAGAGCGCGATGCATCCCCCTGAATACGGAGCTCGCCCCAAAACCCCCACGTAGCGCCCACAAACGGCCCTGTGTCACCGGTGTATCATCCGTCTGACACAGAGTTGACACGCTCACGCAACAGATTGACACGCTCAGATAACGCAATATGGCCGCGCGCTGGGTAACATAGCCTCACGTTGCTTCATCGCATGGCTTCATCGCATGGCTTCATCGCATGAGGCATCGTAGGTCAAATGTGCACTCCACAACAGCTTCCTTCGTATGCGTACTGATACGCCCAGCCACACTGATACGCCCGATTCCGACGCGCGCTCTCAGGACATCCATCTCCTGTCCCAGGGGCTGGCTCGCCTGTTGCGACTGACTCGTTCCTGCGATGTGACCATGGGCATGGTGCTCGGCGCTCTGCTTGTCTGCGCGCCGCTGGCGCTCGCCCCCGGCTTGGCGCACGCACAGGCGCAACGCATCTATGTGGATGCCAATGCCGCCCCCGGTGGAGACGGCGACTCGTGGAGCAGTGCCTACGCTACCCTGCAAGCAGCCCTCAACGACCCGGCGTCGGAGGAAGGAGGCTCCATCCATATCGCCGAAGGCATCTACGTCCCCGACGAAGGCCCAGGGGTTACCGATGGGGACCGCACCGCTCGCTTTGAGTTGACGGGCGCGCAGGCCGGGCTGTCGATCTACGGCGGCTTCGAGAACGGCGATAGGTTTAGCGACCGCAGCCCGGCGGATCATCCCGTCATCCTCAGCGGCGACATTAGCGGCGACGACACGGTCAACAGCCGAGGCATTACCCTCTCAGCAGACGACATTGCCGGAGGCAACAGCTACCACGTGCTCTATCTCGACGGGCGCACGGTGAGCGCAGGCGGCGACGGTCCCATCGATCCATCGGGCGCAGGCCCCATTCGCATCGAAGGCGTGACGATCACCGGCGGCGATGCAACGGGCGTTCCCGGCGGTGAGGACCATGGGGGCGGGCTCTACTGCAACGGGAGCAGCGATGGAGGCCTTTGCGGCGTGGAAGTGCGCCGCACGGTCTTTGCCGGAAACAGCGCGCGTCTGGGCGGAGCGGTGTTCCTCGACGCTTTTGAGGATGGCCAAGGCGATGCGTTCTTTGAAAACACCGTTTTCACGGGCAACACAGCATCGAGCAGCGGCGGGGCGCTCTATGCCGCCAGCGTCAACAATGGCTCGGCCAACCGCGGAATCGAGCTGCGCGTTGAGCTATCCACGTTCACGGGCAACAGCGCCTCCACCTACGGCGGCGCGTTCTACAACAACAGCTTCTCGGGGGTTGTGGATGCGTCGGTGGTGAACAGCATCATCTATGGCAATGCGGCTGGGGGGAGCGACACTGCGAGCATTGACGGAGACCAGGTCGGCCATGAAGGAGAAAACACAAGCCTCGACATCAGCCACACGCTGATTGAGGGCGGGCTGGCAGCCCTCCTTGAGCGCCGGTCGGCCACCACGACTGATCAGGGCGGCCTCCTCGACGCCGACCCGCGCTTTGGTGCGCCCGGTGGTCCAGATGGCTTCGACGACACCTTTGCCACCGCCGACGACGGCCTGCGCCTTGCCCCCGGGAGCCCGGCCGTGGATGCCGGCGACAACGACGCGGTCTATTTTGCCACCGACTTTGACCTGACCGGAGCCGAGCGCATCCAGGACGGCACAGTGGATCTGGGCGCGTATGAGGGCAGCGTAGATCTGGAAAAAGTCATCCATGTGGATGCTGCGGCAGCATCAGGTGGGAATGGCACGTCGTGGAGAAGCGCCTACACCGACCTGCAAGACGCGCTTGCCGAGGCAGACAGCAACGACGAGATCTGGATTGCCGAGGGTACCTACACGCCCGGGACCAGCCGGGATGACAGCTTCACGATCACTGGCAACCAGGACGGCCTCAAGGTCTACGGCGGCTTCGAAGGCGACGAAACCCAGCGCGAGGAGCGCGACCCGGTCGCTCACGAGACCATTCTCTCTGGCGACATCGACGGGAGCGGGAGGGGCGGCGACAGCCGCCATGTCCTTTTCATCGACGGGGGCGACCAAGCCCGAGCCGACGTGGAAGCAAATGTGACGCCGGCCACGCTG
>CAZBTM010000323.1:2697-3071 GCA_964494425.1 uncultured Rhodothermales bacterium | reverse complement strand
ATGGAGGATCTTCTGATGGACGGCCTTTAATCGCACCTTTGAGGTATTGAAATCAGCGGCGACTGGTGCCCCGCACCTTAGAGAACGTCCTTTAATCGCACCTTTGAGGCATTGAAATTGGTACATGCAGTGGATGCCGCGGTACCGGAGCAAGCCTTTAATCGCACCTTTGAGGTATTGAAATACCGGCTGCCGGGGCGCATGAAAAGGCAGAGCGCTTACTTTTAATCGCACCTTTGAGGCATGGTAACGTCCCAGGGCACTGGGACGCTGTCATGGAGCTCTCTTCGCATGCAGACGGGGCGCATGAGATGCAGATGCCGCTCCGCATGGCGACGCCTTGCTCCGGGCGACGCAGGCCCTGCGTCGTTACG
>CAZBTM010000323.1:378-2684 GCA_964494425.1 uncultured Rhodothermales bacterium | reverse complement strand
TCTCTGGCTCGCCCTCGGCTCCGTTCGGGGCAGGTGCACCATTGAGGTATCCATAACGTCCCAGCGTGTACATGTTTAGCGACTTTCAGAAGGGGTTAAACAGCAAGCATCTCGCCCACATCAGATACACCATACCGATGATGAAAAACATCGCGCTCGTTCTCCGCTGTATTGCCATGGCAATAATTGCTCTGGTGGGGTCGACCGCGGAAGGGAGCGCCCAGGAACAGGGCGGCTTCTTTGTTGAGTCCGAGGTGCGCGCCATGCAGTTGCTCGACGAGACCGCTCCAGTTGTCGGACTTCGCATTGGCCATGCCCGTCCGAATGGGCTTGGCTTCGATCTTGGGGTCAGTGCTCTGGTGGGCTCCCCATCGCGCAATCCAGGACCGTTTCGGGGAGACACCATCCAGCGCTTGGGGCGCCTCTTCCTTGCGCTCCGCTACGACGGCGTGTTCACAGATCGACTGCGCTTTGATCTTGGAGGCGTCGTCGGGCTGGGATACGCGGATGCGGAGATATGCGAAGGGACCGACGTATGTGTTCTATCCTCGGGGTATGTGGGGGGCGGTCCAGAGGTAGGCGCCACTGTTTTGCTGGGCAAGTGGTTCGGAATCCGCCTGAGCGGACGATATGCGTGGAGCCCGTCGCTCTCCGAGTTTGAGGCGCCATCGGCTGGGGTTGGGCTGCGCGTCTGGCCATGAGCCGCAACGTCAACCAGCTCGACAACGTTACGCACGGCACGTTGCACCATGGCCGCGCGGCACCACATCCACCGGTAGATTGAGACCAGCCCCGCACAGGGACCAGATGCCAGCGCCTCCCCCCAAACAAAACATGCTATCTAATCCAGGAACGGTTCAATTATAAGTGATGGAGGCAAGGTGCGAGTAGCAGGCAGCACGCGTACGGTAGTCCGTTATTGCAAGAAAAGAATCAGAAAAGTAAGTGCTAATCAGTGCAATGCTACATGTGAGTTACTCGATCCCGCATGTGGTACCCCTGCCTGGACTCGAACCAGGATTCCAAGCTTAGGAGGCTTGTGTTCTATCCAGTTGAACTACAGGGGTAGAGCGGAGCGCGGCATATCTCGCACGCTCTTTTAGACTTGTTTGTGCATACGGAACCCTGCGTTGCAAGTTGCCGGTACAGCCGCATCCCGCTGTTCTTCCGGATTGTTCGCGCCTCTTGCTCATGAGTTCCTCTTCCTCGCACTGGCTTGGGTGGACGGCCGCAGGCGTAGCCGCCGCTGCTGGCGTTACCACAGCCTATCACCGCAGCCTGCCGCCGGCCCATGCCCTCGACCCGGCGCTCAACCTCGAATCGCGCATCCTCGACACCGACCAGGGCCGCGTGCACCTGTACCACCGCCCGGGCACGGGCACACCCCTTGTCTTCCTGCACAGCTTCAACGCCGTCGCCTCGCCGATGGAGATGCGTCCGCTTGTGGAGCACTACGCAGCAGCGACCGACCGCCCCCTGTGGGCCCTCGATTGGCTTGGCTTTGGGCGCTCGGAGCGCACGCGTCGCACCTACACGCCCCAAACCTATCACGACGTACTGTACGCGGTGCTGAATGATGCCGTAGGACCGGCGGCCGATCTGGTGGCGTGCTCGCTGGGCAGCGAGTTTGCGGCGTCGGTAGCGCTGCAGGCGGCTTCGCTGGTGCGGCGCTGCGCGTTCATTGCGCCGACCGGACTCTCGGCCAATCGCGGCCCCTCCCCCTTCGGGCGTCTGGCCGTCAAAACCGCCGCCGCCGTGGGCGGGTTCACGCCGGCCTACTTTGGGCTCACGCGCCCATCGTCGCTGCGGCGCTATCTGGCGACACAAGTCTTTCAGGATGCAGAGGCCGTCCCCGATGCGCTCGTGTACTACGGCGCCCAAACCGCCCGCATTCAGGGCGCGCCCTACGCCCCGCGCCACTTTGTAGACGGGTCGCTCTTTCAGCGCAACATTGACACCGAGGGGTATGCGCGCCTCTATCGTCCTACGCTCATCCTTACGCCCAAGGCCCCCACACCCACCGTGCAGCGCTTTGATCGGCTTCCGGCCCTGAAGAAGGCCAATCCACGCTACATCACACACGCCACGGTGCCGGGCGGACTCTTGCCGCACTGGGAGCGCCCAACCCCTACTTTCCGCGCGCTCGACAACTTTCTGATCGATTCTGACGATACCAATGCCTGACGCTACGTTTAACGTGGAGCGCGCCCGGGCCGATACGCCTGGCTGCACCGAGGTGCTGCACTTCAACAACGCTGGGAGCGCCCTGCCGCCGCAGCCCGTGCTTGATGCCCAGATCGATCATC
>CAZBTM010000323.1:0-368 GCA_964494425.1 uncultured Rhodothermales bacterium | reverse complement strand
CAGGAAGCGCATCTGGGGGGATACGAAGCCGCTGCCTATGCCAAGGACCAGTTGCAGCACACATACGGTGCCATCGCCCAGCTCATTGGGGCGGAGGCCAAGGAAATTGCTCTCGTCGAAAATGCCACGCGGGCGTGGGACATGGCCTTCTACGGCATGGACCTGGACCCGGGCGACCGCATTCTCACGTCCGAAGCCTCGTACGCCAGCAACTACATCGCGATGCTACAAGTGGCCGAGCGCACTGGCGCATCGGTACAGGTCGTGCCGTCCGACGCCGAGGGCCAGATCGACCTGCACGCCTTGCGCGATGCGATCGACGACCGCACGGCGCTCATCGCGCTCACGCACGTGCCCACCAACGGCGG
>CAZBTM010000322.1:1455-3101 GCA_964494425.1 uncultured Rhodothermales bacterium | reverse complement strand
CTCTAATTGCATAATATTTACATTTCAATGTTGCCCCCCCCTCGAAACCACTACATTTGTATTGTGAATTCTTTATAATCGAATACAAAGTAGTCATGACCAAAATAAGATATGTGCTCGGCGCACTCGTGCTTTTGGTTTTCTGCTGCTCCCAGATCCTTGCATCGGATGTAGGTTTAGCGGCAACTCTGAACCCTGATGATGGCAGCGAAGATGAGGGGTGTACTGCTGTGGTGTGGACGACTGATGGAGAGCAGGAAGTGTCGCTTGATGAAGTTTCTCTCGCGTACTCGGCTTCAGGGAAGGGATACTTCGACCACCGTGCCTTTGCTTCGGGATATACCCTGACGGATATTTCATGCCAAGCAGGAGGCCCTGGCTCTAGTTCATGCAGTATTGGTGGTTGTACGTTTAGCAATCCAAGTAGCTGTTCAGTTGGTGGATGCCAAGGAAATAATTATGCGTGCTGCAATTGTGGGGGGTTTTTCAGTAGCACAAGCTGTCTCTGCGAAGAATCGGAAGATGATGGCGGTGGCGATGGGCCCGTAGAAGCTCCAGCACCCAGTTGAACAATGGAACCACGTACTTTTGTTCATAATGCCCTCAACTACTTGTAACAGTTACACATGACTTGTATGCCTCTCAGTTCCGTGATACGTAGGTAGAATATCTGCGCTCTGAACTGAGAGGCACAACGTCATGCAGTGTTTGGAAAACTTATTACTGACAAAAAAATCTAAATGGTAAATAATTTATTACCTATTATATTTGCAGCCTTTATTTTTTTGTTTACATCAGGATGTGAGCGAAGTGACGAGACGGGTCATCTGTTTGAGCGCTTTGCCTTACAAGACACCTTACAGCTTGTTGAAATTGTAGAGATTGGTGATGCAGAAGGAACCGATGTGGCCATGCCAACCGGGCCCCAATTGGGATCCAACGGTACCATATATGTTGCCGATGCAGGCTATCGAGACGTACGTGTCTTCTCACCGGATGGTGAGCTTTTGGATACGATAGGAGAATTCGGAGAAGGGCCCGGCGAGTTTCGTTCTCCGGTTAACCTCGCACTTGGAGACCAGGATTCTGTGTTTGTATACGACCGGATGCTGCGTCGTGTATCCGCGTTTGGTCCCTTGCCGGAATCTTCCTTTGCGTACAGCTTCGGAGTGGGTTCATCTGCGCTCCGTAGCCCTACTGAAATATTTGCGTCTCAAGACGGATCATTATTTTCCGCATACACCCGAGGTGTGAATCGTGAAGAGATGGAAGAGGGCATCTGGATCACCGAAATAAACCACGAGGGAGCTATCGTTAAAGACTCATTGGCTCATCTTCCTACGATGGAGATGATTCGAGCTCAGCGAGGCGAAGAGCATATGCAAGCCGTAGCCAAACCGTTCGGACGTTATCCTATACCTCCGCCCGAGTCCAACGGGCTACCCTTGCTACGGTTGGACCGGGAATTTTCGTATCCAGTGCGTGAATGAGGACGGCACGTCCGAAACACTCATTGATATTCCGGTGCCCTCTCGATCGGTGACAGCAGATGATCGCCGGGCAGCGCTTGAGCGTGTCGAGGATGTACCGAACGCAGCTACGATGATTCAGGAAGAAGGCTGGCACGATACGCATCCAGCATATGA
>CAZBTM010000322.1:0-1445 GCA_964494425.1 uncultured Rhodothermales bacterium | reverse complement strand
GCCCAGAACGCATCTGGATTCGAGGACTGTACCACCCAGATGCTGCTGACGATGCCTTTGTCTCCTTATGGCATGTCATCGACATAGCGACAGAGTCGATCTATCCCGCTCATCTTGCAAATCCTGATGATCGTATCTTCGCTGTTCAAGACGGCCGTGCCTTCGCATATCGCGTGATTCCTGAAACGAATGAGATTCGCATAGCTGTTTATCAGATAGAGACATAGCTTTCTTTAGACATCAGCACATACTCCTTCCCATAAAAACCAGTAGACACATGCGTTTTATCACCCCGACTCAAAAGTTTATATACGGCCTGAGTGCACTTGTCTTTCTTTCTGGACTTTGGTTCTCAGCACCTCACATAAACCAACCTGAGCGTTCCGAGAGCGATGCACTCGACATTGTGGTCACACATGAAGAAGGTACATTCACCGCAACCTGTTCGTTGGGATGCAACTGGGGGGAGGTAACCTGGGAGTGTGACGATGAAGAATCAGCGTGCAGCGTCCGCCTGACTGAGCGTGGGATTGAGGAGGTTTCATCGCCAGATGGTGAATAACGGCTACCTATTGTACGTCGTCCTCCACCCGCCGGGCGCCAGTGCTGGCCACGGGGGCGGTCCAGATGTCGGCATCTAAGTCTTCGGTCGCGAAGGCGCGGCGCATGGCGGTGCCTACGCGCTCGGCGGTGGCGGCGTCGGGGCACCAGGCAAAGACGCTGGGGCCGGCGCCCGAGATGGACCCGCCCAGAGCACCAGCGTCGCGAGCAGCCGTCTGCACGGCAGCAAATCCGGGGATGAGCCGCGCTCGGTGGGGTTCGATCATCACGTCCTGCAGCGAGCGTCCGATGAGCGGCAGGTCGTTCTGGGCACACCCGGCCACGAGCGCCGCCAGGTTAGCGCTCTGCTGCACGGCAATGTGTACCGGCACCGCCTCGGGCAGCACGGCGCGGGCCGAGCGGGTGGAAATCTGCATGTGCGGATGCGCCAGGGCGGCGTGCAGTCCGTCGGGCACCGGAATGGGCACGACATCGAGCGGGTCCAGGCTGCGCGTGAGCGCCACACCGCCGTAGACCATGGGCACTACGTTGTCGCCGTGCATGGCACCGCTGGCAATCTGCTCGCCCTGCAAGGCATAGCGCAGCACCTCGTCGTCGGTCAGGGGCGGATCGACCAGCACCTGTGCTGCTTTCATGGCGGCTACCGCCGAGGCCGCGGATCCGCCCATGCCTGAGCTCAGCGGAATGCCCTTGTGGATGTGCACGCGAAAGCCGTAGGGCAGATCACGATCTGCGAGGAGCGCCAGCAGTCCTACCGTGGCGGTGTTGGCCTTGGGGCGACGCGGCAGTTCCGTCACGCATCCGGTAATCGAGGCGATCTCAACGGTGGGCGTCTCGATTCGCTCGATGCGCACGCGGTCGTGCACGGCATCGAAGGCGCCGCC
>CAZBTM010000321.1:2724-3107 GCA_964494425.1 uncultured Rhodothermales bacterium | reverse complement strand
TGCGATTGTGCGGGGCAGCTTCGAGTATCAGGGGCAGAAGTGCTCCGCCTCCTCGCGCATCTATCTGCCCGAATCCCTCTGGCCGACGATTAAGGAGGAACTGGCTGAGCAGATTGAGAGCCTGCAGGTAGGGCCGCCCGAGGACCTGACCAACTTTGTGAATGCGGTCATTGACCAGCGGGCGTTTGATGAGATCACGGGCTATATCGACCGGGCGAAAGAATCGGACGATGCCGAGATTCTCTTTGGCGGTACCTACGATGACAGCACGGGCTACTTCATCGACCCGACCGTCATTCTGGCGACGGATCCGCACTACGAGTCGATGGAAGAAGAGATCTTCGGTCCCGTTACCACGATCTACGTGTACGACGATGCCGACT
>CAZBTM010000321.1:0-2714 GCA_964494425.1 uncultured Rhodothermales bacterium | reverse complement strand
AAGACCGGGCGGCCGTTCGCACTACGATGGACCGGCTGGAGCAGTCGGCCGGCAACTTCTACATCAACGACAAGCCCACCGGTGCGGTGGTGGGGCAGCAGCCGTTTGGCGGGGCACGCAAGTCCGGCACGAACGACAAGGCCGGCTCGGCCCTAAACCTACACCGCTGGATTTCGCCGCGCTCCATCAAGGAAACGTTTACGCCGCCCACGCACTACGGGTATGCGTTCCACCAGCCGGATGAGGATGCATAACGAACAAAGGAGCGTGACCACCTGAACATCACAAAGGGATGCGCAGGGCCGAGAGGCCGTTGCGCATCCCTTTTTCTGATGCATCGGGTGGTTCTGGACGTAGTCTATGCTATCACTGTACAATGCTTTCATCATTAGCACCGCCACGATACAGCTCATAGAGCCGTTCGATACCCGCTGGGTTTCCAATAACCGTCATCTGATCGCCCTCCTGAAGCGTAGAGTCTCCGTTCGGGATTGTGACCTGGTCGTTGCGGCGAACAAGCGCCACCAGTACGCCAGCCGGCAGATTCAAATCACGAATGCGCCGGTCGATGAAATCTTCCGTTTTCGTATCTGAAAGCAGAGAGAACGTAATGTAGCGCTCATGATGAAGCAGACTCTCCTTCATGGCCTTCTCATCAGCGGCTGCGCGCCACTCCGTGGTAAACCCATTCTCGTCAATGCGATTGGCAAGCGTTGCGAGTGTGCGCAAGTGGTTGCTCTGGTCGTCGCTTGGGCTTACAAGAAAGAAGAAGGCGTAGACCGGCTCGGACGTGTCAAGCGGGCTGCCGTTCTTTTCAACGTCGATACAAACCCCCGATTGGCAGTGTACCATGACCATTTCTTGCTGGTCGATGCCATCAATCTGGCAGTATGGTAGGGCTGCGCCATGGCTCACCGACACCGCGCTGTGCAGCGTGCCGTCTAAGAACTCGTGCTTGAGCGTCTCTGCGGAAAGGTTGAGCTTGCCAGCCAGTTGGGTAGCAATCTGGCCTACAATTTCTTCGTAGATCGTAGGTTCGGTGATTCGTATGACCTCTGCACGCGCCACGAGCTTTCCAAATGCCGTGTCATCGCTGACGCGCTTCTCCTCCAGGATGCCCTGCAACTCATGGTCGAGTCCGTCATAGCGCTGTTTCCCCAGGCGTTCAAACCAGTGGAAGATGGCGCCCTCGCGCGGCACGTTCTGCACGTAATAGAAGTACCACCCAATGCCAACTAAAATTACAATAGCAGTGAATACAATGGCGAGCGTGCCCATTTCCGAGATCAGAAGGCCCGGGATAAAGATCCCCGCGATTTGCATCCATGGATAGAGCGGCGAACGATAGCCCGGCGCATACGACGGGATCTCACTCTCGCGCATCACAATGACCGCAAAGTTCAGGAACGCAAAGATCAGCAGCTGAAACGCACTGGCCAGCTTCGCGACCCCTTCTTCCGAGAGCGCAAAGATAATCACCAGCATCAGCCCCACCGTGACAATGATGGAGCGCGTCGGCGTTTTGAAGCGCCCAAGCTGCGCGAGGCTATCTGGCAGCAGGCGATCCCGCGCCATAGCCAGCGGATAGCGTGAGGCCGACATAATGCCTGCGTTTCCGGTGGATGCAAAGGCCGCGATCGCAGCGACCACAATTAGGATCGGGCCCAGCGAGTACGGCAGCCAGTTGAAGAAAACCTCGCCGGAGGTAAAGACGGGGGTCAGGTCGGAGTTCAGTTGCTCGCCCGGGAGCACGGCCACCATGATCGCCACGCCCACCACATAGATGGTCGTTGCTGTAGCCAGCGACAGGATCATGCCGAGTGGAATGTTACGGTCAGGGTTTTTGACCTCCTCGGCCACGCTCGCCACCTTTGTAAGGCCCGCGTACGACACAAATACAATCCCAATAGTGGCCAGGAATCCGCCACCGCCTTCTGTAAAGAACGGCGTGAAGGCGTCCGCACTTCCAGATGTAGAGAATCCATCCCACACCGAAAAGACGCCCTGAGCCACGTAGAACGTAAGCACACCTACGAGCACCGTGACGAGTGCGCGCTGAAGCCAGCTGCTTTCCTTAGCTCCTACCACGTTAAGCACACCAAAGGCCACCGCAAGGGCTGCTGCCAGCGGCTTGATGGGCACATTAGCATAAATCGCCAGGTAGGCGCCCATCCCGATGAGCGCAAACGCACTCTTGAACACCAGCGCCAGCCAGGTGCCCAGTCCGCCCACGGTGCCTGCCAGTGGACCCAAACTACGATCCAGGAAGTAGTACGTACCGCCCGCCTTGGGCATCGCCGTAGAAAGCTCGGCCATGCTGTACATGGACGGCAGGATGAGCAAGCCCGCCACCAAATACGCCAGAATCACAGAGGGCCCCGTTTCAGCAGCGGCAATCCCCGGGAGTAGGAAAAACCCAGAGCTAAACATGGCGCCAGTGCTAATGGCGTACACGTCGTACAGGGTAAGACTTTTTTCGAGCGTCGAGTCTGAAGCCATAAACACAGATGCAACGAAAAGAGAGCGGCGATCTAAGCACTTCATTCATGGGAATGTAGCGCCTATCGTTGAAAGGGGCGGTACCCAACCGGTCGCCGGGGCGTTCCTCTACATTCGGACTTCGTAGCAATCGTTTCGTATAGGCAGAGCGTATGCAGACATAGGCAGAGCGTATGCAGACATAGGCAGAGCGTATGCAGACATAGGCAGAGCGT
>CAZBTM010000320.1:2039-3119 GCA_964494425.1 uncultured Rhodothermales bacterium | reverse complement strand
CGGATGACTCAGAAACGCCAGGTGAGCGCTCCGCCCACTGGCAAGGGTCGGGCCGCGAGGTCCCCGGGCATGCCGAGGAAGTCGACGATGCGCCCTCGGGATCCGAGCCACGCAATGGCGTCTAATACGAACAGACCGGCGCCTTGCAGGATGAGAGCGCTGCCATGCCCTCGCCACACGGCGGCGCGGTCTACGTCGTACGCACTGGCTACGACCATGGCAGTGCCCACACTGGCGTAGCCTATGTTGAGTCCCAAGTTAGCTAACAGGATGTCGTGGTACCGGCGCTCGGCATCAACGGCGCTGCGCCATGTGGTCGGCCGGTCGCGCGCACTGAGCAGTCCTGCCGCCGCAATACCCACGTTGACCGCCCCCCAGGTTGCCGATTGGAATCCGAAGGCGCGGGTATCAACAGGGTCGGAGGCGAGGCGTAGCGCGAGCCCGCCTACCATGTTCGCGCTCCCCCACGCCGCCACGCGCCACAGGTGGTTGCGCTCGGCACATACGCGATCGGTTACCAGCGCCTCGATGCGGGCAGGATCGGGGGATGGTGCCTCGGTACGGAGGGTATGGGCGGTGCCGTTTTCAGTGGACGGTGCCGGGACTGCTTCGACAGCTGGGGATGTTCGATGCTCGACCGGCGCAGGGTCGGCACCTGGAGACGCTGGCGGCGTTGTTTGGGCGGTGGCGGTTTGATAGAGCGCCCACCCGCCAGCGGCCAAGAGTCCGCTGGCGACCCAGCGTGTGGCCGCGTGGGTGGCCAGGGTGTGGATCCAAGACATAGGAGCCTGCGAGGATTTGGGTGAAGGGCACGGTCATCAACGACCAACGCACGGCTTTCGCGCAGCGATCCGCCCCGCAGGAGCTGTGATGAGACTGTTGCATTGGGCGCTTGGCTCGGCTTCCCTCCAACGCCACATACGCGTATAGATGCCGTTTCTCTCGGCGTTACTTGCAACGGGGCGACAGGCGCACCTGCACGTCCCAGGCGGCGCCGAGCGTGTCGATAAGCGACTCTTCGGCGCTGGTGACGGGGCCGTCGGCGCGGGCCATGCAGTAGATGTCGTCGAGCACGGCCAG
>CAZBTM010000320.1:0-1929 GCA_964494425.1 uncultured Rhodothermales bacterium | reverse complement strand
TCGTCAGCATCGGCATAGACGCGTAGCGCAGTCCGGATGACGTCGTCGATGGCTTCTTCGCCCAGATCGGGATGCCACGGCTGCAGGCGCTTGCGCAGCATATCGATTTCGTCGGTGTTGAGCTCGTTGTTGCCCGCATGCGCAATGGCGATGAACAGGAAGGCGAGCTCGTGAATGAGGCTCCAGTTGTCGGTGGTGTTCTCGACTTGAGCGGTCGTATTGTCGAGCAGGGACTCGCCAAGGGCTTTGTGTCCCCAGGCGGTGGCAACGTGGGCAATGAGGCCCTGCTCGCGCTGCAGGAGCACGCCATCGGCCTCCGCAATGTCGACAAGTCCTTCGAGGATGTCGCTATGGTGATCGGCGCTCAGCTCGTCGGAGAGGCGCTCAATGGACTGGTCGACGGCCTCGTCGGGCGAGTCGGCTTCGGTGAGACGGGTTACGCCCTCGATGAGCGTGGGGCGTACCTCCAGGTTGTACCCAGCCGCCCACGGGGCCAGGGCCGCCTGCACCGACACCCCCTCTTCGGGCGAGAGCTCGTGGTCGGTGCCATAGGCGGCAGCCATGTAGAGCAGAGCAATGTCGTGCGCGGGCGTCCAGGTCGGGTCGGCCATGAGAGCGTGCGGAAGTTACGAGGTAGCAGGCGGAGCGGCGTGCAGCGTGTCGATGAGTTCGCGTTCGACGTGCTGCCAACCGCCTTCATCATACCAATCGAGGAGGGCTTTCACAATTGCCATCTTGTCCTTTCCATCGGCATTTAATGCGTCGTAACGATCTTGCGCCGCATCGGGACGCGGTCCCCAGGTAAACAGCACGGCTCCGTTTTCATCCAGCGCAGCCAGTTTGGGGATGCTCCGCGATCCGCCCGTCAGGAAGCGATCCATCAGGTCCAGGTTGTCGTCGCGCAGCAGAATGCGCAGGTCGATGTCGGGGTGCGCCTGCGCAGCCTCAGCAATGACCGGCAGGATGAAGGCCGAATCGCCACACCAGGGCTCGGTAAGCACCATCCACGTCTGCGGCGTATGGGTCGCATCGAGCGCGTCGTGCAGGTCCTCAGAGACCGTGTATGCGGCATGCACACTGGCCTGGCGCTCGTGGTTGTAGTTCAGGTAGTGCATCATGCGGCGGTCCGAGGCGTCGGCGTCGTCGGGCAGGTCGGCGGTGCGCTCGGCCTCCCAATGCGCCTTATACTCGGCATAGGTCATGCCGTCGGTGTGCACGCGGTCCAGATCAACAGATTCGCGAGTGGGCGTATCGGTAGCAGACATACGGTTGTAGGATTGTGGAAAACGTGTACGAAGGGATACGCGGCAGCGCGGCGTATCCGGCTGTCTGTGTTGTACCACGGATAACTGTTACACAGGTTGTATGCTTATGCCTTTAGTATGCTACGCCATCCGAGCCGTTGCGCGTCCGATGTACGTTTGTAGATACACCTGGGCGGTGCGCCAGCGGTTGAGGGTGATGGGCGCGCTCCACACGTCAAAGTCGCGGCGCTCGACTTCGTTGAGCAGCTCCAGCGCGCCGATCCACCAGAACTTGAGGCGCCACTTGGCCTGCCATGTGAGGCGTTTCAGCGCCGTGTGGCCACGGGCCAGCGCGTCGCGAGCGCGGATCATCTGCTTCCAGAGCACCTTGCGCACCGGTTCGGTAGCCGTGCCCTCGCGGAGCGTCCGCATGGACAGATCTTCGTGGCGCAGGTCGTCGTGCGGCAGGTAGAGGCGGTTCGCCTCCAGATGCGCGGGTAGCTGGACAACGGTCGCCGTGTAGAAGAAGCCGCGGCTTAGATGATCGGTGGCGCGCTTGAGCGTGTCGAGGCCGGGGATGAGTCCAGCCAGGAGGCGTCCATGCGGTACGATCCAGCGGTCTACGAAGCGCTCCAGATCGGCGCCAGTGTCGAATCGGACCGGCGGCTGGTCCTGGGGAAGGGCG
>CAZBTM010000319.1:0-3146 GCA_964494425.1 uncultured Rhodothermales bacterium | reverse complement strand
TGCGCTTGACACCCTCGACGTCGAAAATCAGGACCAGGAGATTGGCGTCTCGATTGTACGCCGTGCGCTCGAAGAGCCGCTCCGTCAGATCGCGTCGAACGCGGGCCTCGAAGGCTCGCTCGTGGTGGAGCACGTGAAGGACGGCGAAGGCGACTTCGGCTACAACGCGCGCACCGACGTCTACGGCCCGCTGCTTGAGCAAGGCGTGCTCGACCCGACCAAGGTTGCGCGCAGTGCACTCGAAAACGCGGCCTCGGTGGCAGGGCTGCTACTCACAACGGAGTCGGTTATCACGGACCGCCAAGGCAAGAACAGCGGCGCCAACAACATGCCTAACATGAACGACATGGACTTTTAGGCTGAATCGTCTCTCTTCTGAGAGATTCAGACTGCGAATCCAACACGAGCGGGACGCTTCCTTTGCGGGAGGCGTCCCGTTTTTTGTTGGAGGATTCTGTGCATTACGGCTGAAGGTCCGCGCAGCTGCCCGTTACCGCTGTGTTGCAGATGTGCCTGCCCGCGCGCTCGAAAACGAGCCGGTTTTCGCCTTTCCGCTTTTCTTTCTATATTGCATGCTCCGTCTGGTCCCCACCCCGAGCGCCGAGTCAGATGCAGGCCGCTGGTGTGATACTGTGAGATTAACCGCAGGACCTCGCACCGACGCCCCCGGTCCCAGACCATGGCTTGCGTATTCTTCTCCGTTCCCCGACTTTATTATGCGCGTTTTTCTCTGCTGCATCCTTTCACTGTTTGCATTCTCCGTCACGCTCCCCAGCTCAGCGGGAGCACAGTCCGACACCGGAGGCGGCGACCGCCTCACCGGCGCGCCCTACGCCCGCAGTCCGGTCGTGGCTCAGAACGGCATGGCAGCCACAAGCCAGCCGCTCGCGTCTCAGGTGGCCGTCGACGTGCTAAAAAGCGGGGGCAGCGCCGTTGACGCCGCCATCGCTGCGAATGCGATGCTCGGCCTGGTGGAGCCCACAGGCAACGGCATTGGCGGCGACCTCTTCGCAATTGTCTATGACCCTGAAACCGACGAGGTCTACGGCCTCAACGCCAGTGGCCGGTCGCCCCAAGGGCTTTCGTATGATGCCCTGCAAGAGGAGCTGGGCGACAGCAACCAGATTCCCTTCTTTGGCCCGCTGCCGGTGAGCGTACCCGGCACCGTGAGCGGATGGGACCGACTGCATGAGCGGTTTGGTACGATGGATTGGCAGCAGCTCTTTGCACCGACGGTGCGCTATGCACGAGACGGATTCCCGCTCTCGCAGGTCATCGCCTACTACTGGGAGGCCAACGTCGGGGCGTTTCAGCGGGGCGATCTGCCCGATGACAACTGGCGCGACACGTACCTCATTCAGCGCGACGATACACTCCGGGCTCCGCGAGAGGGCGAAATCTTCCGCAATCCCGATTTGGCGTCTACGCTTGAAACGATTGCCTCCAATGGGGCTGACGCGTTCTACGAAGGCGCCATTGCCCAGACGATCGACCAGTACATGCGCCGCATTGGCGGGCCGCTCCGCGCAGAGGACCTGGCCGCACACGAGGCCAACTGGGTCGACCCGGTCTCGGTCGACTACCGTGGCGTGGAGGTCTACGAGCTACCGCCCAACGGACAGGGCATTGCTGCGCTGCAGATGCTTCAGATCCTGGAGTGCTTCGACGTCGCCGACATGGGCCACAACTCGACCGACTACCTGCACGTGCAGACCGAAGCCAAGAAGCTGGCCTTCGAAGACCGCGCCCGCTTCTATGCCGACCCCGCGTTTGCCGACATTCCGGTCGATGCGCTCATTTCTGAGGCGTATGCCGCCGAACGACGCGAGCAGATTCGCATGGACCGGGTGCTCTCAGAACCGAGTCACGGCGACCCCACTGCTCTTGAAGACGGCGACACAATCTACCTCACGGTCGCCGACTCCACCGGCATGATGGTCTCGCTCATTCAGAGCAACTACACGGGCATGGGCAGCGGCCTGGTGCCCGACGGGCTGGGCTTCATGCTCCAAAATCGCGGTGCACTCTTTACGATGGAGCAAGGCCACCCCAACGTCTATGCCCCCGAAAAGCGCCCCTTTCACACGATTATCCCGGCGTTTGCGATGCGAGACGGCGAGCCGTTCTTGAGCTTTGGCGTCATGGGGGGCGCCATGCAGCCGCAAGGGCACGTGCAGGTGCTTAGCAACATCGTCGACTTTGGGATGAACGTGCAAGAAGCAGGTGATGCGGCCCGCTACCGGCACTCGGGCAGCAGCTCGCCCACCGGCTCCGCCATGGAAGGCCGCGGCACCCTCCGTCTGGAAAGCGGTGTGCCTGCCGATGTAGTCCAATCGCTGCGCGGACGTGGTCATGCCGTAGAGGTGAGCGCGGGCGGCTATGGCGGCTACCAGGCCATCATGTGGGACCCCGAAGAAGGCGTATACTGGGGCGGCACCGAGATGCGCAAAGACGGCATTGTGATTGGCTATTGAGCGTTGGCTGTGCCCCAGCCGCCTCGTCCCATAAAAAGCAGCGCCCGCCCCCATTGCTGGAGGCGGGCGCTGATGTTATGTGGTGAATCCGATACGCCCATGCTGCATCTGTCAGGTCAGTTCAGGCATATCACGCCAAACGGCGACGCGTAGATCGGCATGAACGAGGCGGGCTTGAGCACCGGCGCATCTGTTTCTGGGTATCCGTCATCGTATTCCAGGCCGTCGTTCGACGTAACCCCGCTCGACTCGGCGACCGCCGACAGGTCGGGGAGTTGTTCTTTAGTCGGCAGGAACGAGCCGCGCGCTTCAGCGACCACCTCATCATCGTCGCTCAACAGGAGCACCGTAACGACCGCACGTGGCGGCTGTGTGAGAATGACTTGTGCCATCGCGCGCACCGGACCGGTGTATCCGTCTTCCTTCATTTCGATCTCAAACTGGTCTACGCGCACCACATGCTCTTTGTGAAGCGACCCAGCGGCCAGGCGAGCAGCATCGGTCAGGAGCTGTTCGGCAGCGGTGGTACCTGGCAGATGGCCCTCAATATCGCTATGAATAATGGCGCGCCCGAAAGACACTGCAGCTTGGGTGGATGCAGCACGCGAGCGCCCGTACAACTGTTCGAGTCGTTTAAAATGCGTGTTCATAAGACGATCACCACATCTTGGA
>CAZBTM010000318.1:0-3154 GCA_964494425.1 uncultured Rhodothermales bacterium | reverse complement strand
CCACGAGCCAGGCGAACCGAAGGGCTGCAGGCGGACCGTCGATGACGACGGGGCACATGTTGGCGCGGTGCTGCGTCTGTTTGATGCGCACGAGCTTTGTCTTTGGGTGCGCGTAGCTGCGGTCGAACTGCACGTGCACCGCGCTCGGGTCTACGTCGATGCCCGCAGCGGAGAGTTTGGTGCGCAGCGTGCGCGTGAGGGCGGCGTCGGCATCCGGGTCGTCCCACGTGAGGTGAGCGCGGCTGCCGTCTTCGCGGGTCTGGCGCGCCAGCACGGGACTGTCCACCTTAAACACGTGGGGCGCTGAGAACGACGGGGCGCGCTGCTCCTTGGCTTCGGCCACGCGCATCCCATGGGCCACGGCCGGATCTGCGAGCATTCCGTCCATGCAGGCTTTGGCGGCCTCGGCCTGGTAGAAACTGACGCGCCAGTCGGCCCCTTTGGGAAAGAGCAGGCCGTCTTTCGTGCCGGTGCTGCCGTTGAGCCAGCCGAAGCTGTAGAGGCTCAGGCCGTCGTGCAGGTCGTTGTTGGGACCGATCCATTTGTGCAGCGCTCCGGTGAGCTGGTGCAGGTGGTCGTACGGGACGGGTTCGGCGGACGGGGTGAGCGTGAGGTTGAGACGCATATACGAGGATGGATATGATGCAGAAACGATGAGGCGTATTGGCAAGGTAGAAGATTGGCGCTTCAGATGCAACGCTTGTGGCGTCTGGTCAGGTATCTTCGTAGCATGCAATGATACGTCGCGCCTCCTCCACAACCGCACGCTGCAGGACGGGCGAGCCGAGCAGCGTGGCATAGCGTCCGTAGCTGAGCACGAAGCGGACGGTGGGCAGCAGGTCTGCGCTCTGGCCCAGCAGTTCGAGGGTGCCGTTGGGGCGGCGCAGGCAGAGCGGCGGCTCAATCCATGGCACGGCGGGGGCCCCTACAGCGGTGCGCAGGCGCAGGTGGATGGCGTGGCTGGGGCGGCACGACGATGGATTCGGCATAGCGATGCAGGGCGAAGCGAACGGGCAACAACGCATCGCGAAGGTATAAACCGCTCGTTCGATCCGCGACATTTCGCGTCCGGAACAATACGTCCGCCGCTCTGCCGCGATCTGTCACGCTTGCGACGCATACTGGGCGACCACGGCCTCTGCATCCTCCTGAATCTTTTTGACGAGCTTCTCGGGCTCCAACACCGTGACCGAGGGGCCCCACGAGCGAATCCACGAATGCATATCTTTGAGCCCCTCTACGTCGTACGACACGATGAGGTGTCCGTCGCTGCCTTCATGATCGATCTGCTGCGTGGGGTGGTATTTTTTGCGCCGAAAGTAGCGTGCGACCGCGGGCGACACGCGGATGCGGACGAGAGAGTTTTCGCCGGTGGTGGCGCCAAAGCGCTTATCGAAGTGCAGCACGGGGTCGAAGTCTTCGGGCGGATCAAAATGGGTATCGTGCACCTCAATGGACTGGATATCCACCAGGTTGAAGTCGCGGATATCCTTGCGCATGTGGCAGTAGGCCGCGCAGAGCCAGGCGCCGTTCTGGGGGCCAATGACGAGCGGGTCGATGGTGCGCCCTTTGTTTCGGGTCTGCCGACTGGCGTTCATATAGTCGATGCTGATAGTGCGCTGCTCGTGGATGGCCTGCCGCACCGTCTCAAAGATGTCGGGGTCGATGGGGACGGACCGCGCCTCCTGAAAGTGCCAGCGCGACGACTCTTCATCCGGGTCGAGCGTGAATACGTTCTGCTCGGGGATGCGTGCCGTAAGGTCGTCGTAGACGGCCTTTAAGGGGGCGGCCAGCGGGGTGGGACGCAGCAGCGAGCGCCCAGCTTCAATGGCCACGATCAGCGCCAGGAGCTGGTTTTCGGTGTAGCGATCGCCGCTCTCGGGATAGCGCTCGGCCTCGGGCAGCGCGTACTGGTTCATGTTGCCCACCTTAGTGATCTGGACCGGGTGCCCGCTGTCGAT
The DNA here is from genome assembly GCA_964494425.1 of uncultured Rhodothermales bacterium. GTDB lineage: Bacteria > Bacteroidota > Rhodothermia > Rhodothermales > Salinibacteraceae > Longimonas. The sequence goes on along the minus strand of CAZBTM010000318.1, from coordinate 1,193 downwards.
GAGCGCGTTCGCGGCGCGGGCCACCTGGCGCGAGGTTACGTCCAGCCTGGCGGCGGCTTCTTTGGTGGTGAGCATGTGCCCGGTGCGCAGCAGGTGTAGCAGCCGATCGCGGGCGGGTTTGGGTGTAGGCATGACGTTGTAGATGTGGGAACAAATAGTGCGTTTTAGAGATGGCGCCACGTTGCCTTGGTGCGATTAACGTCGGCCGACCGGTCGACGTTAACGATCTCCGGGGGCTGCGCGTCCAAGCGCTGACGGATGGGGGTCGTGCCGGCGAGATGCCTGCCTCTCAATACCTCAACAGTGCGTCTGTCCCGAGCGGAGCCGCGGGCGCCCCGGATGCGCCCCTCCAACCAGCCGTAACGACGCAGGGCACTGCGTCGCCGGGAGCAATGCGCTCCCATGCGGAGCGGCATCTGCCTATGCAAAGCAGCGTGCCCTCCAACTCATGCTCTCCGTCACGCATGCGGCAGCTGTACACCGGCGTCCCAGGGCCCTGGGACGTTACGTATACCTCAAAGGTGCGATTAAAAGAATTCGGATCGGCAACACGCGGCGAAGCCGAAGTAGATTTCAATACCTCAAAGGTGCGATTAAAAGGCACCTTTCGACGCACGCGCAACAGTCGCGACCTTCATTTCAATACCTCAAAGGTGCGATTAAAAGCCGCGCCAAGCGACATCGCGCAATTCCGCGAAATGCAATTTCAATACCTCAAAGGTGCGATTAAAAGTGTGTACGAAGCCCGCGAATCTCTTCGCCGGTGAAGATTTCAATACCTCAAAGGTGCGATTAAAAGCGTACGACACTTCTACGTCGCCTGCTATCGGTGGCGATTTCAATACCTCAAAGGTGCGATTAAAAGCGTAGCGAGGCGGAAGCACCATGTAGCGGTTGCTACGATTTCAATACCTCAAAGGTGCGATTAAAAGGGTGATCTTCCCCAGCTGCTCGCTGTTTTGCGCAGTCATTTCAATACCTCAAAGGTGCGATTAAAAGTCGCGCCGGAAGGGGGCCGACGTGCCGGTAATGCGATTTCAATACCTCAAAGGTGCGATTAAAAGCTCTTCGGCAGCGGCATCGTTGGGGGTTGCATCCTATTTCAATACCTCAAAGGTGCGATTAAAAGCCTGTTGGAATATGCAATTCAGCCCGCTTAGATGCAAGTAAGCGTCGATTCGGCGATGATTGGA
>CAZBTM010000317.1:0-3194 GCA_964494425.1 uncultured Rhodothermales bacterium | reverse complement strand
TGATTCACAGTCCCGATGATGAGGTCGTGCCGTACGACCTGGGGCGCACGCTCTTCGCTGCCGTCTCCGAGCCCAAGACGTTTGTGGACATCCGCGGCGGACACAACGCCATGCGCACCGATCAGTCCGCTTATCAGCAGGCAGTGCGGGCGTTTATCGACGAGCACTGGTCCCGTGAGTGAACCGAGCACGATGCTATTCCACCACGGTTACGTCGTGTTCGATGACGGTGTCATCGCGGTTTGAGAAGTCGCTGCCAATGACACGCTGTCCGTTCAGACGAATGAGCGCTTCGCCGGGGGCGTCGAACTGGAGGTCGAGGGTGCGCTTGAGCAATCCGATGACATGGGGGCACGCCGTCTCGGCATCTGTTTGATCGCGGTCATACGGCGTGACTTCAATAAGAAGCGCGTCTCGCTCCGTCTCCACGCGGTCTGCTTCATAGCATCCATTAGCAGCAACCGTTCGGACTTCCACCTCAAATGACTCCCCCACCTGTACCGTATCGGGGGCTGTGAGAGGTTCAAAATCTTGGGTGTATGTATGGTTCTCCTGATGCATTGTAAGTCTGTGCAGAAGCACTGTTAGATGCATCGATTTCCCATTCTACAATACCGAGATTCCCCGCAGATCTGTCGTCGCTACCAAACAGGTCACAGCCCGTCAGGAACGGTGCGGTGGCAAGTAGGAGGAGGCCGACGGCAAGTGAGGTTCTAATTTGATTCGGCATCATGCCTGATTAACGATATTCAAAATATGAAAGGCGGTCTTCTCCGTCGTCAGAATTGACAACACGAAAGAGAACTGATTGAAACGTACCTTAACTAACGGACCTCTACCAAGTATAGCAAGCCGCAAAAGTTGTAGTATTGTGAACGGCTATTCAGGTATTCAGCCTCCAAGCTGGGGTGCAATCAGAAAGAGGTCCGCTCAGGCGGCGGAGGATGGCCATTATGTTGTCCGAGGTGCTGTTCGGTTTGGGGCCTGGGTTGATGCGAGATCGCGCGCTGTGCGCCAATCTGAGGGGCCGTTTTTCGGTGCGGAGTGCGAAATTGGTGATTTGTGACCGTAGATCTGCAAAGACAGACGGCTGCGAGTGGTGTACAATCTAAACGGTGCGCCAATCCGAAGGCGTGGATCCCGGCTCGGGGGCCGGGATGACTGAAGGTGCTGTGCAAGAGCAGTAACGCTGGGCTATGCCCTATCGGCACAGTTTATCCTCTCGACTTCCCGTGGTTGCGTCGGTCTTTGCGGTCGGGCAAGAGCTTACGCTTCCAAGGCCGAACGCAGGAGCAGAGGCGGTGTCTTGAAGCTGGGATGCGTGGCGCCCGATAGCGCGAACCTGGGCGTTCCCCCTAAACCGAAACAGCGGGCGGTTACGCGGCGGCTTCGGCGGGGACGGTGGGTTTGTCGAGTTGCAGGTCTTCCATGACGACCAGGGCGTCGAGCAGGGTGGAGGTGTCTTGGACGATGGCGCGCACCATGTCTTTTTTGGCGTCGTCTTTGAGCACGTAGCGGCGGTCGAGGTCCGCGAGCTGTTCGAGGAGCGGCTGGAATACCTGCTCGTAGAAGTACGGGTCGGCGGGCTTGGCGGGCAGGTAGAGGAAGAGCCGCTCGTTCTTGAAGACGACTTTGGGGAGGCGCAGCGCCTGGGCACGGATGCGCAGTTCGGCGGCTGTGAGCAGGTGTTCGACCGGAGCCGGAGGCGCGCCAAAGCGATCGCTCATTTCCTCGCGGAGGTCGGCAAGCGTCTTCTCGTCGGGCGCGTCGCTGATGCGGCGGTAGAGGTTGAGGCGCTCGACGTTGTTGGCGAGGTAGTCGTCGGGGATGTAGGCGTCTTCCTCCACATCGACGGTGGTGTCGGGCGCGGGCGGCGCGATGTCTTCGTCGTCGAGCACGTCGCTGAACTCGTCCTGGCGCAGCTCTTTGATGGCGTCGTCGAGGATCTTGTGGTAGGTTTCGTAGCCGACCTCACCGATAAATCCGCTCTGCTCGGCCCCCAGAAGTGCCCCTGCGCCGCGGATGTCGAGGTCGCGCATGGCGAGGCTGAATCCGCTGCCCAGATCGCTGAACTCTTCAACCGCTTGCAGGCGCTGGCGGGCGTCGTCGGTCATGCTGTGGATGCTGGGCACGAGCAGGTAGCAGAACGCCTTGCGCTCGGAGCGGCCCACGCGTCCGCGGAGCTGGTGCAGCGCCGCCATCCCAAAGTGGTCGGCGCGGTTGATGATCATGGTGTTGGCGTTCGAGATGTCGAGCCCGTTCTCGATGATGCTGGTGCTGATGAGCACGTCGTACTTGTTCTCGACAAAGTTGGTCATGACGCGCTCCAGCTTTGGGCCGCTCATCTGGCCGTGGCCCACGCCAATGCGTACATCGGGCACCATGCCGCGCACCATCTCGGCAATCTCGTTGATGGTCTTAACGCGGTTGTGGATTAAGAAGACCTGTCCGCCCCGGCTCTGCTCGTAGAGAATGGCGTCGCGGATGAGGTCCTGGTTGAAGGTGTGGATTTCGGTGATGATGGGCTGCCGGTTCGGCGGCGGCGTGGCGATGATCGACAGATCGCGCGCGCCCAAGATGGAGAACTGCAGCGTACGCGGAATGGGCGTGGCGGTAAGCGTGAGCGTGTCGACGCTGGCGCGCACCTCGCGGAGCGCCTCCTTGGTTTTGACGCCAAAGCGCTGCTCTTCATCTACCACGAAGAGCCCCAGGTCGTTGAATTCGACATCGCCGGAGGTGAGGCGGTGCGTACCAATGAGAATGTCGAGGCGCCCGTCTTTCAGGCGCTTCAGGATCTCGCGCTGCTCGGCGTTGGTGCGAAAGCGCGAGATCATGTCGACGGTGACCGGATAGCGCCCCAGCCGCTTCTTGAACGTGTCGTAATGCTGCTGGGCCAGAATGGTGGTGGGCACGAGAATGGCCACTTGTTTGCCGTCTTGCGCGGCCTTGAACGCGGCGCGCACGGCCACCTCGGTCTTGCCAAAGCCCACATCGCCGCAGACGAGGCGATCCATGGGCACGGGGTCTTCCATGTCGCGCTTCACCTCTTCGGCGGCCTGCGCCTGGTCGGGCGTGTCCTCGAACTCGAAGCTGGCCTCCATCTCCTGCTGCCACACCGTATCCGAGGAGAACGCGTAGCCGTTCGAAGCTTTGCGCTTGGCGTAGAGCTCGATCAGGTCGCGCGCAATGTCTTT